>NZ_JBFAMH010000014.1:0-196897 GCF_040656475.1 Streptomyces sp. NPDC049915
GTCGGGGCCGGGGTGGGGGGTGTCCGTCCTCGGTCCGGCCGCCCGTTTCCGACGAGGGGCGCCCTGTGCCGGTGCCGGCCGCTGCGGGCGGACACCCCCCACCCCGGCCCCTTCCCGCCGCGCGCGACTGCGGCAACGCCGTGGCGCGCGGCGGGGGGACTCCTCAACGCCGGGCTACGACGTGTAGTACCCGGCCACGTCCGCCAGAAGGTCGATCGTTCCGCTGTGGTTGTACAGCGTCACCTTGCCGTCCTTGACCGGTACGACGACCTGGTTCGCGACGGTCTGGCCGTTGACCACGTTGAGGTTGGACGTGGCCGGGCGTGGCGTCCCGTACGGGCAGACCGAGACGTAGCCGACGCTCGTGGGGTTGGTGGCCGTCACGTTCATGGTGATCGCGGTGACGCCGGTCGCCGGTACGCCGCCTCGGCCCGTGACCTGCAAGGTCACCGTCTGTGCCGAGCCGATCTTGGCCTTGGGGGCGCCGAGTCCGCTGCGGGTGTCCAGGAGGCGGGCCGGAGTCACCGAGCGGAACCGGTCACCCGCCCCACTGGTGAAGTACCCGGCGACGTCCGCGAGGAGGTCGGTGGTGCCGGCGTGGTTGTAGAGGGTGACCTTGCCGTCCTTGACCGGGACGGTCACCAGGTTGGCCACCGTCTGGCCCGCGACCATGTTCAGGTTGGACGCGGCCGAACGCGGCGTGCCGTACGGGTAGACGGACACGTAGGTGGAGGCGGTCGGGTTGGTCGCGGTCACGTTCATGGTGATCGCGGTGACGCCGGTCGCCGGTACGCCGCCACGGCCCGCGACCTGCAAGGTCACCGTCTGTGCCGAGCCGATCTCGGCCTTGGGGGCGCCGAGTCCGCTGCGGGTGTCCAGGACGCGGCCCGGAGTCACCGACCGGAAGCGGTCGCCCTCGCCGCTGAGCGTGTGGTACCCGGCGACGTCGGCGAGGAGGTCGGTGGTCCCGGCGTGGTTGTAGAGGGTGACCTTGCCGTCCTTGACCGGCACGGTGACCAGGTTCGGCACCGTCCGTCCCGCCGCCGCGTTGAGGCTGGACGCGGCCGAGCGGGGCGTGCCGTACGGGTAGACGGACACGTAGGTGGAGGCGTTCGGGTTGGTCGCGGTCACGTTCATGGTGATCGCGGTGACGCCGGTCGCCGGTACCCCGCCACGGCCGGTGACCTGAAGCGTCACGGTGCCACCGGGGCCGACCTTGGCCTTGGGTGCGCCCAGGCCGCTGCGGGTGTCGAGGATGCGGGCCGGGGACACCGGTTCGTACGTGCCGAGCCGGCCGTGCGTCAGGAACACCTCACCGGTGCGGTGCAGTTGCGGGCCGGTGCCGTCCGCGGGGAGTGCGGTCAGGTCGTAGGTGTAGCGGCCGTCGGCGAGCGCGGCGCCGTTGTCGTCCTTGCCGACCCAGGCTGCCTTCACCAGGCCCCGCGTTTCACCGGCTCCCTGGGTCCGCACCGTGTTGCCGGCGCGGTCCTTGACGGTCAGCGTCCAGGACACGGCGGGCTTGGACAGCCACCAGCGTCCGGTCCAGGAGGCGGTGGTGGTGTCGAGGTCGAGGGTCTCCGGGGTGTCCGAGTCGAGGGTGGTGAGGTCGGAGGCGGGGACGCCGCTGCGGACGACGTGGACGCGGTCCTGGTCGTCGGCGTAGGCGAGGGGGCCGCCGAAGCGGTCCACGGTGAAGTTGATGCCGGCTTTGGAGGGATTGCCGACCACCCGAGTCGTCCCGGCGCCGCGCAGCGGGGTGACGGACAGGACGCCGTCCTGCTGGTGGGCGAGGTAGCCGTCACCGAGCAGGGCCGTGTCGTGGGCGGAGACGGCGATGTTCGCGCCGGAGACGAGGTCGCGGACACCGGCCTTGGCGTCGCACTTCCAGTAGAGGAGGGAACCGTTGACCTGGAGGTCGGTCAGGTCGCAGTCCGCGACCTCGAGCGATTGGCGGGTGGCGCCGGAGCGGACGTCGACGGCCCTGACGCTGCCGGGGGTGCCGGCCGTCTCCCACAGCGTGTCGCCCGTGAGGGCGATCTGCGGGTTGGACGGGTCCGGGTGCGGCTGGTCCAGCACCACTTGGTGGGTGTCGAGATCGCGGACTTCTGCCCGCTGGTCCGGGAGCCGGTATGCGATGTAACGGCCGGAAGCCCGCAGCACGTGGTCCGACGGGTCGACTTCCGCGACGCTCGTGCCGGGCAGGCCCTGTCCCGCCTCGAGCACGTGGATCAGCCCGTTGGAACTTGATCGCAGGAGGACCGAGCGGCCGTCACCGGTGGGAACGATCGACGTGCAGTCGAAACTGCCGCAGAGGTGGTTGTCGAGTTCCTTCCTGGCCCCGGCCGTCGGGTCACCTGCCGTGGCCAGCTCGGTCGAGGTGAGAAGCCCCGTGTTGCCGGGCCCCGTCCCGTACGTCTGGAGAACCCCCTGGGCCAGCGTCGTCGTCTCCAGGCGGGTACGGGTGGGCGGGATGTCGGTGATCTTAGTGACGGCCGGCGGGGCGCCGTCGAGCCCTGCCTGTATCGCGTGGACGGTGCGTTCGATGCCTTCGGCGCGGACCGCGATCACGCGTCCGTCCGGTGAGACAGGGGTGTCGTTGACGACCCGGTCGAGTACCGGCACGTCCGCCCCTCCGGCGAGCGGGCGGGCCACGAGGCGATCGCCGCCGCTCTCGGCGGTGACCCGGGCCAGGACCTGATCGCCGACGAGCGCCACGGGGGTGCCCCCGGCCCAGTCCATCTCGTGGACCGGGGCGGAGAAGTCACCGGTCACGTCCCATATGCGCAGACGGTTCTCGTTCGGGTAGCGGCGGAACAGGTACGTGCCCGCCACAACCGTGTCGTCCGACGTCCCGTACGCGTTCACGTTCGCCGGCTTGGCGGTGAACGTGCTGTCCACCCAGGTGAGGTGAGAGACACCGTTGAGGGTGTACCTGAGGAGGAAGCCGTACGGGCTGGGGACCTTGAAGGAGGGCGTGGAGACGTTGGTCGCGCCCGGCGGCAGGGCCAACGCCTTGTCGGTGACCCCGTCCTCTCCACGCGTCAGCAGGTGCCAGCGGTCAGGATTGCTCCGCTCCGTGGTGATGGCCGACGTGCCCAAGGTGCCCTTGAACGCGAGCCCGTTCGGGATGTCGATCACCTGTGTCGTGCCACGCGTGGGGTCGTACAGCCTGAGCGTGTACCCATCGCCCCAGGCGATCACATCCGAGCCGGTGGCGTAGGGCACCCCCGTGTTCGAGTCGAGCGGGGTGCGCGTGCCGTCGGCGTAGGAGATCCAGGTGTACCCCCCGGCGTACCGCAGGAAGCCGGTCAGGCCCGCGATGGGCAGTCTGGTGTACGGATCCGCCCTGTACTCGGCCGGAAGGACCACCTCGGCAGGGGACGGGGCGGCCATCGCGGCCCCGCCCAGCGGTATGACGCCGATGAGTGCCGCCGCGGTCACCGCGGCAGCCGCCGCGGCACGGCCACGGCGGCGCTTGAGAATGCTGCGCAAGATGAGGGCCCCTCCCCAGGACCGGAAGCCGGAGCCGGGCTCCCCTCCCGGCTCACGAGCCCCCCGACAGTAACCCTTTGCCTTCAGCGCAGTACACCCTCGTCTCCGTCGGCGTACACCCCCGCCTTCGCCGCCTCGTACGCCGCCCGGGCCGCCCGCTGCGCGGCGGCGGGGCCGGGGGCCGTCCCCGTCGTCAGCAGCTCGTAGCAGAGGGGCGCCGACACCGCCCGTACGACCGCTCCCGCATCCGTCCCGCGCGGCAACTCCCCTCGCTCCGCGGCCTGTTCCATACACGGAGCCCACTCCGCCGCCCGTACCTCGCAGAACCGCCGCAGTGCCTCCGCCGTGCGCGCGTCGCAGGCCGCCGCCGCGATCACCGCCCGGAAGAGGGCTCCCTGCCGGGGGTCCGCCAGGGTGCGCTGCACCAGGGACGCGTGCGCCCGCAGATCGCCGAGTACCGCTCCGGTCTCCTCCCGCGGCAGCGACTGCTCGGCCATGTCCGCGAGCAGATCGGCGACCAGGCCCGTCGCCGACCCCCACCGCCGGTAGACGGTCGTCTTGCCGACCTCCGCCCGCCGCGCGACGTCCGCGAGGTCGAGCCGGTCGAAGCCGTGCTCCACGAGCGCGTCCCCGGCCGCCCGCAGCACGGCCGCGCGGACACGTGCGGTGCGCCCGCCGGGACGTACGGTGCCGGGTTCGGCGGACATAACGGCCTCCTTGGTGCACGGACGGGTTACCCCGTCAGCGTAACGAAACAGCAGAACCGTTTAACGCTCACCGAGCGTGACATCCACGTGTCCGTGCACGTCATCGGCCTGATACCGTCCCGGCCAACGGCCGATTTTTTCCTCCTGGTCCGTCTCATCCGGTCGCCAAATAGGTTTCATCGCTGAGAGGTTGGAGCATGCCGGACGACGTCGCCGCAGCCCGGGCCGCCGCCGAGGAGGAGTCGGCCTTCTCGCATCCGCCCGTCGACCCCGACGCCACCGCCGCCTACGGCGACCACCCCGACCAGGTGATCGACTTCTACGCCCCACGCGTCCAGGCCGGCCCGACCGCGGCCGCTCCTCTGATCGCCGTCCTGCACGGTGGTGCCTGGCGGGCGCCGTACGACCGGCGGCACATCAGCCCGTTCGCGGACTTCCTGGCGCGGCGCGGGTTCGCTGTGGCCAGCGTGGAGTACCGGCGGGGGAGCGCCACGGAGGGTGACGCCGTCGCGGGCCGTTGGCCGGAGACGTTCGACGACGTCGCCGCCGCGCTGGACGCGCTGCCGGGCCTGGTCCGCGAGGCGCTGCCGCAGGCCGACGCGCGCCGCACGGTCGTCACCGGCCACTCCGCCGGCGGTCACCTCGCCCTGTGGGCGGCGGCCCGGCACGTCCTGCCCGCCGACGCGCCCTGGCGCACCGACCGCCCGGTGCCGTTGCGCGGTGTGGTCGCCCTCGCCCCGATCGCGGACTTCACGGTCGCGGAGACGCTCGATGTCTGCGGAAACGCGGCCCGTCAACTGCTGGGCGGTGGCGGGTCGTTCGCAGAACGCCGGCCGTACGCGGACCCGGCCCTGCTGCTGCCCACCGGCATCGCGACCACGCTCGTCCAGGGCCGCGCCGACCTCGACGTCCCGCAGGCCGTCGCCGAGTCGTACGCCGATGCGGCGGCGAAGGCGGGGGAGGTGGTCGGCCTGACGCTGCTGGAGGACGTGGGTCACTTCCCCCTGATCGACCCGGCGGCGGACGCGTGCGCGGTGGTCGCGGAGGAGATCGCCCAGCTGGCGTGGTGAGGTCGTGGTGAGCCCCCGCGTTCACCGCCTTCGCCGAGCACGTCAGGGCGGAGCCCCGTCGTACCCGTAGTACCTGAGAGCTACGGCGCAGATGAGCTCCCCGGAGTGACGCGGGTGAGGCGCCGCGCTCCGTAACTTCCTTGTCAGGCAGGCCCGGTGGACGGGCCGCACGGCGGGGAGGCGATCGGTGGACACGGGGGAGTACGGCGCGCGGCAGAACCCGGCGCGACGGCGAGGACGGCGACTGCTCCGCGCGCTGCTGGCCGCACTGATCACCACCGCGGTCGTGCTGCCCCTCTCCGCCGCGGCCCGGCCACAGATCCCCGCCCCGGCCCCGGCGCAGCTCCCGCCCGTGACCCGGGCCACGCTGCCGCGGGCGTACGCCGCGAACCGGGCCAACGCCCTGGAGGCGGCCCGGCTGGCCGCGGCGTACGGCGACACGGCACGGGCGCGGGCGGAACGGGCCCTCGCGGATCGCCGGCTGCTCGCCTTCGACGGCCGGGGAGCGGGCCGCGCCATAGAGGTGCTCGGCGACCTGGCCCGCGCCGACCGGATAGCCGTTCTCGTGCCCGGTTCGGACACGTCCCTCGGCACCTACGCCCGCTTCCGCGCGACGGCGACCGCGCTCGCGGCCCGCCTCGGCAGAGAGGCACCACCGGGGACGGCCACCGCCGTGGTGGCGTGGCTCGGTTACGACACCCCGGGCACGGTCAGTACGACGGTCCTCACCCCGGACAGGGCGGACCAAGCCGCCCCGGCACTGCGGGACTTCGTACGGCAACTGCACGTCATCGCGGGCCCCTCGGCCCACGTCACCCTTCTGTGTCACTCCTACGGCTCGGTGGTGTGCGGTCGTGCGGCGGACCGGCTGGCCGTGGACGACATCGCCCTGGTCGGCAGCCCGGGCACGGGCGCCGACGACGTGGCCGCGCTGCACACCACCGCCCGGGTGTGGGCGGCGCGCGGCGGCGACGACTGGGTGGCCGAGGTGCCGCACGTGCGGGCGGATCTGTTCGGGACGACCGTCGGCTTCGGTACGGACCCGGTGGACCCGGCGTTCGGTGCCCGCGTCTTCGCGGCCGGCGACGGCGGGCACAGCGACTACTTCCGGCCGGGTTCGGTGTCCCTGGCGAACCTCGCCCGGATCGTGCTCGGCGAGCAGGCGGAGGTGTCCGGTGCGTGAGCAGTCGACGCGGACGAGAGCCGGCAGGATCGCCGCCCGGATCGCTGCCGCCACCCCGGCCGGCCGGGACCGGGCCGTGGACGCGCTGCGGGCCGTCGCCATCCTCGGTGTAGTGCTCGGGCACTGGATGGTGACCGCACTGGTCGCCGACGGCGGCAGCCTGCACACCGCGAGCCCGTTGCGGTCGATGCCGTGGCTGGCGCCGGTCTCCTGGCTCTTCCAGACCCTGGCGGTGTTCTTCCTGGTCGGCGGGCACTCCGCGACCCGCGGTCTGGCGGCGGCACGGCGGCGTGGCGTTCCCTACCGGCGGTGGCTGGCGGACCGGCTCGGGCGGCTGTTCCGGCCGGTGGCGGCCCTGCTGGTGCTCTGGGCGGTGGCGGCGGCGCTCCTGGTGGTGACCGGCGCCGAGCTGACCACCGTGCACACGCTGGTCAAGCTGGCGCTGTCACCCCTGTGGTTCCTTGTGGTCTTCGCCGGGCTGACGGCGGCGACCCCGCTGCTGACCCGGCTCAACCCGCTGTGGCCGCTCGCCGTCGTCCTCCATGTGGACCTGGTGCGCTTCGGACTCGGCGGGCCGGCCTGGCTCGGCTGGGTGAACGTGGTGGCCGGCTGGCTGGTGCCCTACACCCTGGGCGCCGCGTGGACGAGGGGTGAGCTGGAGCGGCGGCGGGCCGGGTGGCTGCTGCTGGGCGGGGGTGCCGTGGCGACCGTGGCGCTGGTGGCATGGGCGGGCTATCCGGCGTCCATGGTCGGGGTGCCGGGCGCGGCGGTGTCCAACCTCGACCCGCCCACCCTGGCCGCCGTCACGTTCGGGCTGGCCCAGTGCGGGCTGGCGCTGTCGGTGCGCGACCGGTTGCGCCGGGCCCTGCGCCGGCCGGTGGCCTGGGCGGCGGTGGCGCTGGTGAACCTGTCCGCGATGACGATCTTCCTGTGGCATCAGACGGCTCTGATGGCCACCACGGCCGGCGCGCTGCTCGTCGGTCGGCTGCCCGGTCTGCACACGGCACCCGGCGGCCTCGGGTGGGTGGCGGTCCGGCTGTTGTGGCTACCGGTGTTCGCGGTGGTGCTGGGCGTGTGCTGGACCGCCTTCCGGTGGCACGAGCAGGGCGGTTCGCGGGGCCGGTCCCGGGTGGTGCGTTCGCACCGCCCGGAGGATCGCCGGACCTCGGGGGAGGCGCGCCATGTCTAGGCTGAGCGGCGTGACGGAATCGGGGGTGGGCCGGGTGGTGCTGCGCTGGCTCCGGGTGCTGCGCGACGACCTGTGGACGATGCGTGCGGACCCCCTGCCGCCGTTCGTGTGGCTGCGCTGGTTCCCGCACGGCCTGCTGTGTCTCGTCGCGTTCGGGGTGACGTTCGGCGCGGTGGCGCAGCTGGTGAGCAACGGCGGCGTCGGCGGGCAGCTCGCCTTCCTGATCGGGCTCGCGCAGGGCGGTGCGGTGGTGTTCGCGCTGTGGCGGCCGGTGCCGGCGTGGTGGCTGTCCATGGCCGGCACGCTGGTGGGCGCCGTGGAGGTGCGGCGCCGGCTGATGGCCGGCGGCGCTCACGACTTCACCTGGCCCTGGTCGTCGGCCGGGATCATCGGACACATGGCCGTGCTGCTGCTGCTCGCCCTGCGGATGCGCACCCGGGTGTCGGTCGAGGCGCTGGCCGTGACCGCGCTGTTCACCTATGTCGCGCAGGGAGTGTGGGGCGCGACCCGCTACACGCCCACCGGACCGCTCGCGGTCATCCTGTCCACGGTCGTCGTGGTGCTCGGCATCGCCTTGCGCGGTCGCCGCGAGGCCCGCGCCCAGCTGGAGCAGCAGACCACGCTGACCGCCGAGGAGCGGGCCCGGCGCGCCCTGCTGGAGGAACGCAACCGGATCGCCCGGGAACTGCACGACGTGGTGGCCCACCACATGTCGGTGATCTCCATCCAGGCCCAGGTCGCACCGCACCTGGTCAAGGACCCGCCGCAGGAGCTGAGGGAGAACCTCGCCGGGATCCGGCAGAACGCGCTGGAGGCGCTGACCGAGCTGCGCCGGGTGCTGGGCGTGCTGCGCTCGGAGCTGCCCGAGGACCTCGGCACCCTCGGACAGGGCCGCGACACCGCCGGTCCCGGCACCGCGCCCGACGCCCCGCAGCCCACCCTGGACCGGCTCGGCAGCCTCATCGACAACACCCGTGCCGCCGGCCTGGAGATCCGCACCGACATCCGGGGCGACGCGGTGCCGTATCCGCCGGGGGTGGAGCTGTCCGCGTTCCGCATAGTGCAGGAGGCGCTCAGCAACGTCCTGAAGCACGCGCCGGGTGCCGCCGTGCGCGTCGAGGTCGTCCACTTCCCCGACGGTCTCTACCTCGGGGTGACCAACTCCCGCCCGACGCGGCCCGCCACGGAATCCTCGGGCAGCGGGCACGGGCTGCTCGGCATGCGGGAGCGCGCCACGATGCTCGGCGGTCATGTCATCGCCCACCCGACCCTGCACGGCGGTTTCGCCGTCTCGGCGTTCCTGCCCCGGGACGGCCGCCCGTTCGCCGACCGGCCGGCGCCGCCCCCCAGATACGACGTGGAACTCATCTTCCCGACAGGAGACGACCTCGCATGACGAGCGGCCCCATCCGCGTACTGATCGCCGACGACCAGCAGATGGTCCGCCAGGGCTTCACCGTGCTGCTCGACACCCAGCCCGACATCGAGGTGATCGGGCAGGCCGTCGACGGTCGGGACGCGGTGGCGAAAGTGGCGGAACTGGCCCCGGACGTCGTCCTGATGGACATCCGCATGCCCGAGATGGACGGCATCGAGGCCACCCGCCGCATCAAGGCCGCCACCCCCGAGGTCAAGGTGCTGGTGCTGACCACCTTCGACCTCGACGAGTACGTGTACGACGCGCTGCGTTCCGGCGCGGCCGGGTTTTTGCTGAAGGACGCCTCCGCGGACCAGCTCGCGGAGGCGGTGCGGGTGGTGGCGGCCGGGGACGCGCTGCTCGCGCCGGGCATCACCCGGCGGCTGATCACCGAGTTCACCCGCCTCAACGAGGTGCCCCGCGCCCCGCTGAAGGAACGGATCGCCGACCTCACCGAGCGCGAGACGGAGGTGCTGGCGCTGATCGCGCAGGGTTTGTCCAACGCGGAGATCGCCCAGCGCCTCGTCGTCGCGGAGCAGACCGTGAAGACCCACGTGGGCCGCATCCTGGTGAAACTGGGCCTGCGGGACCGCACGCAGGCGGCGGTGTTCGCCTACGAGTCGGGCCTGGTGCGGCCGTCCGGCTACTGACACGGCCCGGCCCGGTCGGTACCCGTAGTACTTGAGACGGACCCCGCAGGACCCCTCTCACTGGTGACGACCGGGACACCCGGCCCGGCCTACCGTGTGGAGCGTGACCGAGACGACCCCCACGCACACCACACCGCCGCAGGGCGCGGACGGCGGGTACGCCGCGTACAAGCCGCGCAGCCCCGAGGTCCGGGCGGCCGTGCAGGCGCTGCGCGGCCTGCGGCAGGACCTGCTGCACGACGCCTTCGCCTACCGCCCGCTGCCCCGCAGGTCCACGGACGGTCCCCTTCTGCGTGCCGTGCCGGTGCGGCTGCGGCGGTTCGTCGTGTGGGCGCCGCACACGGTCGTGGGTGGGCTGGCGCTGCTGGTCTGGATGATCGGCGCCACGCCCTCACCGGGCTGGCCGCCGTATCTGCTGATGAGCTTCCTGCCGGCGGCCGCCGTGCTGCTGACGCTGCTCAGGCCGGTCGCCGCGTTCTGGCTGTCGCTGGTCTCGGCACCCGTCCTGTGCGTGGTGGACCCGCTGTGGGACCTGTGGCCGTTCCAGCCGGGCAGCTTCGTCGCGCACCTGTGCGTCATGACGGTCGTGGCGATCCGCACCCGCCCGCGCACCGCCGCCTGGATGTGGCTGCTGACGTTGGTGTACGGGGGGATGGCCGAGCTGCTCGCGCATCCCTTCGAAGGCACGACCACGATGCCCATGCTGTTCCTGTCGGCGGTGCTGCTGCTCGCCGTCACCGTCTGGCACATCCGCCGGGACGCCGAGCAGGAGGTCACCGCCCAGCAGACGGTCACCGCGCACGAGCGTTCGCGGCGCACCCTGCTGGAGGAGCGCACCACCATCGCGCGCGAGCTGCACGACGTGGTCGCCCACCACATGTCGGTCGTCGCCATCCAGGCGGAGGCCGCGCCCTACCGGGTGCAGAACCCGCCGGAGGAGCTGGAGAGAGCCTTCGCCACGATCCGGGAGAACGCGGTGGCGGCCCTGACCGAGCTGCGCCGCGTACTGGGCGTCGTACGGGCGGAGGACTACGAGGCCCCGGAGGCGCCGCAGCCCACGCTGGCCGACCTGGACGCCCTGCTGGCCAATGTGCGCCAGGCCGGCCTGGACGTGGACAAGGGGGTGACGGGCGCGGTGCGCGAGCTGCCGCAGGGCGTGGAGCTGTCGGCGTACCGGATCGTGCAGGAGGCGCTGAGCAACACCCTGCGGCACGCGCCGGGCGCGAGCGCACGGGTGGAGATCGGGTACGTCCTCGGCGGGCTGGGCCTGCGCATAGTCAACGGCCCGCCGCCCGGCCCCGCGCCGGTCAGGAAGTCACCCGGCGCCGGGCACGGGATCACCGGCATGCGGGAGCGGGTGACCATGCTGAACGGGGAGATGACGGCGGGCCCCATGGCCGACGGCGGCTACGAGGTGGCGGTGTTCCTGCCGGTGACCGCGGCGGCGGAGGGCACCCCATGACGATCCGGGTACTGATCGCGGACGATCAGATGATGGTCCGGGAGGGTTTCTCGGTCCTGCTGAACGCGATGCCGGACATCGAGGTCGTCGGGGAGGCGGTCAACGGCCGCGAGGCGGTGGACCGGGTACGCGAACTCGCCCCGGACGTGGTGCTGATGGACATCCGGATGCCCGAGCTGAACGGCATCGAGGCGACCCGGGAGATCGTCGCGGCGGACGCGTCGGCGAAGGTTCTGGTGCTGACGACGTTCGATCTGGACGAGTACGTGTACCAGGCGTTGCGCGCGGGCGCCTCCGGCTTCCTGCTGAAGGACGCCTCGGCCCGCCAACTCGCCGACGGGGTCAGGGTGGTGGCGGCCGGTGAGGCGCTGCTCGCGCCGTCGGTGACCCGGCGTCTGATCACCGAGTTCTCGCGGCTCTCCGACGCTCCGCGGCTGCCGTCGGCGGCGCAGGCGTACGGGGAGCTGACCGAACGGGAGACGGAGGTGCTGGTCCTGATTGCCCAGGGCCTGTCCAACGCGGAGATCGCCGAACGGCTCGTGGTCGCCGAGTCGACGATCAAGACCCATGTCAGCCGCATCCTGGTGAAGCTGGGTCTGCGCGACCGCACCCAGGCGGCGGTGTTCGCCTACGAGACCCGCCTGGTGACCCCCGGCTGACGGCCCGGTGCGCGGCGCCGGCGGCCCGGCGGCGGTGGGCCGGCGGCGGTGCTGCCGGCCCACCGGGGGGCGACCGACGCCGGGCAAGCGCACCCGCCCGGCTGCCAGGGTCAGCGGGCCTCCCCGTCGTCCTCGCCGTCCCCAACCGCCTCGCCGTTCTTGCTCTTGCCGTCGCCGAGGCGGTCGGTGAGCGGTTCCAGCAGCAGGCCCACGGTGGCGACGGCGACGGCCGGCAGCAGGGAGTGGGCACGAACTCCCGGTGTCCACTCCAGCAGCATCACGCCGACGAGGAACGCCGACAGCCAGCCGAAGGCGGCGTCGCAGACGCGGGCCACGGACGGTGACGGGTGCAGCGAGGCGCGCACGAGCGCACGCGCCGGCACCGTGATGGCCATGGCGACGGCCGCGCACGGGCCCATCAGCAGCAGCGCCCACAAGACGGGCAGGACCCCGTCGAACTCCACCGCGTCGGGGAAGACCGCGGCCGTGACGAGCAGGACGAGCAGGAACACCAGCCCGACCAGCCCGGCCACGAACAGTACGAGTCCCCCCATGACCAGGCGGGCGAGCCGCTTCTCACCAGGCGTCGACGGTTCGTCATCCATCCGGCTGCCCTCGCTTACGCGGCGATGATGATGATCGCCTTGGCGAGGTCACTGGCGATGTCGTGCGGTATCCCGGCCTTCATCAGCGCCAGTGCCAGCGCGTGCTCGCCCCAGTTCTCCACGGCGTCGATCGCGTCGGCGATCTTGTTGCCGTTCTTGGCGACGTACTTGGCCGCCTTCGGCGAGACCCGCTTGAGCACCTTGCCCAGCCACACCCCGCCGTGCCGGAAACCGGCCACGACGAGCTTGCGGACGATGGTGCTCCAGCCGAACCCCGGCATCGGCTTGCCGGGGGCCTTGCCCTCCAGCCGGTCGGCGTAGGCCTCGAACTGGGCGATCTCGGCGGTGTCGGAGCCCCCGTCGGCCTTCATCCGCTCAATGAGATCCCGCACCTCGGCCGCGGTGAACGTCGGCTCGCCGGTGTCGGTGACGGTGGTGCGGGCCACGCTCTGCGCTTCCGTGGCCTCGGCCAGCGGAGCCGTAACCCCCAGAGCCATCGCTGCGGTGGCCACGATCGCGGCGGCGCGTATGGCAGTCGACGATGTCACGTCGGTGTTCCCCTCTTGTGCAATTGTGCAAGTGGTGCCTGTTGGTCAGACAGACACGACGCGGTCCGCCCCCTCTCCTCGGCCGCTGGTCGGGCGACCGGAGCGGGGCAACCGCGACAGAGGCGATCATGTAGAACAACAGCCGCTGAAGACAACGGCTTTGAGCAAGAACTGAGCAAGGACCGAACCGGCGGCCGCGTCGGGGGGCGGCGACGTCCCGCACCCCTGGCCAGACGGCGGGCTCCCGCGTTAGCGTCCGTGCATGTCAGCGGTCACCGACCTCGCCTTCGACCCCTGGAACCCGCACTTCGTCGACAACCCCTACCCCGCCTACGCCGAACTGCGCGAACGCGGCCGGGTGCTCTACTACGAGCCGACGAACCAGTGGCTGGTCCCGCACCACGCGGACGTCTCCGCGCTGCTGCGGGAGCGCCGGCTGGGGCGGACGTATCTGCACCGGTTCTCGCACGAGGAGTTCGGGCGCACCCCGCCCCCGCCGGAGCACGAGCCGTTCCACACGCTCAACGACCACGGCATGCTCGACCTCGAACCGCCGGACCACACCCGCATCCGGCGTCTGGTGTCCAAGGCGTTCACCCCGCGCACGGTCGAGCAGCTGAGGCCGTATGTGCACGCGCTGGCGGGCGACCTCGTCCAGCGGCTCGTCGACGCGGGCGGCGGGGACCTGCTCACCGATGTCGCCGAGCCGCTGCCCGTCGCCGTGATCGCCGAGATGCTGGGCATCCCGCACAGCGACCGGCATCTGCTGCGCCCCTGGTCGGCGGCGATCTGCGGGATGTACGAGCTGAACCCGTCCGCGGAGACGGCGGCCAGGGCCGTGCGGGCGTCGGTGGAGTTCTCCGACTACCTGCGCACGCTGATCGCGGAGCGCCGCGCGCAACCCGGCGAGGACCTGATCTCCGGGCTCATCGCCGCGCACGACGAGGGCGACCGGCTCACCGAGCAGGAGATGATCTCCACTGCCGTCCTCCTCCTCAACGCCGGTCACGAGGCCACCGTCAACGCCACGGTCAACGGCTGGTACGCCCTGTTCCGCCACCCGGACCAGCTGGCCGCCCTGCGCGCCGACCCCTCCCTGGTTCCCACCGCGATCGAGGAGCTGATGCGCTACGACACCCCGCTGCAGCTCTTCGAACGCTGGGTGCTGGACGAGATCGAGATCGACGGCACGACGATCCCCAGGGGCGCGGAGATCGCCATGCTCTTCGGCTCCGCCAACCACGACCCGGCCGTCTTCGCCGACCCCGGCCGCCTGGACCTCACCCGCCGCGACAACCCGCACATCTCCTTCAGCGCCGGCATCCATTACTGCATCGGCGCCCCCCTGGCCCGTATCGAACTGGCCGCCTCGATGAGCGCGCTGCTGACCAAGGCCCCCACTCTCGCCCTTGCCGCCGAGCCCGCACGCAAGCCGAACTTCGTGATCAGGGGCTTGGCGGGGCTGCGGGTGGAGGTGGGATGATCACTCGTTCGGATGATCACCGATCGATCCCCGGCGGCCGCCGACGCGGGTTCGTCACGCTGGTGCTCGCCTGCGAAGGGAGGCACCATGACGGTTATGGCAGAGCGCGCTTCGTCCCAGTTGTCGGTGGACACGTTCGAGCGGATCGCCGAGTTCGCCGAGCGTGAGGACGAGACCGTCAGGTTCGAGTTCATCGACGGACGGATCGGGGTCAAAAAGGTGACGAACGGCAGTCACGGAGAGATCGCGATGTGGCTGGTCTTTCGGTGCAAGCAAGCTCGCCCCGACCTGACCCTCAACGTAACGGGCCAAGGACTCAAGACAGAGGCCTACCGCAAGGGCCGGGCCCGGCCCGACGCCGTGCTCGCACCAGTCGGGTATTTCAACGGGCAGGGTGACTGGGCCGATCCTGACGGCGTACTGATGACCGTGGAGATCACCTCGTACGACGCGGACACTCATCAGCGGGACCGTGTGGAAAAGCCCAAGGCCTACGCCGAGGCCGGAATCCCCGTCTACCTGCTCATCGACCGCGATCACCTTTCGTTGGTCGTCCACAGCGATCCGGATCCGCAGGTCGGTTACCGGATCGTCCGCACCGCGAAGCTGGGTGAGAAGGTCGTCCTGCCCGATCCGGTCGGCATCGAGCTGGACACCGAAGACCTCACCCAGTACACGGACTGACCTGCGTCACGCGGTCAGGTCCCGCCTCCGCACCCCCACCAGCCCCACGGCGACCAGCACCGCCGCCAGCCCCACCAGTACCCGCACCGGCCCCCACGCCATCTCCCCGCCCGGCAGCTTCGGCAGGTGGCCGAAGGGGGAGAGGTTCACAACCGCCCGGGGGGCCATCAGCACCAGGACGTCGCCGGGATGATGGAACGCCGGCGGGCGTACCGGGCGGCACGGCGGGGTGACCGGCGCCCGAGCCGGCGTGGCGTCGCCCCCTCGCCTCACTCCGCCGCCGGCACCGTGAGTGCCCACGCCCCCTGCGCCACCGTCCACGTCCGTCGTCGTACCGGGCCCGAGACCGCCGCGTCCGCGCGGTAGCGGAAATCCGCGCCCGTGACCGTCACGCGGCGGCCCGTCGCCCGCAGCGGGGTGGCCGCCGCGCCGACCGACACCGGCCGCACCTCGACTTCCGCGACCCCCGCGGCTCCCGGCAGCACCGACACGCCCGACACCGGCTGCTCCGTGCCGACCAGCAGTTCCCCGTCGACCTCCACCCGCAGCCGGGCCGGACCGTCGGCGTCCGCCGCCGCGCGGGCCGGGCGGGCGGGCACCAGCGCGTGCACGAGGGACCGGCAGGTACGCAGCCACGGCCGTACCGCCTCCGCGCCCTCCGCCCCCGGCGGGGCCTCCCGCAGCGGCGGAATCCGCAGCTCGCCCAGCACCACCCCGTCGCTGTCGTCGACCAGCAGGTCCAGGCGCCGCTCGGCCCCGTCGAGGACGGCCCGCGCCGCCGCCACGGCACCCGTCGGCACGCCGAGCGCCCCCATCACGGACAGCCGGCCCCCGACCGGGACCACCGACAGCGCGCAGCCGGCCAGCTCCCGGCGGCGGTGCAGCAGGGTCACCGCCCACGCCAGGGTGCGGTCGTCACCGATCACGACCGGCCTGCGGGATCCCCGACGGAGCAGCATCCGGGCGAATTCCTCCGGGCCCTCCGGCAGGCACACTTTCGTCGCCGCACCCGCGCTGAGCACGTCTTTCGCGATCCGGACGGACTCTGGGTCCGTCCGCCGGGCGACCGGATCGATGATCACCAACAGCTGGTCGGACATCGCGAAGGTCGCCACCTCGGTCCTGCCTCGCTTCCTCGGGTAGCATCTTTGTGCAAGAGCCCCTTGCGCTATTGCGCCAGGGGCTTCGTCTATTCCGGGGCATCCGGTCCGACGGTAGCGGCCAACGACGGCCGTGGTGCACGCGGCGGAACCCTTCCGCGTACGCCCCTGACCTTGGACATGCCCCGCCCGGAAGGGGTGTACGCGCGTGCCCGCACTTGTGCTGCTCGGTGCTCAGTGGGGTGACGAGGGCAAGGGAAAGGCCACCGACCTGCTCGGTGGATCGGTGGATTATGTAGTGCGCTATCAGGGCGGCAACAACGCCGGCCACACAGTCGTCGTCGGCGACCAGAAGTACGCACTGCACCTCCTCCCTTCCGGAATCCTCTCCCCCGGTTGTACGCCCGTCATCGGAAACGGTGTCGTCGTCGACCCGTCGGTCCTGCTCTCCGAGCTGAGCGGTCTGAACGAGCGCGGCGTCGACACGTCGAAGCTCCTGATCAGCGGCAACGCGCACGTCATCACGCCGTACAACGTCACCGTCGACAAGGTGACCGAGCGCTTCCTCGGAAAGCGCAAGATCGGCACGACCGGGCGCGGCATCGGGCCGACCTACGCGGACAAGATCAACCGCGTCGGCATCCGGGTGCAGGATCTCTACGACGAGTCGATCCTTCAGCAGAAGGTCGAGGCGGCCCTCGACGTCAAGAACCAGATCCTCACCAAGCTCTACAACCGGCGCGCCATCACCGCCGACCAGGTGGTCGAGGAGCTGCTGGGCTACGCCGAGAAGATCAAGCCGTACGTCGCCGACACGGTGCTGATCCTGAACCAGGCCCTGGAGGACGACAAGGTCGTGCTCTTCGAGGGCGGCCAGGGCACGCTGCTGGACATCGACCACGGCACGTACCCCTTCGTCACCTCCAGCAACCCGACCGCCGGTGGCGCCTGCACCGGTGCGGGTGTCGGCCCGACGAAGATCGGCCGGGTCATCGGCATCCTCAAGGCGTACACGACCCGGGTCGGCGCCGGTCCGTTCCCGACCGAGCTGTTCGACGAGGACGGCGACGCGCTGCGCCGCATCGGTGGCGAGCGGGGTGTCACCACCGGCCGTGACCGCCGCTGCGGCTGGTTCGACGCGGTGATCGCCCGCTACGCGACCCGCGTGAACGGCCTGACCGACTTCTTCCTCACCAAGCTCGACGTGCTCACCGGCTGGGAGCAGATCCCGGTCTGCGTGGCGTACGAGATCGACGGCAAGCGCGTCGAGGAGCTGCCGTACTCGCAGACCGACTTCCACCACGCGAAGCCGGTCTACGAGATGCTGCCGGGCTGGAGCGAGGACATCAGCAAGGCGAAATCCTTCTCCGACCTGCCGAAGAACGCGCAGGCCTATGTGAAGGCGCTCGAGGAGATGTCCAGCGCGCCGATCTCCGCGATCGGTGTGGGCCCGGGCCGGGACGAGACGATCGAGATCAACTCGTTCCTGTAGTCCTCGTCCGATCCTCTGACACGTGCGGGCGCCTCCGCCAAGCGGGGGCGCCCGTTTCGTGGTCGAATCGGGGCATGCGTGAGGCGCCGTGCCAGGGCCCGTACGGCGGTGAGGTCCAGGGCACGGAGTGCGGTGAACGAGCCCGCTTCGAGGTGATCCGGCACCGGCGGGCTCCCCTGCACGTGTGCCCGGTCCACCTGGGCCCGGCGCTCCTGCTCGCCGACGCGATCCTGTGGCCCCCCGAGATCCGCCTGATCGCATGACCGTGCCGCCTGAACCACCAAGAAGAAAAGCCATATATGGGCATATCCTGAGCTTGCACTTCGCGCGTCTCGACCGAAGAAGGTGAGTGCGATGCGCGTACTGCTCAGAGCTGAGATGGACACGGACAAGGCGAACGACGCCGTCCGCAACGGCACCCTGGGGAAGCTGATGCAGGAGGCGATGGAACAGATCAAGCCCGAAGCCGCCTACTTCACCGCCGACAACGGCCACCGCTGTGCCTACTTCGTCTTCGACATGCAGGACAGCTCCCAAATGCCGGTGATCAGTGAGCCGTTCTTCCAGAACCTGGGCGCCCAGGTCTCCTACACCCCGGTGATGAACCCCGACGACGTGCAGAAGGGTCTCTCCCAGCTGGGCCGCTGACCTCAGCTGAACACGATCATCGAGCCCTGCGCCAGACTTCGCGTCGCCGCCGCGTGCAGCCCCAGCCACACGTGCCGTTCGCGGGCGAAAGGGCTCGGGTCGTAGGGCGCCGGCTCGGCCGGCTGCTCCAACTCCGTCGGCTCCTGGGGCGGCTGCGGCGCTGCCGGCGGGTTGGCCGGGTCGATGCCGAGCGCCGGGGCGACCTGCTCCAGCTCCCGCAGCAGTCCTTGTGAAGATCCCAACGGGCCGCCGCCGGCAAGGAGTTCGTCATTGGCCAGCGGGTGCGGGAAGTCCAGCGGAACGTACGCGCCGGCGTGGTCGTAGTGCCAGACCAGGTGGGACTGCTGGGCCGTCGTCTCGAACATCTCCAGCAGCTGCTCGTAGTCCCCGCCCAGTTCGTCCACCGGCGTCACCGGCAGCCCGCACAGCTGGAGCAGGTGCGCGCGGCGCAGGAAGTGCAGCGCGTCGTAGTCGAACCCGGCGACCGGGCCGACGTCGCCGGACAGTCCCGGCATGTACTGGTACACCGGCACCGGCGGCAGGCCGGCTTCGGCGAGCGCCGCGTTGTACTGGGCGAGTTCCTCGGCGAACGGGTTGTCGGGCGCGTGGCACAACACGTCGACGAGCGGTACCAGCCACAGGTCACAGGCCAAAAGGAGCTCCTCACACAGCAACAGCGCACGCCTTGGTCAGGGCAGCGTATTCGCTGTCACCCGCCCCCGTAAGGCGCGGGTGTGTCCCCGTCAGGCGTCGTTTTCCCCCGCGCCCGGCGCCTCACCCCTGTGAGCCGCGAGCTGTTCGATCAGCGCGAGGGAGTGCGCGTTGTACGACGTGACGATCGAGCGGGCGGTGGCGGTGTCGCGCCGGGACAGGGCGTCGACCAGCTCGGTGTGGCGGGCCCACAGGTGGCCGCGCAGGTCGGTGAGCAGCCGCAGATGCTGCACCGCGCACACCCAGGACTGCACGCGCAGCCGGTGCAGGAAGTCGGCGAGGTAGGGGTTGCCGAACAAGGTGCTCAGCTCCCGCCAGAACCTCAGGTCGTAGCCGATCAGCACGGTCAGGTCGCCCGCCCGCGCCGCCCGCTGTGCCTCCTCCGCGCGCCGCCGCACCCCGGCGGCCGCGGCCGCCACCTGCGGTTCGTGCAGGTTCCGGTAGCCCTTGTGGCCGTCGTCGAGGGCCGTGAACATCCCCTCCACGACCAGGCTGCGGGCCTCGATGATGCCCCGGTAGTCCTCGACGGAGTACTCGTGCACACGGAAGCCGCGGTGCTGGTCGGCCTCCAGCAGGCCCTGCGCGGCGAGGTCGACGAGCGCCTCGCGCACCGGCGTCGCGGAGACGCCGTACTGCTCGGCGATCTCCTTGACCGTGAACTCCTGCCCGGGCTGGAGCCGGCCGGCCAGCACTTCGTCGCGCAGTGCGTCGGCGATCTGCTGCCGCAGGGTGCTGCGGGTCACGGCGCCGGTGCCGGTACTGCCGGGCATGGTCGTGGGAGCTCCTTCCGGAACGCGCGTAGGTGGCGGGCTCGCAGGGTGTCTACGAGCACGCCACCTTACGCGTTCGGCCCACCGGGGGCGCCCCCCGCGGGAGCTACGCCGTGTACTCGTCGGCGACCGACAGGGCCGTGTCCAGCGCCGCGAGACCCTCCTTGAGCTCGGCCTCGCTCACGTTGCACGGCGGGACGACATGGGTGCGGTTCATGTTCACGAACGGCCACACGCCGTGCGCCTTGGCCGCCGCCGCGAAGGCCGCCATCGGCGCGTTCGCCTCACCGGCCGCGTTGTACGGCACCAGCGGCTCGCGCGTCTGCCGGTTCTTCACCAGCTCCAGCGCCCAGAACATGCCGGTGCCGCGGACCTCGCCGACGCTCGGGTGCCGCTCGGCCAGGTCGGCGAGGGCGGGGGCGAGCACCGTCTCGCCGAGCCGGCGGGCGTGCTCGACGACGCCCTCCTCGGCCATCACGTTGATCGTCGCCACGGCCGCGGCGCAGGCCAGCGGGTGCCCGGAGTAGGTGAGCCCGCCCGGGTAGGGCCGCTTGGAGAAGGTCTCGGCGATCGCCCCGGAGATCGCCACACCGCCCAGCGGGACGTATCCGCTGTTCACGCCCTTGGCGAAGGTCATCAGGTCCGGTACGACGCCGAACAGGTCGGCCGCGAACCACTCACCGGTGCGGCCGAACCCGGCCATCACCTCGTCCAGGATGAACACGATCCCGTACTTGTCGCAGATCTCGCGCACCCCGGCGAGATAGCCGGGCGGCGGGACCATGATCCCGGCGGTGCCGGGCACCGTCTCCAGGATGATCGCGGCGATCGTGGCCGGCCCCTCGAAGGCGATGGTCGTCTCCAGGTGCTCCAGCGCCCGCGCGCACTCCTGCTCCTCCGTCTCGGCGTAGAAGCGGGAGCGGTAGAGGAAGGGCGCCCAGAAGCGGACGACACCGCTGGTGCCGGTGTCGCTGGCCCAGCGGCGCGGGTCGCCGGTGGCGTTGATCGCCTGCTGGGTGCCGCCGTGGTACGAGCGGTACGCCGAGAGCACCTTCGGACGGCCGGTGTGCAGCCGGGCCATGCGGATCGCGTGCTCGACGGCGTCGGCGCCGGCGTTGGTGAAGAAGATCTTGTCCAGGTCGCCCGGGGTGTGCTCGGCGATCAGCCGGGCCGCCTCCGAACGCGCCTCGATCGCGAAGGCCGGCGCGAACGTCGTCATCGTCGCCGCCTGCTCCTGGATCGCGGCGACGACCTTCGGGTGCTGGTAGCCGATGTTCGTGTAGACGAGCCCGCTGGTGAAGTCGAGGTAGCGCTTGCCGTCGTAGTCCCAGAAGTACGACCCCTCCGCGCCGGCGACGGCGAGCGGGTCGATCAGGTCCTGCGCGGACCAGGAGTGGAACACGTGCGCGCGGTCCGCGGCCTTCACCGCGGCGCCGGTCTGGGGGTCGGGCAGATGAGGGGTCATGCCGGCGAGCGTAAATGTCCGCGATGCGGAAGCGGTATCGGCGTCCTGTCTGTGGACAGGGCCTTTGTGCGACAGGTTGTCGATGCGGGTTCCGTCTCTCCGGGCGCCATTGACAGCAATCTGTCGTAGTGACAGCCTGCTGTCATAGATGGATTCGCTGGAGGCAGCCATGAGCAGCACCGACCGCAAGCCTGTGCACCTCGCCGTCTACGACACCCTCGCCGACTGGGAGACCGGCCACGCCACCGCGCACCTCGCGCTCGCCGGCTTCCCCGTCCGCACCGTCGGCCCCACCCGTGAGCCCGTGACCAGCATCGGCGGCCTGCGCATCCAGCCCGACCTCGCCCTGGACGAGGTACGCCCCGAGGACAGCTCCCTGCTGATCCTGCCCGGCGCCAACGACTGGAACGCCGACGGCGACCCCCTCGCCCCCTTCGCCCGCACCGCCCGCGCCTTCCTGGACGCCGGTGTCCCGGTCGCCGCGATCTGCGGCGCGACCCGCGGGCTCGCCCGCGAGGGCCTCTTCGACGACCACGCCCACACCAGCGGGGCGCCGCAGTACCTGGCGGCCACCGGATACGCCGGCGGCGACCGGTACGTCGAGACGGACGCCGTCACCGACGGCCTGCTGATCAGCGCCGGGCCCACCGAGCCGGTCGCCTTCGCGCGGGAGATCTTCCGGCTGCTCGGCGCCTACGACGAGCGCGTGACCGACGCCTGGTACCGCCTCTTCCACGACTCCGACGCGACGGCGTACGCCGAGCTGCAGCAGGCCGGCACCCGGTGAGCCGAGCCCGTCAGGAACTGCTCAGCCGCACCGCGCTCGGTGTCTTCCGGCTCAACGGGCAGTTCCTCGCCGTGGCCGAGGAGCTGGCCCGGCCGGCCGGGCTGACCGCCGCCCGGTGGCAGGTCCTGGGAGCCGTACTGGCCGAGCCGCTGCCGGTCGCCGGGATCGCCCGCGCGATGGGCATCACCCGGCAGAGCGTGCAGCGGATC
This sequence comes from Streptomyces sp. NPDC049915, assembly GCF_040656475.1. Classification (NCBI taxonomy): domain Bacteria; kingdom Bacillati; phylum Actinomycetota; class Actinomycetes; order Kitasatosporales; family Streptomycetaceae; genus Streptomyces; species Streptomyces sp. NPDC049915. Next base: position 22,332 of record NZ_JBFAMH010000014.1, read on the forward strand.
GCCGACCTGCTGGTGGAGCGGGGGCTGGCCGAGTACCGGCCGAACCCGGCCCACCGCCGCGCCAAACTGCTCGCGCCCACCGAGGCCGGGCGCGCGGCCGTCGCCCGTATCGGTCCCCGGCACGCCGCTTTCGCCGACCGGCTGGCCGACGCCTTCGGGGAGGCGGAGCTGACATCCGCCGTCGAACTGCTGGAGCGGCTGGACGTGGTCCTGGACAAGCTGGACCCGGCTGTTACGGAACCGTAGACACCGGCCCGTCCGCCTGCGCCGACCCCGCAACTATCGTGGGTCCGTTGCACAGGGGGAGGGGCAGGGCATGGAGAAACTGGGGCCGGGGGATCCGCAGCGCATCGGCGTCTACCGGCTGCTGGCGCGGCTCGGTGCCGGCGGCATGGGGCAGGTGTATCTGGCCCGCTCCGACCGGGGGCGCACGGTGGCCGTGAAACTGGTGCGCGAGGAACTGGCCGCGCAGGAGGAGTTCCGCGCGCGCTTCCGGCAGGAGGTGCAGGCCGCGCAGCGCGTCGGCGGGTACTGGACGGCGCCCGTGCTCGACGCCGACACCGAGGCCGCCGTGCCGTGGGTGGCCACCGGGTACGTCGCCGGGCCGAGCCTCGAGCGGGTCGTCGGCCACGACCACGGGGCCCTGCCGGAGCGCTCGGTGCGCATCCTGGCGGCGGGCCTCGCGCACGCCCTCACGGACATCCACGCGGCGGGCATCGTCCACCGCGACCTGAAGCCCTCCAACGTGCTCGTGACGATCGACGGCCCCCGCGTCATCGACTTCGGCATCGCGCGGGCCCTGGAGACGCCGGCCCGGGAGGGGCTCACCCGCACCGGTTCACTGGTCGGCTCACCCGGCTTCATGGCGCCCGAGCAGGTGCGCGGCGACCGCATCACACCGGCCTGCGACGTCTTCTGCCTGGGCTCGGTGCTGGCCTACGCGGCCACCGGCACCCTCCCCTTCGGCTCCGCCACGAGCGGGGTGCACGCGCTGATGTACCGCATCGCCCAGGAGGAACCCGACCTGGAGGGCGTGCCGGAGGGCATCGCCGACCTGGTCCGCGAGTGCCTGCGCAAGGACCCCGCAGCCCGCCCCACCCTGGACCGCGTCCTGGAGCACACCGGCGCGGAGGACACCGTCACCGACGGCCGCTCCCGCGACCCGTGGCTCCCCGGCACCCTGGTCGCCCAACTGGGGCGCCACGCGGTGCGGTTGCTGGACACGGAGAACCCGGAGGGAGCCGGTCCGGCCACAGCGGGTCCGGCTCCGGACGCGCCGGAGGCCGGGGGTGACCCGAGGGCGGCCGACGGTGCCGCACCCGACGCCGCGAAGGCGGTTGCGGGCGGCGGTGCCGAGGCTGCCGTGGCAGGCGGGCCGCCGGCCACGGCACCGGACGCTGCCAGCGGTGCCCCGGGTGCCGTCTCGCCCGCCCCGGTCGCCCCGGCCGGCGCTCCGCGCATCGTGGCGGAACGGCCGGCCGCCGCGCCCGGCGCCGCTCCCGAGCACGGTTCCGCCGCCGGCGCGGCCGTGGCGCCCGGTGTGCCCGGCCCCCGGGACGGGGCAGCCGGCCCGCCTCCGCCGGGGCAGCCGGGGCATCTGCCGACGATGGCCGCCGGAGCGGGCGGCGGCGCGGCGCGCGGTACCGGCGCGGCACCGGGCACGACCGCCCCCGCGCAGACGCCCCCGCACGGCCACCCCCAGCCGGCCGGGCCGACACCCACCCCGCACACCCCGCCCCAGCCGGGCCACCCGCCCGCGTCGTACGGCGTCCCCCAGCAGCCCGGCGTCCAGCACGCGCAGGCGGCTGCGCCGCAAGGGCCGTACCACGGGAGTCCCGGATACCCGCAGACCCCGGTGGCCCCCGCCCCCTACGGTCACCCGCACCCCCAGTCCTCTCCCGCACCCGGGGCCTACGGCCACCCGGGGCAGCCCGGTGGCTGGGCAGGGCCGGGGTACGCGGGGCCGGGCGGCGGGCTCGGGGGCACGCCGCCGTACGGGCCCCCGCCCTTCGGACCGCAGGACCCCCCGCGCCGCAGCGGTCGTTCCACCGTGCTGCTCGTCGTGATCGCGGTGATCGTCGCGCTCGCCGCCGGCGGCTCGGTGTACGCGTTCATGAGCGGGGGCGGCTCCGGCAAGGGGTCCCACCCGTCCCCGACCGCGACCGGCGCGCAGCCCTCCCCGCAGCCGACCACCGACGCCCCGTCCCCGACCCCGACCCCGACCCCGAGCCCGTCCACGCAGAACGGCGCCGTCCCGCAGGGGTACCTCGGCACCTGGGCCACGACCATCGACAACGGGACCGGCCTCAACACCCGCGTGCTGACCATCCGCCAGGGCGAGGTGGGCGACACAATCCTCACCCTCCTCGCCGAGGGCCCGGCCGGCAGCGGCACCTACCACTGCGCGTTCGCGGCCTCCCTCAGCGCGGCGCCCGGCCCGGACGGCCCGCTGCAGATCGGCCCGTCGACCGTGATCACCGGCCCGCCGTCCTCCTGCTCACCGGGCGCGGCCACGGAGGTCACCCTGCTCCCGGACGGCAGCCTGGAACGCGTCAACACCAGCAACGGAGAAAAACTGACGTACACCCGCCAGAGCTGACCCCCGGCTGAGCGAGCTCACAGCCGACGTAACTGCACCACACCCGCGCCCAGACCCCCAACCGCCTCAACGAGGCTCAGGCGGCCGCTGCCGCGGCATGTTCGGCCGGGTGCCACCACCCGGCGGCATCGGAAAGCGGCCGTGCACGACCGTGCCGTCCTGCCGCGTCCCCGGCGAGGCCACCGTCGACTGGATGCCGAGCGGCGCGGAGCCGGTGCGGAACTCCACCATCCAGTCCGCCGTCTCGGTGCGCACCAGCTCCGTGATGTCCTCCGAGAACCGCCGCAGCACCCCCAGGCACCGGTCGGCGGCCTCGCTCGCCGTGCCCTCGGTCGGCCCCAGCACCTCGCGCACGCTCTCCGAGGCCCAGTCGAACTGGAGCACCTGGAGCCGGCGCTGCACGGCCTGCGCGGTCGCCACGTCCCTTATCCAGCCGGACGTCACCCCGAAGAACCGGTCCACGCCCACGCACGCCACCGCCAGCATCAGCGCCAGATAACCCCAGGGCGCGACGCCGCCGATCACGCCGGTGAGGTCCAGCAGCGGCAGCGCGGCCCCGGCGACCGCGCCCAGGGCCGCCCCGGCGCGCAGCAACCGCGCCCCGCGCCGCTTCCACACGCGGTCGGCGAGATACCAGGCCGACGTCTCCAGCGCCCCGCGCTCCACCCAGCGGTACAGCTCGTCCAGGCGCTGCGCGGGCTCGCCCCAGTCGCCGAGCGGGAACGCCCGCCCGGTCAGATCGCCCGGCCGCAGCCCGGCCGCACCCTCGCCCCACCCGTCCTGAGGCGGACCCTCGGGCTGCATCTCCGGCTGACCCACCCCGGCACTCCCTACTGATCCCGACCGACCGCGACCGATCACGCTGCGTGACCCAGTGACCCATGACCCATGACCCATGACCCAGTGACGCGTGATGCTGATGCGCCGGACCCTTCCTACCGCCCAATGGGTGGCGAGGGGTGACCTTTGGCCTCTTTTCCGCCCGGAAGAGGGCCTTGATCAGGTATAGGAGACGAGATCGACTCACTCGAAAGAGTGGCGGGGCGATGCCCTCCCGGACCACGTAGGCTCATTCCGAGAGCAGTAATTCCGCACGGAACGCGCGCACCGACGCCAAGGAGCTGAAGACGTGATCCCCGGTGGTGGCCAGCCGAACATGCAGCAGCTGCTGCAGCAGGCGCAGAAGATGCAGCAGGACCTTGCCAGGGCCCAGGAGGAACTGGCGAACACGGAGGTCGACGGCCAGGCGGGCGGCGGCCTGGTGAAGGCCACCGTGACCGGCTCCGGCGAACTGCGCTCCCTGAAGATCGACCCCAAGGCCGTCGACCCGGAGGACACCGAGACGCTGGCCGACCTGATCGTGGCGGCCGTCCAGGCGGCCAACGAGAACGCGCAGAACCTCCAGCAGCAAAAGCTCGGCCCGCTGGCGCAGGGACTGGGCGGCGGCACCGGCATCCCCGGTCTGCCGTTCTAGTCACCTGTCTTTCTGAGTCGGGTGTCGGCCCTCTACCGTACGTAGTAACAGGAACCCCAGGAAGGACGGCAGTCCGTTGTACGAAGGCGTGGTCCAGGACCTCATCGACGAGCTGGGGCGGCTGCCCGGCGTCGGTCCCAAGAGCGCCCAGCGGATCGCCTTCCACATCCTCCAGGCGGAGCCGACGGACGTACGGCGCCTCGCGCACGCCCTCCTCGAGGTGAAGGCGAAGGTCCGCTTCTGCGCGACCTGCGGCAACGTCGCGCAGGAGGAGCTGTGCGGGATCTGCCGTGACCCGCGCCGCGACCCGGCGGTGATCTGTGTGGTGGAGGAGCCGAAGGACGTCGTGGCGATCGAGCGGACCCGCGAGTTCCGCGGCCGCTACCACGTGCTCGGCGGCGCCATCAGCCCCATCGAGGGCGTGGGCCCCGACGACCTGCGCATCAGGGAACTCCTGACCCGGCTGGCCGACGGCACGGTCACCGAGCTGATCCTGGCCACCGACCCCAATCTCGAAGGCGAGGCGACGGCGACGTACCTCGCCCGCATGATCAAGCCCATGGGCCTGAAGGTCACCCGCCTGGCCAGCGGCCTCCCGGTGGGTGGCGACCTGGAATACGCGGACGAGGTGACCCTCGGCCGCGCCTTCGAGGGGAGACGACTGCTAGATGTCTGACGCCACGCTGCACGCGACCGATCCGACCCCGGACGACTTCGTGGTCCAGATCGCGGACCAGATCGAGAGCTTCCTGGTGGCCGTCACGGAGGTGGCGAAGGGCGACGAGCCGGCATCGGCGGTCCCCTTCCTCCTCCTGGAGGTCTCCCAGCTCCTGCTGGCCGGCGGTCGCCTGGGTGCCCACGAGGACATCGTTCCCGACGAGCGCTACGAGCCCGACCCGGGCCCGGAGCAGGACGTGGACGAGCTGCGGGAGAACCTCGCCCGCCTGCTCGACCCCATCGACGTCTACTCCGAGGTCTTCGACCCCTACGAGCCGCGCACCGCCCCGGTCCCGGCCCGTATCTCCGACGACCTCACCGACGTCATCACCGACCTGCGCCACGGCATGGCCCACTACCGCGCCGGCCGTACCTCCGAGGCGCTGTGGTGGTGGCAGTTCTCCTACTTCTCCAACTGGGGCTCCACGGCCTCGGCGGCCCTGCGCGCCCTGCACTCGGTCCTGGCCCACGTCCGCCTGAACCAGCCCCTGGAGGAACTGGACGGCCTCGACACGGACCAGTCGGACCTGGGCGACGACACCCTGGAGATCGAGGCGGGCCGGGTCATGGCCCAGGAGATCGGCGGACCGCTGGGGATCCACCCGGGGATGTGACGGCGAGCAGCGCCTCCGCGTCGACGTACGGCGCGGTCGGCGTCGGCGCGCTGTACCAGCGCAGGGGCCAGGTGTCGCCGTCCAGCGCCGGTACGCCGATGTAGGTGACGGTGCGGTCCGCGCGCCGGCCGAACCGCTGCACGCCGAGCGGCCAGTCGTGGCGGTGCACGCTCCCCGGCGGGAGCAGGAAGTACACCCACCGGCTCCCGCCCCCGCCCGCGCACACGATCGGCCCCGCCTCGTCCCCGGCCCGCTCGATCAGACACTCGGCCACGGCCTCGCCCCGGCGGCCCTCGATCCGTACGGCGTCGAAGTGCACGCCCGCCAGGCGCAGTCGGTGCCCTTGGGCGGGGACCCAAGAGGGCCGGTGAATTCTGTTGGTCATGGTCACACGGTGACGCCCGAGTGGCTACGGTCGGTAGTGACCCAGGTGATACACAGCGCGGTGTACCGGTCGGAGGTGCGTTCCGTGACCCAGTCGCCCCCCATGTGGCGCTTCATCGGCAACCAGTTGAAGCGCTGGCGCACGAAGGCGAATGTCTCCCGTGAGGAGTTGGCCGCCGCGTCGAGTTACTCCCCGGACACCATCAAGGCCATGGAGCAGGGTGTACGGATGCCGACGCCCCGAGTCCTCGACGTGGCCGACGAGTTGTGCGGGGCGGAGGGGATGCTGAGCGCGGCGAAGGACTACCTGAGCAGGGAGAAGTTCCCGCCGCGGGCGCAGGAGTTCATGGAGCGGGAGAGGGAGGCGGTCAGCCACTGGTCGTACGAACCGACGTACATTCCAGGGCTGTTGCAGACCGAGGGATACGCGCGCCTGCTCATCGACAATCACGTTCCCACCCTCGACGAGGAGACGGTGGAGCAGCGGATCGCCGCTCGAATGGAGCGTCAGACGGTTCTCACCGAGCGGAAACCGCTGGTGGGTCTGAGCTTCGTGATCTACGAAGCGGCTTTACGGGCTCCTCAGGTGGACGCCGAGCAACTGCGTCGTCTGCTGAAGGCGTCCAGCTTGCGCAACGTCGTGCTCCAGGTGCTCCCATTCGAGCAAGCCATCCCGGCTGCGCTCATGGGGCCGATGGTGCTGCTGGAGACCGGCGACCATGAGCGTTTCGCCTTCACCGAGGGACCGTTGGCCAGTGAACTCTCGGCCGATCCGGAGGTTGTCAGGCGCACCACCGAGCGACTTAGCATGATCCGCACGCAGGCTCTCGGGCCTGACGAGTCGGCCCGTTTCCTCGAGCGGATGGTGGATCGCCATGACTGACCAGCTCACATGGTCCAAGTCGAGCTACAGCGACTCCGAGGGCGGCAATTGCGTCGAAGTCGCCCCGACCCCCACCGTCATCCACATCCGCGACTCCAAGAACCCCACCGGCCCGGAGATCCTGCTCCCCGCCGCCACCTGGACGGCGTTCATCTCCGCACTTCAGCCCGGGGCTTGAGCCTCGGGCTTCGAGCTCTTCCCTTGGGTTTTGGGCTGGGTGAAACCAACCAACCAACCAAGCCCGTACGTGAGTTGAGGCGGCCTACCTCGAAAGAGTGACGTTCCGTGATCAGCTTGCGCCGCAACGTAAAGCCGCTCTAGGTTCACGGCAAATAGATCGGCCCCGGTCGGTGCGCCAACACCGGCTCCGGGGCCTGACCTACGGATCGAAGGAGTAGTTCGACCGTGGCTTACGCCTACCCTAGCCCCGCCCTGCCGTCGCCGTCCCACCCCCTGGCCAAAACGGGGTACGGAAAGCGCTCCGTGGGTGACGAAGACCCGCACGCGGAAGCGGACTTCGCACACCTGGGCGACCGCGAACGCGACCTCGCGCTCTACGTCGACCACCTCGAAGACGGTCGGGCCGTGGGCTACAAGGTGATCACGGCGGAACACCCTCGCTACGGCCAGCAGGCGACGCGTGTGTCGCTGGGGCGCTTGATCGATGCCGGGCACCTGCTGTGGATCCGGGAGCACATCACCCTCGAGGACGGCTCGATGCGCTGGGTGACGCGAACGTACTGGTCACGTACGCCCAGGTCGGCGGCTTGGTGGGACGAGTTCGCGCGGGAACGGAACGGCAGGATCGTGACCGACGGCTACCGGTCCGGACTGGCCCGGGTGGAGGAGGCCGAGCACGAGGCGCCCGAGGAGGCGCCGTCGGAACCTGCCGAGCCGCAGCCCAGCGCCGCATACCGCACCCTCGCGGAACTGGGTGACACCGCCCGCCGTATGTCGCTGTCCGAACAGGACTGCCGGTCCCTCGAATCCGCCGCCGCCGAGTGGCTGTCGCGTGGTTCGACGCCCGAGGACATCACCCGCGCTCTCACCGGAGGGCTCCCACCCGCCGTGACCAACCCGGGCGGACTCGCCCGCACACGACTGGAGAAGAAAATGCCGCCGAAGAAGACGAAGGCGCGCCAGAAGCAGAACCCGTTGCTCGGTCACGTCGACCGAGTCGTCCGGGCATGTGGCACCTGCGACGCGGACGAGCGGACCGTGGAGATCATCCAGGGCCTGTGCCGGGAGTGCCGGGTCAAGCTGGGGCTGGAGACGCCGGAGGGGAAACGCATCCCGCAGATGCCGGCGACCTTCTTGCCCAGGCCGCTCCCCACCGCCGAGCAGGTGCACCAGTGGGCGGCCCGGGTGCGCGCGGCGGGCGGCCTCCGTCCGAGGCGGGTGAGGGACGTATGAGCGTGCAGCAGATGGCCGTCGAGGAGTTCGAGGAACTGGAACGCCACGCCCCGGAAACGGTATGGCTGGAGTTCATCGGCGGTCGTCCGACGGTGAAACGCGGGCCGGACGGTGACCGGAGCGAGATCATCGCGTGGTTGCAGAGGCTGTGGGCTGAACGTGACCGAGGTCCGTGGCTCTACGCATCCCGCGGGCTGCGTACGGAAGCCGACGGGGCGGGGCGGCCGCGACCCGAGCCGGCTGACCGTCTCACCATGTGACCCGACCCACATTCCGCGTGCCCTTCGCCCCCCTGGGCATGAGCCTGTCGGACGCGAGCGGCCCGGACATCTCACGATGCGGTATCCCGAGGGGTGAAAACGGGCGCTCGATAGACTGAACCGACCGCGGTACACCGGCGTATCTGCGGAAAGAACACAAACGGAGCGAGGAGCGCACGTGGGCCTTGTCGTGCAGAAGTACGGAGGCTCCTCCGTAGCCGATGCCGAAGGCATCAAGCGCGTCGCCAAGCGGATCGTGGAAGCCAAGAAGAACGGCCACCAGGTGGTCGCCGTGGTTTCCGCGATGGGCGACACGACGGACGAGCTGATCGATCTCGCCGAGCAGGTATCCCCGATCCCTGCCGGGCGCGAGCTCGACATGCTGCTGACCGCCGGGGAGCGGATCTCCATGGCCCTGCTGGCCATGGCGATCAAAAACCTGGGCCACAGCGCCCAGTCGTTCACCGGAAGCCAGGCAGGTGTCATCACCGACTCGGTCCACAACAAAGCCCGGATCATCGACGTCACGCCGGGCCGTATCCGGGACTCGCTGAACGAGGGCAACATCGCCATCGTCGCGGGCTTCCAGGGCGTCAGCCAGGACACCAAGGACATCACCACCCTCGGGCGCGGTGGGTCGGACACCACCGCTGTCGCGCTCGCGGCCGCGCTCGACGCCGAGGTGTGCGAGATCTACACCGACGTCGACGGCGTGTTCACCGCCGACCCGCGTGTGGTGAAGAAGGCCCGGAAGATCGACTGGATCTCCTTCGAGGACATGCTCGAGCTGGCCGCATCCGGGTCCAAGGTGCTGCTCCACCGCTGTGTGGAGTACGCCCGCCGCTACAACATCCCGATCCACGTCCGGTCCAGCTTCAGCGGACTTCAGGGCACGTGGGTCAGCAGTGAACCGATTGGGGACAAGCAGGTGGAGCAGGCCATCATCTCCGGTGTCGCGCACGACACCTCCGAGGCCAAGATCACGGTCGTCGGCGTGCCCGACAAGCCGGGCGAGGCGGCCTCCATCTTCCGCACGATCGCCGATGCCGAGATCAACATCGACATGGTCGTGCAGAACGTGTCCGCCGCGGCCACGGGCCTGACGGACATCTCCTTCACGCTGCCGAAGACCGAGGGCCGCAAGGCCATCGACGCCCTGGAGAAGAACCGCTCCGGCATCGGCTTCGACTCGCTGCGCTACGACGACCAGATCGGCAAGATCTCCCTGGTCGGCGCCGGTATGAAGACCAACCCGGGCGTCACCGCGGACTTCTTCACGGCCCTGTCCGACGCCGGTGTGAACATCGAGCTGATCTCGACCTCCGAGATCCGCATCTCGGTCGTCACCCGCGCCGACGACGTGCCGGAGGCCGTCCGCGCGGTGCACACCGCCTTCGGGCTCGACTCCGACAGCGACGAGGCCGTCGTCTACGGAGGCACCGGGCGATGACCGCCCGCGTCCGCACAGGCGTACGCCGATGAAGGACCGTCCGACGCTCGCGGTCGTGGGGGCGACCGGAGTCGTCGGCACGGTTCTGCTCCAGATCCTGTCCCAGCGCAAGGACGTCTGGGGCGAGATCCGCCTCATCGCCTCGCCGCGTTCGGCCGGCCGCAAGGTGGCCGTGCGCGGCGAGGAGACCGAGGTGCTCGCGCTGAGCGAGGAGGCCCTCGACGGGGTCGACATCGCGCTGTTCGACGTGCCCGACGAGATCGCCGCGCAGTGGGTGCCGATCGCCGCGGCCAAGGGCGCCGTCGTGATCGACAACTCCGCCGTGTTCCGGCTCGACGGCGACGTCCCGCTCGTCGTGCCCGAGGTCAACCCGCACGCCGTACGGCTGCGGCCGCGCGGGATCGTCGCCAACCCCAACTGCACCACCCTGTCGATGATCGTCGCCCTGGGCGCGCTGCACGCCGAGTTCGGGCTGCGCGAGCTCGTGGTGTCGTCGTACCAGGCCGTGAGCGGTGCGGGGCGGGCCGGAGTGGAGACGCTGCGGCGGCAGCTGTCCCTGGTCGCCGGTACGGAGCTGGGCACCGGCCCCGGCGACGTACGGCGGGCCGTCGGTGACGACACCGGGCCGTTCCCGGAGCCGGTCGCGCTGAACGTGGTCCCGTGGGCCGGGTCGCTGCGCGAGGACGGCTGGTCCTCGGAGGAGATGCAGGTGCGGGACGAGTCCCGCAAGATCCTCGGCCTGTCGTCGCTCCCGGTCGCCGTGACCTGTGTCCGCGTCCCCGTCGTCACCACGCACTCCCTCACCGTCCACGCGCGTTTCCAGGACAAGGTCACCGTCGAACACGCCCGGGAGATCCTGGCGACCGCGCCGGGCGTGGTCCTGGTCGACAACCCGGAAGCGGGCGAGTTCCCGACGCCGGCCGACGCCGTGGGCACCGACCCGACCTGGGTCGGCCGGGTCCGCCGGGCGCTGGACGACCCGACGGCGCTGGAACTCTTCGTGTGCGGGGACAACCTGCGCAAAGGGGCCGCGCTGAACGTCGCGCAGCTCGCCGAGCTGGTGGCGGCCGAGCCCGGCTGAGCCGTACCCCCCGTTCCCCTGGTCGGAAAATCCGGTCGCTCTGTCAGTGGTCCTTTGTAGGATCTGTGCAAATTGTGTGATCAGGACGATGGTCCGGACCACTTGAATCGTGCCACCAGGCGTTCGAAGATTTTTCTCCCCGCCTCCGCAACCGCGCGGACGGCGGGGAGCGTCTTTGCGATCGCCCTTTTCCGGGCTGCGGGAGGCGCGTCGGTCAGGGCCGGGGGGCGGCCCGTGCCGGGAGCGGGGACGCCCGGTCGCAAACGGACATAGGGGAAGAGCGGGGCTGATGACGGCACACGACTCAGTGTCGGGCGGCGCAAAACCGGCGCCGGGCGCGTACAACCCTTGCGGGGGGAAACGGGTCCAACTGGCGTGGCAGAGGTACTCGACTTTCCTGCGGCTGCGCGCGGCACGGCCCTTCGGCCCCGTCCGCCGGCCCTTCGACCGCGCATGGCCGGCCCGTCCCGCGGCATGCCGGTGATCGCGCCCATGCCCGCAGCGCGGCCCGCCCGCCTCCCCGGTCAGCGTGACGGCGCCGACCAGAGCGAGGCGGTGGCGGCCGGTACGACCGTCGACCACCTCACCGAGACCTACCGGGCGCACTACCGCTCCCTGCTCGGTCTCGCCGCTCTCCTCCTCGACGACACGGCCTCCTGCGAGGACGTCGTCCAGGAGGCGTTCATCCGCGTCCACTCCGCGCGCAAGCGCGTCCGTGACCCGGAGAAGACCCTCGCCTACCTGCGCCAGACCGTGGTCAACCTGTCCCGGTCCGCGCTGCGCCGCCGCATACTCGGCCTGAAGCTGCTGTCCAAGCCGATGCCGGACATGGCCAGCGCCGAGGAGGGGGCGTACGACCAGCTGGAGCGGGACGCCCTCATCCAGGCGATGAAGGGCCTGCAGCGCCGTCAGCGCGAGGTGCTGGTCCTGCGCTACTTCGCGGACATGACGGAGGCCCAGGTCGCCGAGACGCTCGGCATCTCGCTGGGCTCGGTGAAGGCCTACGGCTCCCGCGGCATCGCGGCCCTGCGCGGGGCGATGGGGGCACGGGCATGACCAAGCAAGCGGAGGGCGGCGACTCCCACGAACGCCATGAGCCGTACGCCTGGCACGAGCCGGGTTCGCCACGCGAGCAACACCCGAAGCCATCGCACGCTGGGAACGGAACTGTGAACCACGGCCCCGACGACCAGAGCCCAGAGGGGCTCGACTCGGACGAGCTGGCCCTGCGCCGGATGCTGCACCAGGCGGTCGAGGAGATCGAACCGCGCGAGGGCGGCCTCGACCACCTGCGCCGTGCGGTCCCGGCCCGCCGGGCCCGTAAGCGGCAGGCCGCCGTGGGCATGGCGGCGGCGGCCCTGTTCGTGGGCACCGCCATCCCCGCCCTGGTGCACGTCTCGCAGGCGACCGGAACCGACGCCGACCCCTCCATCGCCGCCAACAGCTCCCAGGCCCAGGGCGGCACCGGGCAGGGCAAGGACCCCAGCGGCGGGCAGACCTCCGGCACCGGGGGCACCGGCCCCGCCCATGACAAGGCCGAACCGGGCACGAAGGACCCCGGCAACGGCAAGGCAGGCCCGGGCAGCGCCTCCGCCCCCGCCGGCACCGGGCCCTCCGCGTCCAGCCCGGCCAGCGTCCCGGAGTGCACCTCCGCGCAGCTCGGCGACGCCGCCGCCACGGCCGAGGCGCCCGACTCCGCGGGCATCGTCTACGGCACCTTCCGCATCACGAACGTCTCCGACGCCAAGTGCGCCGTCGTCGGCTCCGGCACGGTCGGCTTCACGGCGCGGGGGGCGGCCGAGGCGGCGAAGATCTCGGTCGTCGAACACACCGCGGGCGACGCGGCGGCCGCGCTGCCCGACCCGTCGCTGTACGTGTCGCGCCTGGTCCTCGCCCCCGGCTCGGCCTACGACGTGAAGTTCGCCTGGGTGCCCTCGTCGACCTGTCCCACGGGCGGCGGCGGCACGAGCGGCGGCACGACGGGGGGCGGCGGTGCGGACGGCGGCTCCGGCAACCCGTCACCGGACCCGTCGCCCAGCCAGGACGCGGCCGCGGACCCGGGCACGTCCACCGGCGGGGAGACCGGCACCACCACCCAGCTGGTCACCGACGGCGGCACGGCCGACGGCAGCGTGGTCGTCACACACACCGCGCAGGCCGGCTCGCCGTCGGCTTCGGTGACGGTGACGGGCGCGTGTGCGGGGACGGTCTACCGGACGGGGCTGCTGGCGGAGTCGTAGTCCGCGTCCCCCGTCGCGCCGGGGCCGGGGCCGGCGTCGGCTTCGGTGTCGGTCTCGGTCTCGGCTTCGGTGTCGGGGAGCAGGCCCAGGCGGGCGTCCTTCTGGAACTCCGCCTCGCGGCGCAGCAGCCGGAACCACATGAAGACGACGAAGCCGGCGAAGACGAACCACTCGCCGGTGTAACCGAGGTTCTGGAACGCCTTGAGGTCGAGGCCGGTGTCCGAGGGCGCGCTCGCGGGCACCGCCTTCATCCCGGCGTCGCCCTTGGCGAGGGTGACCCACGCGGGGTATACGTCGTACGGCACCAGGTTGACGAGCGACGCGGAGCTGATCGCGGCGGTCTGCCCGGCCGGGAGGCCGCCCTTGGCGCTGACGCCGTTGTCGCCGGGCGTCTCCGGAGCCTGGAGCGCGCCGGTGACGGTGACCCGGCCGGCCGGCGGGGCCGGGGCCTTCGCCGGGTCGGCGTTGCCGGGCAGCCAGCCGCGTACGACGGGCAGGGCCTTGCCGCCGTCCACGCGCAGCAGGGTCAGGACGTAGAAGCCGTGGCGGCCGTCCAGCTCCCGGTCGGGTACCAGCAGCTGACGGTCGTAGTGGCCGGTGGTGGTGGCCTGCCTGCCGGAGGTCGCCTTGTCCACCGGCAGCAGCTCGGCCAGCGGGCGCGGGGCCTCGGTGTGCGCGGCGGTGGCGGTGGCCTCGGCGTCGCGGTGCTCGTCGACGCGGGCCTCGAAGCGGCTCAGCTGCCAGGAGCCCATGAAGACGCAGAAGGGGATGGCCAACAGCACGAAGACGTTGATCCCCCACCAGCGGGGCGTCAGCAGAAACCGGTACACGCCTTCAACGGTACGGGGCGCTGCGCTTTGCCTGGGCGTGGGGGGCGACTGGGGGGACTGCGGTTCGTCGTCTGCGGGCGCGTGGGTGGCTGGTCGCGCGGTTCCCCGCGCCCCTGGGGGTTGCAGTGCCGTGCCTGCACAACTGCGGGAACCACCCGGCGCGCAGCCCGCCTCCGACGCCCGGCAGGTTGTCCACAGGCTGAGGAGGGCCGAGGCCAAAACACCGGAGGACCAGGCACTATGGGCCCATGACTGAGAGCAACGGGTCCGTCTCGCAGGGACGGCAGCAGAGCCAGGAAATGCCGGACTGGGAGAAGCGCTTCCGCGCGCCCCGCGTGTCCCTGCCGGACTGGGCCGAGGACGCCCCGGACCGGTCGCTGTTCGTCTCGAACGCGACCGGGACGTACGAGCTGTACGCCTGGGACCGGGCGAGCGGCGAGCAGCGCCAGGTGACCGACCGGCCCAACGGCACCACGGACGGCGTGCTCTCCCCCGACGGCCGGTGGATCTGGTGGTTCGACGACAAGGACGGCGACGAGTTCGGCGTCTGGCGCCGCCAGCCCTTCACCGGCGGCGCGGACGAGCCGGGCGCCCCCGGCCTCGGCCCCTCTTACCCGGCGGGCCTCGCCCTGGGCAGAGACGGGCGTACGGCGGTGGTGGGCCGCTCCACCGACGAGGACGGTACGACGATCCATCTGGCACGCGAGGGCCAGGAGCCGGTGGAGATCTACCGGCACCGGGAGTCGGCCGGCGTCGGCGACCTCTCGCACGACGGCACGCTGATCGCCCTGGAGCACACCGAGCACGGCGACGCCATGCACTCCGCGCTGCGCGTGGTCCGCCCCGACGGCACCACCGTCGCCGAACTGGACGACACCAAGGGCGGCACGGTCGAGCTGGGCCTGGAGGTCCTGGGATTCGCTCCCGTCGACGGCGACACCCGGCTGCTGATCGGGCACCAGCGCCGCGGCCGCTGGGAACCGCTGGTGTGGGACGTGGCGAGCGGCGAGGAGAGCGACCTGGCGCTCGAGCTGCCCGGTGACGTGAGCGCCGAGTGGTATCCGGACGGCAGCGCCCTGCTCATCGCGCACAGCTTCGAGGCGCGCAGCGAGCTGTTCCGCTACGACCTCGCGGCGCGCGAGCTGACGAGGATCCCGACCCCGCCGGGCACCGTGTCGGGGGCGACCGCCCGCCCGGACGGCGCGGTGGAGTACCTGTGGTCGTCGTCCGCCGAGCCGTCCGCGGTGCGCTCGACCGCCGGCGGTGTGGTCCTGGACCCGCCCGGCCTGAAGTCCCCCGGCTCGGTGCCGGTGGAGGACGTGTGGGTGGAGGGGCCCGGTGGCCGTATCCACGCCCTGGTGCAGAAGCCGGCCGGGGTCAGCGGGCCGCTGCCCACCGTCTTCGACATCCACGGCGGCCCCACCTGGCACGACAGCGACTCCTTCGCCGCGGGCCCGGCCGCCTGGGTCGACCACGGGTACGCGGTCGTGCGGGTCAACTACCGCGGCTCCACCGGGTACGGCCGGGCGTGGACCGACGCCCTCAAGCACCGGGTCGGCCTGATCGAGCTGGAGGACATCGCCGCGGTGCGCGCCTGGGCCGTCGAGTCGGGCCTGGCGGATCCCCAGCGGCTGGTCCTCACCGGCGGCTCCTGGGGCGGCTACCTCACCCTGCTGGGGCTGGGTGTGCAGCCGGACCTGTGGACGCTGGGCATCGCCGCGGTGCCCGTCGCCGACTACGTCACCGCCTACCACGACGAGATGGAGGCGCTGAAGGCGATGGACCGCACCCTGCTCGGCGGCACCCCCGAGGAGGTCCCGGAGCGCTTCGAGGCGTCCTCGCCGATCACCTATGTCGACCAGGTCAAGGCCCCGGTCTACATCTCGGCCGGGGTGAACGACCCGCGCTGCCCGATCCGCCAGATCGAGAACTACGTCAAGCGGCTGCAGGCCCGCGGGGCCGTCCACGAGGTGTACCGCTACGACGCCGGGCACGGCTCGCTGGTCGTGGACGAGCGGATCAAGCAGGTCCGGCTGGAGCTGGACTTCGCGGAGCGGTACCTGCCGAAGCGGTAGCGGTCGTCCCTGCCGGTGCCCCGGTGGAACCAGCCGCCGGGTGGGGCAGTCTGTCCTCTCGTGGGAACGGTTCCGAGTCAGAGCACCCCGGCCGACGCGGCCGCGCACATGGTGGTGTGCGGGGACGACGCGCTCGCGCACCGGCTGGCCGCCGAGCTGCGCGGTGTGTACGGCGAGCAGGTCACGCTCGTCGTGCCGTCCGCGCAGCGCACCGTCCGGCCGCCGGTCGTCGGCCGGGCCCGGGCGGTGTCGGCGGCGCTGCTGGACCGGGTGGTCGGCGCCGCCGTCAGCCTCGGCGCCGCGGGCGGTGCCAACGGCGGTGGCAACGGCGGTGGCAACGGTGGTGGTGACGCGGCCGGCCGGCAGGAGCGGCTCATGGAGGCCGTCGAGCCGACCGAGGTGGTGCTCGCCGACGCGGGCGTGGAGCGGGCGGCCGCGCTGGCGCTCGTCTACGACGACGACGAGACCAACATCCGTGCCGCCCTCACCGCCCGCCGGCTCAACCCGCGCCTCCCGCTCGTCCTGCGGCTGTACAACCGGCGGTTGGGCCAGCACATCGAGGAACTCCTCGACCAGGCGGCCGCGTTGGCGACCGGCGAGGACACCGGCGACGCGTCGACGACCGTACTGTCCGACGCCGACACGGCCGCGCCCGCGCTGGCCGCGGCCGCCGTCGCCGGCACCACCAAGGTCGTACAGACCGAGGGGCTGTTGCTGCGCGCGGTCGAACAGCCGCCGGTGCGCGGACAGCAGACCGCCCCGGGCCTGGCGACGCTGGCGCTGCTGTCACCGCCCGGGGGCGGCACGCCGGGTGCGGAGGGCGGTGACGAGCGGGGCCCCGAGCTGCTGCCCGACACGGCGGCGGTACGCCAGGCCGCCGGGCAGTGCGGCCGGGTGGTGCTGGAGCAGGTGGCGTACGCCGGTGACGGCACGTCGGCGCCGGTGGCCGGGGCGCGGCGCGGCATCGGGGGCGTCGTACCGCCGCTCGGGTCGCTGTTCTCGCGGCGGCTGCGCTGGTCGCTGGCCGGGCTCGCGGGCTGTGTGCTCGCCCTCGCGGTCGCCCTGTGGCTGGTGACCGGGGTGCATCTGCTCGGGGCGCTGTATCTGACGCTGCTGGACCTGTTCGCCATCAACGATCCGGCGGTCGGCGCCTCCACCGGGCGGCAGGTCCTCCAACTCCTGTCCGGGCTGGTCGGGTTGCTGCTGCTGCCGGTGCTGCTGGCCGCGGTGCTGGAGGGGCTCGGCACCTTCCGCAGCGCGTCCGCCCTGCGCAAGCCGCCGCGCGGACTGAGCGGGCATGTGGTGCTGCTCGGCCTGGGCAAGATCGGCACCCGGGTGCTGACGCGGCTGCGGGAGCTGGACGTGCCGGTGGTGTGCGTGGAGGCCGGTGCGGAGGCGCGGGGGCTGGCGACGGCGCGGCGGCTGCGGGTGCCGGTGGTGCTGGGGGACGTGACGCAGGAGGGCGTCCTGGAGTCCGCCAAGATCCATCGGGCGGCGGCGCTGCTGGCGGTCACCAGTTCCGACACCACGAACCTGGAGGCGGTGCTGTACGCCCGCGGCATCCGCCCCGACCTGCGGACCGTGCTGCGCCTGTACGACGACGACTTCGCGACCGCGGTGTACCGCACCCTGCGCGCCGCGCACCCGCACGCCCGGACCCGCAGCCGCAGTGTGTCCCACCTGTCGGCGCCCGCCTTCGCGGCGGCGATGCTCGGCCGGCAGATCCTCGGCGCGATCCCGGTGGAGCGGCGGGTGCTGCTCTTCGCGGCGGTGGACGTCGCCGGGCATCCGCAGCTGGAGGGCCGCACGGTGGGCGAGGCCTTCCGCGCCGGGTCGTGGCGTGTGCTGGCCCTCGACGCGGCGGCGTCGGCCGAGCAGCCGGCCGAGCCGGACGCGGCGGAGCCCAGGACGTCGGGTCTGGTGTGGGATCTGCCCGAGACGTATGTGCTGCGCCCGCGGGACCGGGTGATCCTGGCGGCGACCCGGCGAGGCATTGCGGAACTGCTGGGCCGGCGCGGCCGGGCGGGAGTTCAGCGGACCTGATGCGGGACCCGCGCCGCGGCCAGCGGGCCGGGACGCCGGGAGTCCCAGCCCAATCCGGCGAGCGCCCGCGCCCGCGCCTCCACCACCGCCATGCGGGCCCGGCGCTCGACCGGGTCCACGTGGGAGGCCTGGCCGGTGACCTGGCCGTCCCACTTGCGGTAGTACAGGCCGACCTCCCGCGTGAACCAGCCCGGGCTGACCGCGTCCAGGGCGAGCAGCAGGCCCGTGTCCTCGGAGGCCGGCAGCGCCATCCAGCCGCCGAGGGCGAGCAGCAGGTCGCGGCGGACGAAGAGGGTGGCCGGGTGGACCTGGGCGCGGTAGTCGTGCGCCGCCCAGAAGCCGAGCACCGCGCCCCGCTCGAGGGGCCCCTCGTCCGGGTCGCCGGGGAAGCCGACGGTCGTGCCGTCGGGCAGCAGGTCCAGAGCGCGGGAGGTGGCCCACCCGAGTCCGGGGTCGGCCTCCAGCGCGGCCAGGTCACGGGCGAGCGTGCCCGGGGCGAGCCGGTCGTCGGCGTCGAGGACCTTCACGTACTCACCGTCGGCGTGCGCGAGCGCGAGGGTGCGGGCGACACCGGGACCGCCGCGGCGGCCCTGCCGGAAGGTGATCCGGGGGTCGTCGGGGACGTACGGGCGTACGGCGTCGCTCTCACCGTCCTCCTGGATCACCCAGTGCCACGTCCAGCCGTCGGGCAGCACCTGCGCACACAGCGAGGCATGGGCGTCGGGCAGAAAGGGCGCCGAGGGAGCGTGGACCGCGGTGACGATGACGACGCGCCGGCACACGGGCGACCCCCACCTGCCTTTCCGTAACAGGGACGAAGCGCTCAGCAAGGAACCCGGTCGCTGATGACGGGGGAGACACCAGCGACCGGGCCGATTCCAGCGTAACAAGCCCTCCGTACACCGTGGAGACACCGGTCACCCTCTTTTGCACGCTGTGGAAAGGTGACCTCCGTCCGAACTGTCCGGCCAGGTGAAAGATGCGCCGCATGACTCCCTCCGCGAGCCTGCTCGCCGTGTTCGCCCACCCGGACGACGAGTCGCTGTCCGCGGGTGGTCTGCTGGCCCGGCAGGCCGAAGCCGGGGCGCGCACCGCCGTCGTGACGGCGACGTGGGCCGCGGGCACGGGACGCGCCGTCGAGCTGGCGCAGGCGCTGCGGGTCCTGGGCGCAGGTGAGCCACGGCTGCTCGGTTACGCCGACGCCGGCGTCCCGGACTCCGCGCCGGGCGCGGCCCGCCTTCTGGACGCACCGCTCCAAGAGGCGGTACGGCGGCTGGTGGCGCACATCCGCGAGATCCGCCCCGACGCCGTCGTCACCCACGACGCCCTCGGCGGGCTGACCGGCCACCCCGACCACGCCCACACCCACCGCGTCACCGCACTCGCGGTGGCCGAGGCCGGCCGCCCCGAGCTGCATCCCGGCACCGGCGCCCCGTGGCGTCCGCGTGCCCTGTACCTGGCCACCCACCCCGACTCCGCCGCCCGCGCGCTGGGCCCGCGCCTGATGCGCCCCGGCCGCCCGACGCACAGCGTCCCCGACGCGGAGGTCACCACGACCCTGGACGTGCGCCCCTGGCTCCCGCGCAAACTCCGTGCCGTCCTCGCCCACCGCAGCGAGGTCGAGCGCGGCGCACTGCCGGGCCGCGTCGCCGCGCTGCAACCAGCGGAGCAGGAGCGGCTGATGGGGACGGAGTGGTACATGCGCCGGGACGGCGATGGTCTTGCCGAGGCCTACGGCTCCGGGCACGGTGGGTCGTAGGACAGGCGGGGCAGGTATTCGTGCCATTTCTCCGCGGTCAGGACGCCCCGGGTGGTCGCGCAGATGTGGTGGATCGCCGTGTCGACGTCCAGGCTCCACAGGCGGACCGTGTCCGCGCCGCTGGAGACGCCGAGCATGCGGCCCGTCGGGGCGAACGACAGGAAGCTGCCCGTGCGGGCCCGGGCGCTCATCGCCGCGCCGATCGGCTCCGCCGAGGAGGGGTCGGCCACGTCCCACAGCCGTACGGTCGTGTCGTTGCCGCCGCTGGCCAGGGTGCGGCCGTCCGGGCTGAAGGTCAGGGAGACGACCGCCTCGGTGTGGCCGGTGAGCCGGTGGCCGAAGCCGGTGGCGCGGCCGGGGTCGGTGACGTTCCACAGCCGGACCGTGTCGTCGTCGCTGCCGCTGGCCAGCGTGTGGCCGTCGGGGCTGTACGCGAGCACGTTGACCGGCCCGCGATGCCCGGTGAGGGGGCGGCCGCGCGGCACGGTGTGCGCGGGGTCGGTGACGTTCCACAGCCGGACCGTGGCGTCCGCGCTGCCGCTGGCCAGGGTGCGGCCGTCCGGGCTGAACGCGAGCGTGTAGACGTACCCCTGGTGTCCGGTGAGGGGTGTGCCGAGCGGGCGGGGGCGGGTCGGGTCGGTGACGTTCCACAGTTGGATGGTGCGGTCGTCGTAGGCGGACGCCAGGACCCGGCCGTCCGGGCTGAACGTCAGCGCGTCGCCCCCGGCGTAGCGGATGTGCAGCGCGAGCGGCGGGGCGTAGGCCACGGGGTGCGCGGGGTCGGTGACGTTCCACAGCCGTATCTCACTGCTGGCCATGAGGACGGCCAGGGCGTGCCCGTTCGGGGAGAACACCATCCGCCGGATGTGGCCCTGCCCGGGGGGAAACGGTTGTCCCAGGCGCACCGGCCGCCCCGGCGCCGTGACGTTCCACAGCCGGACCAGGCCGTCTTCGGCGGCCGTCGCCAGGACGCGCCCGTCCGGACGGAAGGCACCGACGTGCCCCGCCATGTCCGACGTCGGCACCGACCACAGCCGCACCCTCCCGTCCCCGCTGCCCGTCGCCAGCGTCCGCCCGTCCCGGCTGAAGCCGACGGTGTACATCTCCCCGCTGCCGCCCGCCAGCGGCTCTCCGACCTGCGAGGGATACGCCGGATTCGTCACGTTCCACAGGCTGGCCGTGGAGTCCGCGCTTCCAGCCGCGAGCAGGGTGCCCTGCGGATTGAACGCCACCGACCAGATCGGGCCCGCGTGCCCGGTCAGCGGTGCGCCGAGCCGCCGCGGCCGGCGCGGGTCGGCCACGTCCCACAGCTGTGCCGTGTCGTCGGCGCTGCCGCTGGCCAGGGTCCGCCCGTCGGGGCTGAACGCCACGGAGTGCACGGTCGCCCGGTGCCCGGTCAGCTCCGCCGGCAGCTGACGCGGGCGGTGCCCGTCGGACAGGTCCCACAGCCGGATCGCCGCGTCGTCCCCGCCGGCCGCGAGAGTGCGCCCGTCCGGGCTGAACGCCACACAGCGCACGGCGGCCCCGTGCCCGGCCAGCGGTTCCCCGAGCGGCTTCGGGCGGGCCCGCTCGGCCAGGTCCCACAGCCGTACCGTGTGATCCTCGTCGGCGGAGGCCAGGGTGCGGCCGTCCGGGCTGAACGCCAGCAGGTAGATCGTGCCCGCGTGCCCCTTCACCGGAGCGCCGAGCGGGCGCGGCCGGGCCGGGTCGGTGACGTCCCACAGCCGGATCGTGCCGTCGTCCGAGGCGCTGGCCAGGGTGTGGCCGTCGGGGCTGAACACGGCGCTGCTCACCCAGCTGGCGTGCCCGGTCAGCGGCCGGCCGAGGGGTTTCGGGCGCCGCGGGTCGGCCACGTCCCACAGCCGTACGGTGCGGTCGTAGCCGGCGCTCGCCAGCAGGCGGCCGTCCGGGCTGAACGACGTCAGGTACACGGCACCGGTGTGTCCGGTGAGCGGGGTCGCCAGCGGCGCGTTCACGATCGACACCAGCCGGTTGCGGGTGCCCTCGTCACCCGGCCGCAGCCGGTGCGCCACCAGGTCGATCTGCGCCGACAGCGACGGGTCGGTGTCCTGCACCCGGTCCGCCTCGGCGACGACCTGCTCGAACACGGCGTCGTCGCGCTGCTGCCAGGCGACCACGGCCGCACCCGCCGCCACCACCGCGAGCGCCACCAGCGCCGACACCGCCGCCCGGCTGATCCACACCGTGCGCCGGCGCAGCCGTACCGAGGCGGCCAGGAACTCCACCGCGCCGCGCGTGAGCAGGGTGTCCCCGGCGCCGTGCGCCCAGTTGCGGGCCTGGTCCAGCCGGGAGCCCCGGTACAGCAGCGAGGAGTCGCGGTGCGAGGCCTCCCAGGCCCGGCCGTCCTCGTCCAGCCGCTGGCGCAGCAGGTTCCCGGAGCGGTCCTCGTCGATCCAGTCCCGCAGCCGCGGCCAGGCGTGCAGCAGCGCCTCGTGGGTGATCTCCACCGTGTCCGCGTCCAGCGTCACCAGCCGCGCCCGGACCAGCGCCTCCAGCGACTCCTGCGTCTTGTCCGGATCGGCGGCCTCCGCGGCCAGTTCCCGCCGGGTACCGCGCCGCCGGGTGGCCTGCGTGTCCTCGCCGAGGCGCACCAGCCGCAGCAGCAGCAGCCGCGCGGCCGTACGCGCCGCCGGGTCCAGGTCCGCCCAGGCCCGCTCGGCCGTCGCCGCGACCGCGCCCTGGATCCCGCCCGCCGCCCGGTAGCCGGCCAGCGTCAGCCGGCCGCTCTTGCGCCGCTGCCAGGTCGCCAGCAGGGCGTGTGAGAGCAGCGGCAGCACCCCCGCGTCGTGCGCGCCGCGCGGGCCGTCCGCGCCGACCTCCCGCACGATCAGCTCGGCCAGCCCCGCCTCCAGCTCCAGGCCGACCGCCTTGGCCGGACCGGTCACCGCGTCGCGCAGTTCGGCGCTGGTCAGCGGACCGAGCACCATGTGCCGGTGCTGGAGGGCGTCGGCGAGCTCGGGATGCGCGAGACAGTGCTCGTAGAAGTCGGCACGAATGCCGAGGACGACGAGTACGGGGGGATCCTCGCCCGCGCAGACGGCGTGCAGCAGCCGGACGAAGGCGCGCCGCTCGTCCTCGTCGGCGCAGAGAGTGAACGTCTCTTCGAACTGGTCCACGATGACCACCGGCCGGGTCCCGTCCCCGGCCCAGGCGGCGACGGCGCCCCGCACGGCGTCGGGATCGGGGCCCGTGGACGGTTCCTCCGGGGCCTCGTGCGGCCCGGGGGAGGCCGCCGGCAGCCCGGGGACACGGCGGCGCAGTTCGGCGAGGGGATGGGGGCCCGGCACCATCTGCACCACGGTCCGCTCCGGGCCGCCGTCGAGGACGCCCTCGCGCAGTGCGGGCACCAGACCGGCGTTCAGCAGGGACGACTTCCCCGCGCCCGAGGCGCCCACCAGCATCGCGAGGCCACCGGTGCGCTCGGCCGAGCGCAGCAGTTCCACCAGGCTGTCCGTGCTGCGTCGCCGGCCGAAGAACCAGCGCGCGTCCTGCTGCCGGTAGGAGGCCAGCCCCCGGTAGGGGCACACCCCGCCGGGCACGGACGCGTTCTCCTCGGACTGCGGCGGGTCCTGCCCGGAGTGCGCGGGGCGCTCCGCGACCGGGTCGGCCACCGCGCTCTCCCACAGCCGCTGCCACTCGCCGAGGTCGTACAGGCCGGGACTCACCGGGGTGGGCTGTAAGCGGCGGGCCTGAGGGATGAGCACCTGGAGCACCGCGGCGAGGGCGGGGAACTGCGCGGGCACGTTCCGCGCCCGCCGCCAGTCGCTGATCCGCTGCGCGGACACACGGACGGGTCGCCCCCGCTCGTCGACGCGCTGCAGCCGGACCACGGCCTCGGCCACGCGCTTGAGCGGTGGGTTACCGGCCTCGCCGTACAGCAGCGCGAGCCGTTCCGCGAAGGCCGTGCGTGCCCCTGAGTCGGAACTCAAGGTGTCCCACCCCTTACTTCCCCCGCGTCTTCCGTCCGGACCGGAAAACTCACCCTATACGGCTGACCTGCGCGGACGCCGCCGGACGAACGGCTCGGCCTCCTCCGGACGGGCCCGCTCTGGCAGGATCCCAGATCCGCCGCTCTCGATCCGCGCCGACTGCCGACATGGCCCGGGTCGATACCGTCCGCACCGCCCGGTACCGGTCCGCACGAGGGGAGGGACCGGTGCCGGACGGTGCGACGGGCGCGGTCTCGCCTCGGGTGAGAGGAACGCCGGGTTACGGCTTGCCGGCCTGGGCGAGGGTGTGGGCGACGAGGGCGTTGGCGTGCCCGTGGCCCAGTCCGTGTTCCGTCTTGAGCAGGCGCACGAGGTCCATGTGCTTCGCGGGCAGCGCCGCCCTGATGACGTCCTGCCACTCGGCGATCGGGCGGCCGTACTTCTTCTCGATGGAGGGGAAGTAGGAGGCGGGTCCCTTGACGGCGTCGGTCATCTCTGCGGCTCCCTCGTCGTGCTGTCGCTCTCTTCGTGTCACGCCTTATGACCGGTGACCGGGCGGCGACTCATCGGCCGGCGGGAGTGGGCTGCGTCACATGCCGGTTCCGGTCTCCCGCACGGGCCCCGCTACCCCGCTGTTGAGTCTTTCAAGCTTGCGCAATCCGCGGACCATTACACTCGCCAGTCCTCACCTTCCTCCGGGGGACCTATGACGTGTGGTGGACCGCCGGCGCCCGAGCTCGCCGTCGTTTTCGAGCGGGTGCTCGACCGGGCCCTGGAGTGCGGACCGGTCCGGGACGCCCTCGACCGCGCGGCCGGCGCGGTCGACCGGGAAGAGCTGCGCAATCGCGCGGTGCGGGAGCGTACGGCCATCGCCGCCGCGGCGGAGGCCGAGTACCGGGACTACGCCCGCCTGCTGCCCACGGCGTGCGGACCCGCCGCCGACGCCGCCGCGGGACCGGCCGGCGCACGCCGGGTCCTGCCTCCGCCGGCGGTGCTCCTGCCCGGCGTGTCCGCGGTGGTGGCGGCCGCCTTCCTGCTGACCGGGTACGGCCTGCGCTTCTTCGACGGCCGCCCCTACGTGGGCGACGGCTTGCTCACGGCGGGCCTGCTGATCGGTGCCCTGGCCGTGGGAGCGGCGGTCGCCGACGTGGTCTGGCTGTGGGCGACGGAGCCTCGGGAGGCGGATACGGCGGCCGACACGGTCGTAGACGCCGAACGGGCCAGGGAGCTGTGGGAACTCGCCCTGCTGGAGCGCGGGGTCGTGCCCTTCCTGCTCGACCGGGTGGAGGAAGCGCTGACGGGGGAGCAGGCACCGAAGAGCGTGTCCTGATCCGCGGCGGGTCACAGGGGCGTCGCCGCCCGGAGCGGGCACAGCAGGAAGAAAAACGAAGATCCTCCTCCGCTACCGCTCCTCGCCTCTCCTACTGCTCCTGGCCACCGGCCCGGTCCAGCAGTTCGCGCAGGAGTTGCTCGTCGCCCTCCGGCAGCCCGGTGACGAAGCTGGCGAGCACCGCCCGCCGGTCCTGCTCGCCGTCCAGGACCTTGCGCATCCGCAGCGCGGCGAGCCCGGCCGGGTCCGCGGCCGGTATCCACACGAACGACCGCCCCTCACGCCGGCGCGTGACGGCGTTCTTGGCCAGCAGGCGGGCGAGCACCGTCACCACGGTGGTGTACGCGAGGCCGGCGGCCAGACGCTCCTGCACCCAGCCCGCGGTCACCGGCCCGTCGGCCTCGTGCAGCGCGGCGAGCACCCGCGTCTCCAGCGTGCCGTTGGCCCTGCGCCGACGGTGCGACTGCGGCTCCGGTTCCCGCACGCCGCCTCCCTTCCGCCTCCGCTCGCCCGGTTCCCCGTGGGGTGAGCATCACATCGTACAAAGGCGCGGTCGCTCGCAGCCGTACGAACGAAGGCGGTGGGGCACCCCTTCTACGATGGGTGGGCGCACAGGCGCCTGCTGGGAACAGGGTGGGACGGGAGAGGGCCGTGACGGAGAGCGCCGGGGGCTTCGAGGACCCGCCCGCCGAGGTGCTGGCGGAGGCGGCCGCCGCGTTCGGACTGCTCGCGTCGACGGCCCGGCTCCACCTGATGTGGGCCCTGTCGCAGGGCGAGAGCGACGTGACGCACCTCGCGAACCGGGTGGGCGGCGCGCTGCCCGCGGTCAGCCAGCACCTGGCCAAGCTGAAGCTCGCCGGGCTCGTGCGCTCCCGGCGCGAGGGCCGGCGGCAGATCTACTACATCGACGACCCCGATGTCGTCACGCTGGTCCGGGTCATGGTCGGCCAGATGACCGCCCGCGTCGACCAGACCGCCGTTCCGGCCCACCGGTTGCGCCGGATCGGACGCTGAGAGCGCTACGACCCCGAGGCGGTCACGGCATCGTGCTGTGACGGACGTCGCGGAACCGCACGTGGCTCACGTGCCTCCCCTGTAAAGGGATGGTGGTGCCGGACAGGTGCCGTACTGCCACAGCTCGATGTTTGTTAGATTGCGCAATTACGCAAGCAAAGTGCCCGAGCGAGCGTTCAGGGGAGTGGCAGATGAGCGAGCCGTGGAACGGCCCGGGCGGCCGGACCACGCGCA
This sequence comes from Streptomyces sp. NPDC049915, assembly GCF_040656475.1. Taxonomy (NCBI): domain Bacteria; kingdom Bacillati; phylum Actinomycetota; class Actinomycetes; order Kitasatosporales; family Streptomycetaceae; genus Streptomyces; species Streptomyces sp. NPDC049915. Next base: position 48,682 of record NZ_JBFAMH010000014.1, read on the forward strand.
ACCGCGGCACCCGCGTGCCCGGCGGGCGCGGACCCGGGGCGGACGACGGGCCCGGGCCCGGTCCGGACGGTGACCGTGGGCCCCGGGCGGACGGCGGTCGCGCGGCCGGTCCGGACGGCGGGCGCCGTGCGGCGGAGGGGCCGCCCCGTCAGCGGGACCGCCGAAGCGAAGGCGCCGGCCCACAGGGCGCCGGCCCACAGGGCGCCGGCCCGCAGGGAGGCTCCCGCCCGAACGGCAGCGCACGCCGACGGCCCCGGCAGCTCGGGCGGGGCAGGCGTCTGCTGAGGGCCGCCGGAATCTGCCTCTCGCTCCTCGTCCTCGTCACGGCCGGCGCCGGCTGGTGGTTCTACGAGCACCTGAACGGCAACATCAACAGCGTCTCGCTGGACGGCAAGGGCGGCACGGAGACGGCGGACGCCTTCGGCCGTACCCCGATCAACATCCTGGTCATGGGCTCGGACGGCCGCACCAGCGAGGAGGACTGCAAACTCGGCGGCGGCTGCGCGAAGACCGGGGTGCAGAGCGGCAGCAACGCGGACGTGCAGATGGTGGTGCACATATCCGCCGACCGCTCCAACGCGACCGTGATGAGCATCCCGCGCGACACGATGACGCAGGTCCCGGCGTGCGAGAACGCGTCGACCGGCCGCTCGACCCGCGGCTACTACGGCCAGATCAACAGCGCGCTGGAGTACGGCCCGGCCTGCCAGGTGGCCACCGTCCACCAGCTCACCGGCATCCCCATCGACCACTTCGTGCAGCTGGACTTCTCCGGCGTGGTGAAGATGTCCGACGCGGTCGGCGGCGTCTCGGTCTGCGTCAGCGACGACGTCTACGACACGTACTCGCACCTGAAGCTTTCGCGGGGCCCCCACACGCTCAAGGGCGTGGCGGCCCTTCAGTTCGTCCGCTCCCGGCACGGCTTCGGCGACGGCAGCGACCTGGGCCGTACCGTCTCCCAGCACATCTTCCTCAGCGCGATGATCCGCAAGTTCAAGAGCGCGGGCACACTCACCGACCCCACCGCGGTCTACGACCTCGCCGACGCCGCGACCAAGGCGCTGACCGTGGACGACGGCCTGGACAGCGTGCGCAAGCTGGTCGGGCTGGCGACGGACATCGACAAGGTCCCGACCAACGCCATGACGTTCACGACGATGCAGACCGCCCCCGACCCGCGCAACCGTGACCGCGTGGTGGTGGGCCCCGGCGCGAAGACGCTCTTCGCGACCATGGCGAACGACCAGTCGCTGTCGGCGGCGCAGGGCGCGAAGCCCTCGACGACGGCCTCGCCCACCGGGGAGGCCACCCCCGCGCAGTCCACGCCGCCCGTCCCCGCGTCGCAGATCGCGGTGACGGTGGAGAACGGCACGGCGATCACCGGCCGGGCCTCCGCGGTCGCGACGGCGCTGGCGGAGCAGGGCTTCAGCCGGAGCACCAGCACCGCGAACGCCCCGAGCCGCACCGCGTCGACGACCCTCACCTACGGCGCGGGGCAGAAGGCACAGGCGGAGACGCTGGCGAAGGCACTGAACCTGCCGGCCCCTCATCTCAAGGAAGGCACCGGCACGGGCCTGACCCTGGTGATCGGCAGCGACTGGCCGTCCGGCGCGAGCTACCCGGGCACCGCGTCCGCCCCGGCCGACACCAAGGCGGCCACGATCGACGCCCACGCCCAGACGGCCGACCAGGCCAAGACGTGCGCCAAGGTCAGCCCGTACAAGACGGTCGAGCTGAACGGCGTACCGATGACACCGGCCGAGGCGTACACGGCAGCCGGGACCCGACCGGACTCGGACGCGTGAGTCCCTCACCGCTTGCGTAACGCCGTCGGCGTGCCGGCGATCGGGAGGCCGAATGTGAATCGAATATGAGTTCCTTTCACGAATATCCATTCGATCAATTCCGGCAGCGAAGAGACCGATCAAGCCACATGCGGTGCAGCCCGCTTGCCGGAGCACGGCGGGACGGCAGCATGGTCGGTCGGGCGTGAACAGCGCGCCGAGCCGCACAGAGATCGTCGGGGGTGTTCGTGGACCAGGCATGGCCACCGTCCACCTTTCTCGGCCGGTTGCGCGACGCGACGCGCGTCGAACTCCTGCGGCAGGGAACGCCGATCACCTATCCGCCGCATCGCGCGCTGCTTCAGCAGGGCGACGACAGCAGGCACGTCCTGCTGCTGACGAGCGGGGTGGTCAAGGTCGTCGCCAGTACGGAGAGCGGCTACGACATGCTGCTCTCGGTGCGCATAGGGGGTGACCTGGTGGGCGAGATGGCGGCGTTCGAGGAACGGCCCAGGTCCGGCACGGTGATCGCGTGCGGTGACGTCACCGCACGGGTCATCCAGGTGGGAGCGCTGGAGACCTTTCTCACCCGTCATCCGGACGCCATGCGGGCCATCCTCCACATGCTGTGCGCCCGGCTGCGCTGGGCCAACCGGCGCCGGATCGACTTCCGGGCCTACGACTCGCTGACCCGGCTGGCCCGCGTGCTGGCCGAGTTGAGCCAGGCATACGGCCAGCCCCTGCCGGACGGCGACGGCAAGCGGTGCGACCTCGGCGTGACGCTCACCCAGGGGGAGCTCGCCTCATTGGCCGGTCTGGCGCTCAACACGGCCGAGAAGAGCCTAGCTGCTCTGACCGCCAAGGGACTGGTGGAACGCAGTTACCGAACCATAACCATCTGTGACGTTCCGAAACTGCTGGAATTCGCCAAAGTCGTGGCTCACAACCCGTACTGATACGGGATCAGTTCCCGACCCTTCTCCTAGCCTCTCGTGCACGCGCTGCATAGGCGGTGTTCCGCCTATGGCCTGCCCAGAGAGGAATGATCGGGTGGTTGAGTGGCCCGGGTTCTACCCCTGCACATGCATAGCCGTGGACGCACAGGCCTACGGGGAGAGGAACGACCGCAGGCAGTCCGAAACCCAGCATGACCTGCCGCGTCTCCTCGACCGCGCCGCCAGGGGCGCCGGTTACGACCGCGCTCAGTGGCAGATCCAGCGCAAGGGCGACGAGCAGCTCGCGGTGCGTCCCGTGGACGGCACCGAGCCGCGCTTGGTCGACGACTACGTCCGCCATCTCGCCGCGGAACTGCGCGAGTACAACTCCGATCGCGTCCCCCGGGCCCGGCTGCGGCTGCGGACCGTGGTGCACCAGGGACTGGTGGAACTGGCGGACAACGGCTTCGCCGGTACGGCCGTGGTGGCCACGGCGCGTCTGCTGAACGCACCCGCGCTCTACGACGCCCTCGCCGCGCACCCCGAGGCGGACCTGGCGGTGCTGCTGTCCGACGACGTGTTCCGGTCCCATGTGGCCGGTGGCCACACGACGCTGCGCACCGGGGACTTCACCCGCGTCACCGTGCACGTGAAGGAGTATGAGGCTCCGGCCTGGCTGCGCGTGCCCGCACTCGACGCCGCCCCCGCCTCACACGAGCACGGTTCCGCGGCCCCGGTGTCAGGGGAGCCCACGGCGGAGCGGCCCGCGCCGGCCGCCGCGGGCGGCGAGCCGGGGATCAGCAACGACTACCGTGCCGACAGCATCAATGTGACCAACATGACCGGGCCCGTGGACGCCCGGGGCGCGGTCTTCGGCTTCGGGAGCACCGGTGCCTGACGCCTCCGACCCGGACGGCGGGCCGGTCGCCACGGACCTCCCTTCCGCCGGGGAGTACGAAGCGCCCGACACGTCACAGGAGGCACCTGCGGCACCGGACGACACGGGCCACGCGCCGGCCGGGGAGGCGGGCCCCGGCCGCAACGCGGCCCCCGAACGGCGCAAGGAGCCGGACGAGCGCGAGGAGGACGAGCGCGGCTACGACGATCTGAGCCGCGTCCACCAGCTCGTCAACAACAACTTCTACGGTGTCGTCGACGCCTCCTCGGCCGCGTTCGGTTTCGGTACCGCCTCGTCCCCAGGACTCGCCCCCGGCACCATCGACCCCGAGAAGACCGACCGTGCCCTGCGCTTCTACGTCCCTCCGCAGCCCTGCTTCGACGAAGCACGTACCAAGCTGCGCGACCACGGGCTCGTCGTGCTGACCGGCCAGGACAACTGCGGGCGCAGTGCCGGCTCCCTCGCTCTCCTCAGGGCGGTCCTGGGTGAACAGGCCAGGCTCCGCTCCCTGTCACCCGCCAATGCCCTCGCCGACCTGGCCGGCTCACGGGACCTCAAGGCAGGACAGGGGTACGTCATCGTCGACTACGTCGGCGAACTGCACGTCGAGGCCGTGCAGGCGTACGGGATCGAGCGGTTGAGCGAGAAGCTGCGCCGCCAGGGGTCGTATCTGGTGATCACGGCGGGGGACACGGCCCATCGGCGGCTGGCGCTGCGGGACCACTGCGTTGCCTGGCAGGCCCCGGATCCCGTGGTGCTGTTCGAGCACTGCAGGAGCCGGTTGCCGTGCGCCCCCCTCGAACCGGACGCCGAGCGGGAACTGCTGCGGCGGATCGGCGAACAGCGACGGCCCGCGGACGTCGTCGCCGCGGCCGTGACCCTGTCCCGGGAAGGCGCGGAGTCGGCGCTGGACACCCTGAGGGACCGGTACCGGGAGCGGGTCCGCGAGTGGTTCGGCCGAAGGCCGTCCGCGGGCGACCTGCTCCCCCTCGCGGCCCTGGCCTTCGTGGAGGGCATCCCCGAGCGGAAGTTCGAGAGGGACTGCGCCGCGCTCGCCGCTCATGTGCGCACGTTCGAACTGAGCGGTGAGCAGACGCTCGCGGAGCTGGGCGGCTCGACAGCGACACCGCTGAGCGGCGCCGTGGACGACCAGTCCCGCGTCCGGTGGCGGGAGCACGCGGTCGGGCTCGTGACGACCGAACACCGGCCCGGCCCGGGACGAGACGCCGGCCGTAGCGAGCGGCGCCTGGTGTTCACCTCGCCCCGCATCCGTGAACTGGTCATCGCCGAACTGCACGAGCTGTACGGCTACGCGCTCTGGTACCCGATGCGCCAGTGGCTGAGCGAACTGGCTCTGCTCGCGGACCTGGAGACCCGCACCGAAGTGGCCCGGGGTGTCGCACTGCTGGCCCGGTACGCGCTGGTCGAGGTCGACGAGAACCTGCTGAAGGTGTGGTCCGACGGCTTCACCAGCCAGCGGGTGACCGCCGCCCTGACCCTGCAGTTCATGTGTGAGTCCGAGCACCTCGCTCCGCAGGCCCTGAACACCGTACTGAGCTGGACGGACAACAACGGCCCCGGCCGGGCGGTGACGGCGGCCATGGCGCTGACGGGCCGCCTGGGCTCGCTGTACCGCATGGAGGCGCTCAACTGGCTGTGGTTCCTGACGCACCGCGGCGAGCGCATCGCCTTTTCGGCCCGCCGTTCCCTGGTCCTGCTGCTGCAGAGCGCCGAACAGGACCCCGAGCGGGCCCTGCTCACGCTTCGGTACGCACGGACCGTCCTTCACAACGCGGCGCCTGGTTCCCGGGAGCGGGTGATCGCGCTGCGCAACGCCGCGCAGCTTCTGGAAGCCGCCCGGCTGGACGCTCCCGAGCCCGTCGCCGCGGCACTGCTGCGCGCGGTCCCGGACAGTGCCCGCCATCTCGGGGCGCTGTGGGCGGATGTCCTGCACAGCAGCAACCGCAGCAGGGCCGTCGGCGCGCTGTGCCGGACGCTGGTGCAGCTGCGCGACGACCCGTCCGTGACGGAAGCCGTGCGCGAACTCGGCGACGTCATGCGGGATGTCATGAGCCCACGCCAATGGGCGGCGCTCTGCCGGCACCTGCCCATCGCCCTGAGGCACCCCGACTACGCGATCCCCGGCACCCGGGAGCTGGCGCAGGTACTCCTCGGCACACTGCGCGGCCGGCCGGGAGGCCGCAAGGGCCCCGCCACACACTCCCTGTCCACCCCATCCTCCCCTTCCGCTGAAGGAGGCCGAGTCAAGTGAACTACCCCGTCATAACCGAGCACATCCTGGCCACGGTGCAGGGCACCTGGTGGTCCCGGCGCCGCCGCCGGGAAGACGTGCCGCCGCTGCCGCCCGGCGCCGCCTACGTCTTCCGCACCGGCGGCAACTACCGCTTGTTCCCCGAGGGCATGGTGTTCGACCCGGCCCATCCCGATGTGCTGGACGCCTCCTCCGTCAGCCTGGTCGACACCCGGGCGCGTCTGGTCGACGTGGACCGCCCGCTGCCCTCGGTGAGCGAGGCGGACACCTTCACGATGCGGACGTCCTTCACCTGCCAGGTGATCGATCCGGCCGTCGTCGCCCGGCAGGGCATCATCGACGTCACCGTGCCCCTGCGCGCCTATCTGATGGGCGACGGCGAGCTGCCGAGAGTGAGTGCCGGACACCGTGTGGAGGAGATCAACGCGGTGCGCGCCGAGGTGGGCCACCGTATGACCGCCTACAGCGCGATCGTGCCGCCGCGGGTCGCCGGGATGAGCGTGGAGTTCGTCAGCGCCGAAGTGCACGCCGCCTCGGACGACCTGCGCAATTGGGAGCAGAAACTGCGTGACGAGCGGCGCGCCTGGGAACTGCAGCGCGGCCAGCGTGACTTCGAGACCGAGGACGCCCAGCGGATCGCGGAACTGTTCGCCCAGGGCTCGGATCACGTGGACGCCTTCGGTGTCGCCCGCAAGGAGATCGACGTCACCGAGGTCGCGGCGCGCATCCACCGGATCACCGAGGAGGAGTCGGTGCGCCGGCACAAGGCCGAGGTGGCGGACCGGACCCACGCGCACGCGCAGGAAACGGCGGAGGTGCAGCTGCGTCGCGAGCTGCTGCTGACGCTGCTGCGCCAGATGGGTGGCAGCGAGTACGTCGACTACCACCAGGTCCTGGACCAGGTCCTGCGCGAGACCGGCGGCCTGGGCTCGCCCGTGGCCGGGGTCGCCGCCGACTCCGTCCGCATGGTCGAGTCGGGTCCGGCCGGCCGCGGTCGCGCGGCTGACGGCCGCGACGGCTCACGCGACCCGCAAGGTGGCTTCGTCAAGGACGAGGACGATCTCGTTGACTGACTTCCCGACGAACCACGTGACGGCTTCCCGCAACGCTTCCCGCAAGGCGAAGCGCCAGGCCGCTGAGGGCGGCACGGCCACCCGGGCGGCGCGCGGCACCGGTCAGGGCGCCGCGTCCCGTGCGGTGAACGGCCGGGCCACCGCCCGCACGACGGGGGACGGCCCCCGCCCGGGCCCGTCCGGTGACGCGATGCCGGCGCCGGCTGCCGGCCGCCGCCCGATCGTCCTCGACGTGGCGGGGCGTCTGCGCACCCTGACCGGCGTCGACGAGGAGCTGCTGGCGAGGGTCCGGTACGAGCGGAGCAAGTACACGGCACTCGGCGGGGTGGTGTTCGGCACCTCCATCATCGCGGCGTTCTCCATGTGGAACTTCGCGAGCGAGGCACTCGGCCGGCCCTCCCCCGTCGCGCTGGTACCCGCGGCCATCTGGATGCTGTTCGTGCTCAACCTCGACCGCTGGCTGGTCACGCCACAGCCGAACGCGCGGCGACGGGTCGGGCCCCTGGTGATGAGGCTGCTGATCGCCCTGTTCGTCGGCGTGGTGATCGCCGAACCGCTCGTGCTGCGCATCTTCCAGACGGCGATCGAGAAGCATGTCGCCGATGAACGCTCCGGCGCCATCGACCAGTTGCGCACCAACCTGATCCGCTGCAACCCCGTACCGTCCACGACGCAGACCGCCACCCCGGCGGGCTGCGACACGGCGTACATCCTCTCCTTCGGCGCGGCGCCCGGCGAGCGGGCGGAGGAGCTCACCACCCTGCGCTCGGACGCAGCCGCGTTGCAGAAGCGGGTGGACGGGGAGACCAGCACACTGGACGCCATCGATTCCGAGGTGCGGGACGAATGCCGTCGGCTGATCTACGTGGTGGCCACGGGACGTCTTGAGCGGACGTCGGAGTGCCTGCGCCTGCGTGACAAGGCACAGGACTACCGCAACACCCACCGCACCAAGGAGAACGAGCAGCGACTCGCCGCCATGAACAGCCGCATCTCGGTGATGGAGGGGGAGCTGACCTCGTCCCGGGGCGACTTCCGCAAGGCGCGGGCCGACGCGATCGACCGGCGGCTGGCCGAGGAGCGGGGCAAGCAGAAGGAGATCGGTGCCCTGGAGCGGATCCGGGCGCTCGACGAACTGGCGAGCGGAAACCCTTCGCTGGCCGCACGCATCTGGTTGGTACGGCTGTTGTTCGTGTTCCTCGACGTGCTCCCCGTGCTGGTGAAGTTCCAGAGCGGTGAGACCACGTACGACCGCATGCTGGCCGACGAGAGCAACAGCGCAGTGAAGATCCACGCCGAGGAGGTCCGGCTCACGGAGCGCAGGGCCCTGGCGAATCTGGAGATGGCCCAGGACAGCATCGAGCAGGAGGTGCGCCGCCACCGCGCCGAGCAGGAGGCGGCGTTCCGGGAGCACACCGCGGCCATGAACATTCGGGTCCGGCAGGCGATCAACGCGCTGGAGGACGAGATCCGCCGCTCGTCGACCGTCTGACACCACTGCCTGCTCCGTACAACGACCCGCGGCCGCCTCGCACACGGGGCGGCCGCTTGCCGACAACGCGAAGGAGGAACAGCCATGACCATGCCCGGCGAGGACGCGGGTCCGAGCGCCGGCACCCCTTCCGACGGGGGAGCGCAGCTCACGAGGACCATGCTGTCCGAAGTCCGAGAGGAGCTCGCCAAGGCCGACAGCAGGGCCGGCATGATGCTGGGGCTGCTGGGCGCGGCCCTGACCGCACTGCTCGGCGCGATCGGCAGCGGCGCCGTCGAGCCGCGGCACTACCCGGTCGCCGCGCAGTTGCTCCTCTGGGCGGGCTGCGCCTGTTGTGCTCCGGCGCTCGTCCTGCTGGGCCTGGCCGTGACCCCACGGCTCGGCCGTCCCCACCGCTCCCGAACCCACTACTTCGGCGACGTGAGGACGGCGTCGATCACGCACCTGGAACAGACGATCCGCCAGACCGACCCCACGGTCCGCGACCTGAGCCAGCTGGTGACCCTGTCCCAGATCGCCTGGACCAAATACCGGTGCATCCGCCACGCCCTGATCTGGGGAACCGCATTCTGCGCACTCACCGTGCTGGGCGTGGTGACGGGAGCGACGGTGTAGCGCCGGCCCAGGCGAGGCAACAGAAAGCCACGAACCACTCAGGGGCCCGACCCGCGCTGCGGATCAGGCCCCTGACCTGGTGTTTCTCTGTCGGGGTGGCGGGATTTGAACCCACGACCTCTTCGTCCCGAACGAAGCGCGCTGCCAAGCTGCGCTACACCCCGATGTCGCTGCTTGTCGCGGCGACGTCGTTTACTTTAGCCCACCGGCGGCTGGAGACGAAATCCGGTTCTGGAGCGCGGGCGCGGGTGGCGGCGCAGTGGGTTGGGGCGGGCGTGGTCGAGGATCACGAGGACGATCGCCAGGGCGTAGAAGGACAGGCCCAGGAGCAGTGCGTTCGCCAGCACGCTCTTGTAGCCGTGCTGCTCCACGTCGAGGAAGGGGTAGAGATAGCGGGCCGGTGTGCCGGGCAGCAGGAACTCCGCGCGGACCAGGGAGAAGGCCAGGTAGGCCAGGGGGTACACGAGCCACGTCGCCGCCTGGCGCAGGTGCAGGTGGCCGGGGGTGGTGAGCAGCAGCCAGTCCAGGACCGCGGCTGCCGGGGCCACCGTGTGCAGGAGCTGGTTGGCCACCGCCTGCCAGCCGGTCGGGGCGCCGGCGCCGGCCATGGCGAACGGGCTCGCCGTGTTCGCCAGGAGCAGGTGGTAGACGAGGGCCGTGATCACGACGTAGAGCAGCGTGGCGCCGGTCAGCGCCGAGGGGAGGGGGCGGCGGGCCGTCCAGGCGCGGCGGGCCGAGAAGAGGCAGACGACGGCCAGCAGGATGCCGCTCTGGATCGTGAAGTAGGACAGGACCCGGGCGGGGCTGCCCAGGAGGATGTAGAGCGTCACTCCCGCCGTGGCGAGGAGTGCGATCAGTACGCGATACGCCGCCGTGAGCGGGCGGCGTATCGGGGGGACCACTGCCGCGGCGGGGACCGGTGAGGGCAGTAGGGCGGGGTGGGTTCCCGGTATCGCGGGCAGGTCCGGGATGTCCCTGGGTATGGGGGCGGTCATGCTCCCCAAGTTAGGCGGAAAGGGGCAAAGGGGGCCTTTCCGGATAGGCCGTCCGGGGTATTGCCCGGGCGGCCCGTCCACTCCGGGACCCTCCGTGTCACCTCACCCGGCAGTCGCCGTCAGTCCTTCCCCACCAACGTCAGCAGCGTCGCCTCCGGCGGGCAGGCGAAGCGGACCGGGGTGTAGCGGTTCGTGCCGCAGCCCGCGGAGACGTGGAGGTAGGCGGTGCGGCCCTCCGCCGTGTGCGTGGACAGGCCCTTCACGCGGTCCGTGTCCAGGTCGCAGTTGGTGACCAGCGCCCCGTAGAACGGGATGCACAGCTGGCCGCCGTGCGTGTGGCCGGCCAGGATCAGCGGGTAGTCGTCCGCCGCGAAGGAGTCCAGCACCCGCAGGTAGGGCGCATGGACCACGCCCATCGAGAAGTCGGCCGAGCCGGAGGGGCCGCCGGAGACCCGGGCGTAGCGGTCCCGTTTGATGTGCGGGTCGTCCAGGCCCGTCATCTCCACCGAGACCCCGTCGATCTTCAGCGTCCCGCGCGTGTTGGTCAGGTTCAGCCAGCCGGCCGCGTCGAAGGCGTCACGAAGGTCCTCCCAGGGGTTGTGGACCACGCCGACGGCGGGCGGGTTGCCGTTCAGACCGTGCTTGCCGTGGACCTTCTCGACCAGGTAGCGGGCGGGGTTGCGCAGCCGCGGGCCGTAGTAGTCGTTGGAGCCGAAGACGTACGCCCCCGGGAACTCCATCAGCGGGCCCAGCGCGTCCAGGGCCTCGGGCACGCCCTCGGGATCGGAGAGGTTGTCGCCCGTGTTGATCACGAAGTCGGGGCGCAGGCCGGCCAGGGAGCGCAGCCAGCGCTGCTTCTTGCGCTGGCCGGAGACCATGTGGATGTCGGAGACCTGCAGCACACGCAGGGGGCGCATCCCGGACGGCAGGACCGGGATCGTCACCCGTCGCAGACGGAAGGAGCGGGCCTCGAAGCCCGCCGCGTACACCAGACCGGCGGCGCCAGCCGCCGCGATCGACAGGGGGACCTTGTATCGCGCGCGCATACGGACATCGTGTCAGATGCGCTCACCCTGCCGCGCCGGCCTGTGGACAACCTTCCGCCCGGGCAACCCGAACACCCCGCGGGAGCCGGGCTGGGAGCGCCGTTTTAATCAACGGGCGTCGCGCCTGCCGCACCTGCGACAATCACTCCCATGACCACGCTCAAGTCGAAGCTGCACGAAGACCTCAACGCCGCGATCAAGGAGCGCGACGAGCTGCGCTCCTCGACGCTCCGGCTGACGCTCGCCGCGATCACCAAGGAGGAGGTCGCGGGCAAGGAGAAGCGCGAGCTCTCCGACGACGAGGTGCAGAAAGTGATCACCCGGGAGGCGAAGAAGCGCCGGGAGGCCGCCGAGGCCTTCGCCCAGGGCGGTCGCGCCGAGCAGGCGGAGCGGGAGAAGGCGGAGGGCGAGGTCCTCGCCGCCTACCTGCCCAAGCAGCTGTCCGACGACGAGCTGGACGCGATCGTCTCCCAGGCCGTGACGGAGGCCAAGGCCGCCGGTGCCGAGGGCCCGCGGGCCATGGGCGCCGTCATGAAGATCGTGAACCCGAAGGTGGCCGGCCAGGCCGAGGGCGGCCGCGTCGCCGCCGCGGTGAAGAAGCACCTCGCGGGCTGACCCCGGCTCCTGCCACCTGCCCGCTCTTCCGCGTCACGACGACGGGGGCGCCCCTCGCGCAAGGGGCGCCCCCGTCGTCGTATCAACCGACGCTCCCGTCGTATACCAACCGACGGTCCCGTCTCCGTATCCCCCGCCGGTACCCCTCGCCGTTTCACCGCCGGCGGCGAGGGGGGACCGGTCACGGTCCGTTGCCGCCGTGGCCGCGGCCGTTGTTGCCCCCGTTGCCCTGGCCCTGGAACAAGCCGTCCGGGAGGGTGAAGGACGGCAGCGGGAAGGGGAGGCCGTCGTTGCCGCCGTTGGTCTGGCCGCCGCCGTTGTTGCCGTCGTCACGGCCGTTGCCGTCACCCTTGTCGGTGGGCTTGTCGCCGCCCGGGATGTCGACGAGCGTGAAGTCGGGGGCGGGCCTGCCCTGCAGCGCCCCGGACATCATGTCCTTCCAGATCGGGCCCGGCACCTCGCCGCCGTAGACCTTGTCGTGCCAGACGCCGCCGATGGAGATCTGCTGCATCTTGCGCTTGTGCGCCGGGTCGCCGACCCACACCGCGCCCGCCATGTTCGGCGTGTAGCCCACGAACCAGGCCGCGAACCGCTCGTCCGTCGTACCGGTCTTGCCCGCGCTCGGGCGGCTGCCGAGGCCCGCCTGCTTGCCGGTGCCGTCCTCGACGACGCCGCGCAGCAGCGTGTTGACCGTGTCGGCGGTCTTCTCGGACATCGCCCGGGAGCAGGTCGACTTCGGCACCGGGAGCGACTTCGTCTGGTCGCCGACCCGCTGCGCGATCGACTCGATGGCGACCGGCGTGCAGTACATCCCGCGCGAGGCGAAGGCCGCGTAGGCGTTCGCCATGGTCAGCGGCGACACCTCCTGGGTGCCCAGCGCGATGGAGGGGCGCTCCTCCAGCTTCTTGCCGTCGGCCCGCTGGACGCCCATCCGCTGCGCCATCTCGGTGACCGGGCAGATGCCGATCTCGCTGATCATCTGCACGAAGTAGGTGTTGACGGACTTCGCCGTCGCCTCCTTCATCGCGTACGGGCCGGACTCCGACTTGTTCTCGTTGGTGAGCCGGACGTTGCTCTCGTCCCACTTCCTGCCGTCGCAGGCCGCGACCGGGTGCGGGTAGTCCATCGAGTACGGCGAGGGGTACGTCTTCGTGGCGGGCATGCCGCCCTCCAGCGCCGCCGCCGCCACGATCGGCTTGAACGTCGAGCCGGACTGGTAGCCCGCGCCGCCGCCCATCCGCTGGTTGACCGAGAGGTTGATCTGCGTCTCGTTCTTCCCGAAGCCGTACGGCCGTGACTGGCCCATCGCGAGGATCTTGCCGGTGCCGGGCTGGACGACCGAGGCGGCCGTCGCCACGTCGTCGCTCTTGTTCACATGCCGGCGCACCGAGTCCTGCAGCGACTCCTGAGCCTGCGGGTCGAGGGTGGTGTGGATGGTCAGGCCGCCCTGGTTCCAGAGCTTCGCCCGCTCCGCGCGCGTCCTGCCGAAGGCCCGGTCGGTCAGGAAGACCTCGCGGACGTAGTCGCAGAAGAAGCCGGCGCCCTTGGCCGCCGTGATGCAGCCGTTCTTGGGCTGGCTGACCTTCAGGCCGAGCGGGGCCGTCTTGGCGCGGTCCGCCTCGGCCTGCGACACGTCGCCGACCTCGGCCATGCGCTGCAGCACGATGTTGCGCCGCTTGGTGGCCTCCGCCTCGTCGTTCACCGGGTCGTAGCGGCTCGGCGACTGGACGATGCCGGCCAGCAGGGCCGACTCCTGGAGGTTGAGGTCCTTGGCGGACTTGGAGAAGTACCGCTGGGAGGCCGCCTCGACGCCGTAGGCCTGCTCACCGAAGAACGTGATGTTCAGGTAGTTCTCGAGGATCTTCTTCTTGCCCAGCTCCTCCTCGACCTGGATCGCGAACTTCAGTTCCTTGATCTTGCGGCCGAGGGTCTGCTGGGTGGCCTCCGCGACCTTCGTCGGGTCGTCGCCGGCCTCCTCCACGAAGACGTTCTTCACGTACTGCTGGGTGAGCGTGGACGCGCCCTGGGCGACGCCGCCGCTCTGTGCGTTCTTGTTCAGCGCGCGCAGCACACCCTTCAGGTCGATCGCTCCGTGCTGGTAGAAGCGCGAGTCCTCGATCGCGACGATCGCCTTCTGCATGTACGGCGAGATGTCCTTCAGGGCCACCACCGTGCGGTCACGGGAGTAGACCGTGGCGATCTGGCCGCCGTCGGCGTCGAGGATGGCGGTGCGCTGGCTCAGCGGCGGGGTCTTCAGGCTGACCGGGAGCTCGTCGAAGCTCTCCACCGAACCTTTGGCGGCCAGGCCGAGCGCGCCGACCGCGGGCAGCGCGATACCGGCCAGCACCGCTCCGGCGAGCACACTGACCCCGAGGAACTTGGCGGCCTGCTGCGTGGGCGACAGGCCACCGCCCGAGCGCTTCTTTGGCATGAGGGCAGCCTACGTTCTCATTCGCCGGACACGCGTATATGCCTTGGCCTAAGCTGCTCTCAACGTCACAGCAGTGCGGCCATGTATCCATACGTCCGGCGGTCCCGCATCGTTCCGGAGGCTTCCTGTTCGCAGATGTTTTCTGCGGTGGCGGCGTGTCCGAATCCGCCTTGTGTGTCACGCGGCGTCCCATGTGGCGAGCCGGATCTGTCCCGCTTTGCCGGGAGGGTCGCGTATGTCGTCGGCTCACTCGCCCGGGTGATCTGCCGCTTCCCCATAGTCCGTTCGGGCCATTCAAGATTGGGCCCGCTGGGGGTGTTGCGCTGTGCCCACCTTCCGTAACGTCCTCAACTGGCGGCGGTGAATATGCCGCTGCCGCCGTGGGGGAGCCTCGATTCGGGAGAGGACGGCGCCGGTATGGGCTGGGTAACCGACTGGAGTGCGCAGGCGGCCTGCCGCACTACCGATCCGGATGAACTGTTCGTTCAGGGAGCAGCACAGAACAGAGCCAAGGCGGTGTGCACCGGATGCCCGGTGCGCACCGAATGTCTTGCCGACGCGCTCGACAACCGCGTCGAGTTCGGCGTGTGGGGAGGCATGACGGAACGGGAGCGCCGCGCGCTGCTGCGTCGGCGACCGACCGTCACCTCCTGGCGCCGGCTGCTGGAAACCGCGCGCACGGAGTACGAACGCGGCGCGGGCATCCTGCCACTCGACGACGAGCAGGTGTACGCGGCGGTGAGCTGACAGGACCGCGCGTCGGCGCAGGGCACGGCGTCTTCGGCCGACGGTGAGCATGCTCTCGCCGTCCGCGCTGACGGCTGGTACGCCGACGCGCTGGTACGCCGACGTGCTGGGACCCCGACGTGCGGCCTGTTGTCGCGCTACGGCAGTTCCGGCCGGTTGGCCGCGAGTCGTGTTCCGATGTCCCGCAGCCCCGCGAGGTCGTGCACATCGCCGGGCAGCGCGGCCACTTCGGTCACCGCGACCTCGGGATGGAGCGCGGTGAAGCGGTCGCGTGTGCGCTGCTCGCGGGAGAGCAGCTGCATCCGCTCGGCGTGCAGTCGCAACAGACCCGCGGTGAGCTGATCGACGTTCCGGGTGCCGTCCTCGGCGGGCGGGGGAGCCTCGTCCTCGGTGCCGTCAGGGTTCTCGGTGACCTCGGCGTGCGTGGTGCCGTCGGAGTTCTCGGTGCCTTCGGCGCTTGTCGATACGGAACTTCCGTACGTGTCGGGAGAGTTACGAAGTCCAGCTTTCCCGTCCCCCTGATCCACAATGCCGGCTTCCTCAAGATTTTCCGCGGCGGCAAGCGCCCGCTCGGCCGAGAGCTGGGGGGCGCCGCTGCCGTGGACGCGGTTGAGCACCAGGCCGGCGAGCGGCATCTTCTCCGCCGCCAGCCGCTGCACGAAGTACGCGGCCTCGCGCAACGCGTCCCGCTCCGGGGCCGCGACCACCAGGAACGCCGTCCCCGGCGCCTGGAGCAGCTTGTACGTCGCGTCCGCGCGCGTGCGGAACCCGCCGAACGTCGTGTCCATGGCCGCCACGAACGTCTGGACGTCCTTGAGCAGCTGACCGCCGAGCAGCTTGCCGAGCGTGCCGGTCATCATCGACATGCCGACATTCAGGAACTTCATCCCGGCCCGGCCGCCCAGCTTCGCCGGCGCCGTCAGCAGCCGGATCAGCCGGCCGTCCAGAAACGAGCCCAGCCGCTTGGGCGCGTCCAGGAAGTCCAGCGCGGAGCGGGACGGCGGGGTGTCGACCACGATCAGGTCCCACTCGTCCCGGGCCCGCAGCTGGCCCAGCTTCTCCATCGCCATGTACTCCTGCGTGCCCGCGAAGCCCGCCGAGAGCGACTGGTAGAAGGGGTTGTTCAAGATCACGGCCGCCCGGTCGCCGTCCGCGTGCGCCTCGACGATCTCGTCGAAGGTGCGCTTCATGTCGAGCATCATCGCGTGCAGCTCGCCGCCGGCGGACTCCTCGATGCCCTTGACCCGGCGCGGGACGTTGTCGAGCGAGTCGATGCCCATGGACTGCGCGAGCCGCTTGGCGGGGTCGATGGTGAGCACGACCACCTTGCGACCGCGCTCGGCGGCGCGCAGGCCGAGCGCCGCCGCGGTCGTCGTCTTCCCGACGCCGCCGGAGCCGCAGCACACCACGATGCGCGTCTTCGGGTCGTCGAGGATCGGGTCCACGTCGAGCACACGCGCGGGCGAGAGCCCGCGGGCGCCCTCCGCCGCGCGGGCACGCTCCGACGTGCGGGCCCCCTCCGAGGCGTGGGCCGGGTCCGGGCTCATGCGATCCCCTGCTTCCGCAGTTCGGTGGCGAGTTGGTACAGGCCCGCCAGGTCCATGCCCTCGGCGAGCAGCGGCAGCTCGTGCAACGGCAGGCCCAGCTCGCCCAGCACGGCCCGCTGCTCCTGCTCCAGCGCGTGCCGCTCGGCGTACTCCTCGGCCTGCTCCAGCAGCGGGCCCACCAGCCGATCGGCGTGCCCGCCACGGCGCGCCCCGCCGAGGCCGGCCGCGGACAGCGACTGCGCCAGGGCCGCGCGCGGCGTGGTCCGTACGAGGTCCAGCTCGGTCCCGTCCAGCAGCCCGGGCCGCACCATGTTCACGATGATCCGGCCCACCGGCAGCCGCGCCGACCGCAGCTCGGCGATGCCGTCCGCGGTCTCCTGGACCGGCATCTCCTCCAACAGCGTGACCAGATGCACGGCGGTCTCCGCCGACTTCAGCACCCGCATCACGGCCTGCGCCTGATTGTGTATCGGGCCGATCTTGGCGAGGCCGGCGACCTCGTCGTTGACGTTCAGGAACCGGGTGATGCGGCCGGTGGGCGGCGCGTCCATCACGACGTAGTCGTAGACGAACCGCCCCGACTTCTCCTTGCGGCGCACCGCCTCGCACGCCTTGCCGGTCAGGAGCACGTCCCTGAGGCCGGGCGCGATGGTGGTGGCGAAGTCGATCGCGCCGAGCTTCTTCAGGGCGCGGCCGGCACTGCCGAGCTTGTAGAACATCTGGAGGTAGTCCAGCAGCGCCAGTTCGGGGTCGATGGCCAGGGCGAACACCTCCCCGCCCCCGCGGGCTACGGCGATCTTGCGTTCCTCATAGGGCAACGCCTCCGTCTCGAAGAGTTGTGCGATGCCTTGCCGGCCCTCGACCTCGACGAGAAGCGTCCGCTTCCCCTCCGTCGCGAGGGCCAGCGCGAGGGCCGCGGCGACCGTCGTCTTTCCGGTCCCGCCCTTACCGCTGACGACCTGGAGCCTGCTCACGTCTTCGAGCGTAACCAGTCCGCGTCCGCGTCAACCCGCAGGCTGTGGACAACGGGGTGGCGACGAGTGCGCCAGGTTGTGGAAAACCGGGGTCACGAGACGTCCCGGGGGCAGGTCGAAGGGGCGGTGCGGCGCAGCGGCTACAGTCCCCCCATGACCAAGTGGGAATACGCAACCGTGCCGCTGCTCGTCCATGCCACGAAGCAGATTCTGGACACCTGGGGCGAGGACGGCTGGGAGCTCGTCCAGGTCGTGCCCGGCCCGAACAACCCCGAGCAGCTGGTGGCCTACCTGAAGCGGGAGAAGCAGGCATGAGCGCCGTCGAGGAGAAGCTCGCCGAGCTGGGACTGACGCTCCCGGAGGTCGTGCCGCCGCTCGCCGCCTACCAGCCGGCCGTGCAGTCCGGCCCGTACGTGTACACCGCGGGTCAGCTGCCCATGGTCGAGGGCAAGCTGCCCGTCACCGGCAAGGTGGGCGCCGAGGTCACCGCCGAGGAGGCCAAGGAGCTGGCCCGCACGTGCGCCCTCAACGCCCTGGCCGCCGTGAAGTCGGTCGCGGGTGACCTGGACCGCATCGCGCGCGTGGTGAAGGTCGTCGGCTTCGTCGCCTCGGCGTCCGACTTCACCGGCCAGCCGGGTGTGGTCAACGGCGCGAGCGAGCTGCTCGGCGAGGTCCTGGGCGACAAGGGCGTGCACGCGCGCAGCGCGGTCGGCGTGGCGGTGCTGCCGCTGGACGCGCCGGTCGAGGTCGAGATCCAGGTCGAGCTGGCCCCCTGAGCCACCGCACCCCATCACCTCTCGAACATTCGCTCACCACGGGATAGCCTCCGGCCATGGCGAATGGGCAGTGGTTTCCCCCGGACTGGCCGGACCGCATCCGCGCACTCGCGGACGGCACCCTCACTCCGGTCGCGCCCAAGCGCGCGGCGACCGTCATGCTGCTGAGGGACGCCGACGGCGGCCCGGCCGTCCACATGCTGCGCAGACGCGCCTCCATGGCCTTCGCCGGAGGCGCGTACGCCTATCCCGGCGGCGGCGTCGACCCGCGCGACGACGACGCCCTGGTCCGCTGGGCGGGCCCCACGCGCGCGTGGTGGGCGAAGCGGCTCGGTGTGGACGACGAGCCTGCGGCCCAGGCGGTCGTCTGCGCCGCCGTGCGCGAGACGTACGAGGAGGCGGGCGTCCTGCTCGCGGGCCCCACGCCCGAGTCGGTCGTCGGCGACACCACGGGCGACGACTGGGAGGCCGACCGCGCCGCCCTGGTCGCCCGTGACCTGTCCTTCGCCGAGTTCCTGGACCGCCGCGGCCTGGTGCTGCGCTCGGATCTGCTGGGCGCCTGGACCCGCTGGATCACCCCCGCCTTCGAACCCCGCCGTTACGACACCTGGTTCTTCGTCGCCGCCCTGCCGGCCGGCCAGCGCACCCGCAACGCCTCCACCGAGGCCGACCGCACGGTGTGGATCCGCCCGGCCGACGCGGCGGCGTCGTACGACAAGGGCGAGCTGCTGATGATGCCGCCCACCATCGCGACCCTGCGTCAGCTCGCGCCGTACGCGAGCGCCGCCGAGGCGCTGGCCGCCGCGCCCGGCCGTGACATGACCCCCGTGCTGGCCCAGGCCCGGCTGGAGGACGGCGAGGTGGTGCTGACCTGGCCGGGGCACGACGAGTTCACCAAGCACGTACCGACGCATCCGAGCGGTGGAGCCTGAGCATGACCGACGCCAGCACCCTTCCCGGCCAGCCGCGCGGCGCGGTCCGCACCGGCCCGGCGACAGCGCGCGCGGTCAACGTCCTCGCGCCCAACGCGTCCGCGATGACCCTGGACGGCACCAACACCTGGATCGTCTCCGAGCCGGACTCCGATCTGGCCGTCGTGATCGACCCCGGCCCGCTGCACGAGGGCCACCTGCGGGCGGTCGTCGACACCGCCGAGCAGGCCGGCAAACGCGTCGCCCTCACCCTGCTCACGCACGGCCACCCGGACCACGCCGAGGGCGCCGCCCGCTTCGCCGAGATCACCGGCACGCGCGTGCGGGCCCTCGACCCGGCGCTGCGGCTCGGCGACGAGGGCCTGGCCGCCGGGAACGTGATCACGGTCGGCGGGCTGGAGCTGCGCGTCGTCCCCACGCCCGGGCACACCGCGGACTCCCTGTGCTTCCACCTGCCGGCCGACCGGGCGGTCCTCACCGGCGACACGATCCTCGGCCGCGGTACGACCGTCGTCGCGCACCCCGACGGTCGCCTCGGCGACTACCTGGACTCCCTGCGCCGGCTGCGCTCGCTGACCGTCGACGACGGCGTGCACACGGTCCTGCCCGGCCACGGGCCCGTCCTGGAGGACGCCCAGGGCGCCGTCGAGTACTACCTCGCCCACCGCGCCCACCGCCTCGCCCAGGTCGAGACGGCGGTCGAGGACGGCTACCGCAGCCCGGCGGAGGTCGTCGCGCACGTGTACGCCGACGTCGATCGCTCCCTGTGGCCTGCGGCGGAGCTGTCGGTACGGGCCCAGCTGGACTACCTCAGCGAGCACGGGCTGATCTAGGCCGAGGCGCGCGTGCCCTTCGTGCCGTGCACGCGCGTGTACTCCTGCGCGCGCCAGGGCCCGAGGTCGTCGACGTGACGCCGCGGAACGGCCGTGCCCGCCACGGGGTCGTGGCCGTACCGGGCGGCCTCGCGCAGCTGGCCGACGCGCTCGGGGTAGTACCTGGCGCACACCGCGCGTGAGCGACCCATGGACGTACGCGCTGTGCAGCCGTGGCCCGCACAGGGCGGGCAGCCGCTCCCGCGCCGCTGCCACGACCGGGCAGAACGGGGGCTGTGGCTGGACGCACGGCGATGTCGGCCGCGTACGCACTCTGCCTGCGGACAGGTGCGCAAGCGGCTGTATGTCGCCGCACCCGGGGTCAGCGCGAGCGCTTCGCGAGGCGCTCCACGTCCAGCAGGATCACGGCGCGCGCCTCCAGGCGCAGCCA
Organism: Streptomyces sp. NPDC049915; assembly: GCF_040656475.1. Lineage (NCBI taxonomy): Bacteria > Bacillati > Actinomycetota > Actinomycetes > Kitasatosporales > Streptomycetaceae > Streptomyces > Streptomyces sp. NPDC049915. The sequence continues at coordinate 69,077 of NZ_JBFAMH010000014.1, forward strand.
GCCGCGCCCGGCGAAGTCGGCGAGCGCCTTGTTCACCGTCTCGCGGGACGCGCCCACGAGCTGCGCCAGCTCCTCCTGCGTGAGGTCGTGGACGACGTGGATGCCCTCCTCCGACTGCACGCCGAAGCGGCGGGACAGGTCCAGCAGGGCACGCGCGACACGGCCGGGCACGTCGGAGAAGACCAGGTCGGACATGGCGTCGTTGGTCTTGCGCAGGCGCCGGGCGACGGCGCGCAGCAGCGCGGAGGCCACCTCGGGGCGGGCGTTCAGCCAGGGCTGGAGGTCGCCGTGGCCCAGGCCCAGCAGCTTGACCTCGGTCAACGCGGTCGCCGTGGCCGTACGGGGGCCCGGGTCGAACAGGGACAGCTCACCGATCAGCTCGCCGGGGCCGACCACCGCGAGCATGTTCTCGCGCCCGTCGGGGGACGTGCGGTGCAGCTTCACCTTGCCCTCGGTGACGACGTACAACCGGTCGCCGGGGTCACCCTCGTGGAACAGGGAGTCGCCGCGTGCGAGGGTCACCTCCGTCATGGAGGCGCGGAGCTCCGCGGCCTGCTCGTCGTCGAGCGCCGCGAAGAGCGGGTTGCGCCGCAGAACGTCGTCCACGAGTTCTCTCCTATTCGACCTGCTCAGGGGATCTTGTTCCCCCGGTGTACCAGGGGTCCGTGGTGCCCATTTTGCCGGACGGTCCAAACAGTGTGATCTGTCACAAGGATGCCGTACACCTGTCCCGGGGTACGCGGCAGGGGGCCAATTGGACGCCGATCTTCGCGGTCCGGGACGGATGTCGGTGCCGGGCTCTAGGCTGGCCGAGTGTCCAAATCGCCGGTGAGAGCGCAGGCCAAGGGGGCTGGGCGGGTGGTTGTACGTCGGGATTCCGCTGTGGGCGAACAGGGCTCGGGCGGTGCTGGAAATGCGACAAACGCCACACTCGGGGCGGTGGGGGAGAAGGCGGCGGACAGGAAGGGCGTGAGGAAGACGGCAGCGGCAAAGAAGGCGGCGAAGGAGTCGGCGACGGCGAAGGAGCCGACGGCGGCCAAGAAGGCGCCCGCGAAGAAGACGGCTGCCGCGAAGAAGACGGTTGCCGCGAAGAAGACGGTTGCCGCCAAGAAGGCAGCGCCCCCGAAGAAGACATCGGCGGCGAAAAAGGCTCCCGCCGCGAAGAAGGCCGCCGTCAAGAAGGCTCCTGCCCTGAAGAAGGCGATCGTCGCCCCCAAGAAGGCCACCGCCGCCGTCAAGGGCGTCCCTCCGGCGCAGACGATCACGGAGACGACGCCGTCGGGCGAGTCCCGTACCGCCCTCGTTCGCCGCGCGCGCCGGATCAACCGCGAGCTCGCCGAGGTCTATCCCTACGCCCACCCCGAACTGGACTTCACCAACCCCTTCCAACTGCTGGTCGCGACCGTCCTGTCCGCCCAGACCACCGACCTGAGGGTCAATCAGACGACCCCGGCGCTCTTCGCCAAGTACCCCACCCCCGAGGACCTCGCCGCGGCCAACCCCGAAGAGGTCGAGGAGATCCTGCGCCCCTGCGGCTTCTTCCGGGCCAAGACCAAGTCGGTGACAGGGCTGTCGAAGGCGCTGGTGGAGGACTTCGGCGGCGAGGTGCCCGGCAGGCTGGAGGACCTCGTCAAGCTGCCCGGCGTGGGCCGCAAGACCGCGTTCGTCGTGCTGGGGAACGCGTTCGGCCGGCCCGGTATCACCGTGGACACGCACTTCCAGCGGCTCGTGCGGCGCTGGAAGTGGACCGAGGAGACCGACCCGGACAAGATCGAGGCCGCGGTCGGCGCGCTGTTCCCGAAGAGCGAGTGGACGGATCTGTCGCACCACGTGATCTGGCACGGCCGCCGCATCTGCCACGCCCGCAAGCCCGCCTGCGGCGCCTGCCCCATCGCCCCGCTGTGCCCGGCGTACGGCGAGGGCGAGACCGATCCGGAGAAGGCGAAGAAGCTGCTGAAGTACGAAAAAGGCGGCTTTCCCGGCCAGCGGCTCAACCCGCCGCAGGCCTATCTCGACGCGGGCGGCAAGCCGGCCCCGCCGCTGGGGGCCGGGGGCTGAGATCCCGATGACGGAACGGTCCCGGTGCGGGGCGGAACGATCTCGGTGTCGCCGGACGTTGGACTGGGCAGGACGACGGGGGTGGCGATGACGCGTGCGAGCAACACACAGGGCGGCCCGGTGACGCTGAGCAAGGACGGGCTGCCGGACTGGCTGGACCCGGTGGTGCGAGCCGCCGAGACGGTCAAGCCGCTGCAGCTCAGCCGCTTCCTGCCGCCCGAGGACGGCGCGGGACGCCAGTCGGCCGTGCTGATCCTGTTCGGCGAGGGCGAGCGCGGCCCCGAGCTGCTGCTGATGGAGCGCGCCGGCTCCCTGAGGTCGCATGCCGGTCAGCCGTCCTTCCCGGGCGGCGCCCTCGACCCCGAGGACGGCGACCCCGCCGGGGACGGCCCGCTGCGGGCGGCGCTGCGCGAGGCCGAGGAGGAGACGGGTCTCGACCCGCGCGGGGTGCAGCTCTTCGGCGTGCTGCCGAAGCTGTACATCCCGGTCAGCGCTTTCGTGGTCACGCCGGTGCTCGGCTGGTGGCGCGAGCCGAGCCCGGTCGGCGTGGTCGACCCGGCCGAGACCGCGCGGGTGTTCACGGTGCCCGTGGCGGATCTCACGAACCCCGCCAACCGCGCCACGACCGTCCACCCCAGCGGCCACCGAGGCCCGGCGTTCCTGGTGGAATCGGCTCTGGTGTGGGGGTTCACAGCCGGTGTGATCGACCGTCTGCTGCACTACTCCGGCTGGGAGGTCCCCTGGGACCGCGACCGCCAGGTCCCGCTCGACTGGCGCGCATGACAGGGTGTCTGACGTGAACGTGCTGGACATCCTGTTGCTGGTCGCGGCCGTCTGGTTCGCGGTCGTCGGCTACCGCCAGGGCTTCGTCGTCGGCATCCTGTCGGTGATCGGCTTCCTCGGCGGCGGTCTCGTCGCCGTGTACACCCTGCCGGTCATCTGGGCCGCGCTGACCGACCACGCCGAGGTCAGCACCACGGCGGCGGTCGTCGCGATCGTCGTGGTGATCGTCTCCGCCTCGGTCGGGCAGGCCCTGACCACCCACCTCGGCAACAAGCTGCGCCGGTACATCACCTGGTCCCCGGCCCGCGCCCTGGACGCCACCGGCGGCGCCCTGGTCAACGTCGTGGCGATGCTGCTGGTGGCGTGGCTGATCGGCTCCGCGCTCGCGCAGACCACGCTGCCCACGCTGAGCCGGGAAGTGCGGGGCTCCAAGGTGCTGCTGGGCGTGTCGGAGGCGATGCCCGCGCAGGCCGACACCTGGTTCAAGGACTTCACCTCGGTCCTCGCGCAGAACGGCTTCCCGCAGGTCTTCAGCCCGTTCGCCAACGAGCCGATCAAGGAGGTCAAGCCGCCCGACCCCGCGCTCGTGAACAGCCCGGTCGCGGTGCGCGCCCAGAAGTCCATCGTGAAGGTGATGGGCACCGCGCAGGGCTGCGGCAAGGTCCTGGAGGGCACCGGCTTCGTCTTCGGCGAGCGCCGCGTGATGACCAACGCACACGTCGTCGGCGGCGTCGACGAGCCCACCGTGCAGATAGGCGGCCAGGGCCGCAAGTACGACGCGACGGTCGTCCTCTACGACTGGCGGCGCGACATCGCCGTACTCGACGTGCCGGACCTGGACGCGCCCGCGCTGCGGTTCTCCTCGCAGGACGCCGCCAGCGGGGACGGCGCGATCGTCGCCGGCTTCCCGGAGAACGGCTCCTACGACGTGCGCGCCGCCCGGGTCCGCGGGCGGATCACGGCCAACGGCCCGGACATCTACCACCGTGGCACCGTCAGCCGTGACGTGTACTCGCTGTACGCGACCGTCCGCCAGGGCAACTCCGGCGGCCCGCTGCTGACGCCCGAGGGCAAGGTCTACGGCGTGGTGTTCGCGAAGTCCCTGGACGACGCCGAGACCGGTTACGCGCTCAGCATGGACGAGATCAAGGACGACATCGCCAAGGGGCGTCAGGCGAACCAGCAGGTCGACAGCGACAGTTGCGCGCTCTGAGGGACAGGTGCGCGGGGTTGTGGTCCCGGCGGCCCCCCGGGCCGCTCAGTCGCGCGTGTGACGCAGGCGCACGGAGACCCAGCGGGCGCGGCGGCGCAGGATGAGCGAAATGCCCACCCGGGGGTCGTTCCCCGTGAGTTGCGGAGTGCCGCCTCGCTGGTGGGAGCTCAGGGTGCTGCCCGAGCGGCGGTTGCGTGCCACGTCACTGTAGTCGTGCGTCCAGCCCATACCCGGACGTGTGCCCTCTCCCAAGGTCGATAACCGCCCCGCGGACCCCCAATTGGCCTATGCGGGCGGCAATTGGCCGTTCGAGGCACAGGAGTTCGGAACCCGATACCGGGCGCGGTCATTCCGTCACCGATCGGGTTCGGGATCCTTCAGCCAATTGACCAGTTCGGTGGAGAATGCGACCGGGTCCTCCTCGTGCGGGAAGTGCCCGAGGCCGTCGAACAGACGCCAGCGGTACGGCGCTTCGACGTACTCGCCGGAGCCGGCCGCGCTGCGGGTGCGCATCACCGGGTCGAGCGAGCCGTGCAGATGCAGCGTCGGCACGCGTACGGGCCGCTTCATCCGCCGGTAGAACTGGACGCCGTCCGGCCGGCCCAGCGAGCGCACCAGCCAGCGGTAGGGCTCCACCGAGCAGTGCGCCGTGGAGGGGATGCACATCGCGCGCTGATACGTCCGCACCGCGTCGTCCTCCGGCAGGCGCGGTCCGGACCAGTCCCGGATCAGCCGCCCGACCAGCGCGCCGCCGTCGGCGGTGAGCTGCCGTTCGGGGATCCATGGCCGCTGGAAGCCCCAGATGTGCGAGCCGGCCCGGGACTGCCGGACGTCGGCGAGCATGGCCGAGCGCCAGCGTCGCGGATGCGGCATGGAGGCCACCACGAGCCGGCGGACCAGCTTGGGGCGCATCACGGCCGCCGTCCAGGCGAGGTAGCCGCCCAGGTCGTGGCCGACCAGCGCGGCGTCGGGCTCGCCCAGGGAGCGGATCACGCCGGTGATGTCGAGGGCGAGGTTGGCCGGGTCGTAACCGCGGGGCGTGCGGTCGCTGCCGCCGACGCCTCGCAGGTCCATCGCGACGGCCCGGTACCCGGCGTCGGCCAGCGCGGTCAGCTGGTGCCGCCAGGTCCACCAGAACTGCGGGAAGCCGTGCACCAGCATGACCAGCGGGCCGTCACCGAGTTCCGCGATGTGGAAGCGGGCGCCGTTGGCGGCGACGTCCCGGTGCTTCACTCGTCTGCCGCCGGGGATGTCGATGCGTACGTCCGAGGCGGCCGGCTGCGGCTGGGCCGAGGGGGTGGCGGGGTCCGTCATGAGGATGAGCGTGCCACAGCCTCGATGGCCTCGGGCTTGCGGTCCTCAAGCGCCGGCACCTCGGGACGCGGGTGCGGCTTGGCGTTCTGCAGCACGCCCGCCGTCTCCTTCATGGAGGCGGCGACCTTCTGCGGGCCCTTGCTCTTCTTGGTCTTCTTGGCGAAGACGACGCCGATCAGCGCGAGCAGGCCCGCGATCAGGACGTTCGCGGCGAAGGACAGCAGGAAGCACCAGCCGAGGTTCCAGCCGTCCTGGCCGTTGTGGCCGCCGGTCCAGGCGTGGATGCCGTAGGCGAGGGCGAAGTTCAGCATCGGCAGTGAGAACACCAGGACCGCGCCGGCCACGCTGAACGCGCCACCGCTCATCGCGCCCTTCTTGACGTCCTGCTTCAGCTGCGCCTTCGCCAGCGCGATCTCGTCGTGCACCAGCGCCGACATCTCGGTCGTCGCGGAGGCGAACAGCTGGCCGATGCTGCGTTCGGCGCCGACCGGGCTGCCGTCGGGTGCGCTCATCGCGGTCTCCCTCTCTCGCGTTCGGGTCCGTATCCGCCTGACATGTCCGCGGACGGCGTCGGGTCCCGTCTTTTGTACCGTCCCGTCAGATCATGCCGGACGGTCCTCATCCTCGCCTTCCCCGCCCGCCACTTCGGCTACCGCGTGCCGCGCCTCATGCCGTACGGCGGTCCTCGGCGGCGTCCCCCTCGCCGGTACGGCGTTGCCCGGCGGCCCCGCCCTCGGCAGCGGCGGCATCGCGTTGCGCGGCCTTCTCCTCGGCGGTCCGGCGGTGCTCCGCGGCCTTGCGCTCGTAGAGGGCGGCCATGCGCAGGTGGTACTCCGGGTCGTCCTCCTCGTAGATGTCCGGGATGCCGTCGAGGTCCTCGTCGCGCTCCTCCACCTCGACCAGGCGTCGGTACCTGGCGTTGCGGATCTTCAGCAGCACCGTCGCCGCGGCCGCCGCGATCACCGACCCGGTCAGTACGGCGGCCTTCACCTCGTCCGTGAGAAGCGCGTCGCGTGCGAAGGCCAGCTCCCCGATCAGCAGCGAGACCGTGAAGCCGATCCCGGCCAGCGACGACACCGCGAAGACGTCCGCCCAGGCCAGGTCCTCGTTGAGGGTGGCCCGCGTGAACCGGGCGGTCAGCCAGGTCCCGCCGAAGATGCCGATCGTCTTGCCGACGACCAGGCCGAGGACGACGCCGAGGGTCTCCGGCTTGGTGAAGACGTCGCCTAGCGCGTGCGGCGTGAGCGACACACCGGCGCTGAACAGCGCGAACAGCGGCACGGCGAGCCCCGCCGACAGCGGCCGTACCCGATGCTCGATGTGCTCGCCGGGGGAGTGCTGCTCGCCTTCACGGGTGGTGCAGCGCAGCATCAGCCCCATCGCGACGCCGGCGATGGTGGCGTGGATGCCGCTGTTGTACATCAGCCCCCAGATCACCACCGCGAGCGGCACGTACACGTACCAGCCGCGCACCCCCCGCCGCAGCAGCAGCCAGAAGACGACGAGGCCGACGACCGCGCCGCCGAGCGCGGCGAAGTTGATCCGGTCGGTGAAGAAGACCGCGATGATCAGGATCGCGAAGAGGTCGTCGACGACGGCGAGGGTGAGCAGGAAGGCGCGCAGCGCGCTCGGCAGCGAGGTGCCGATGACGGCCAGCACGGCCAGCGCGAACGCGATGTCGGTGGCGGTCGGCACCGCCCAGCCGCCGAGCGAGCCGCCACCGGTGAGGTTGGTGATCGCGTAGACGAGCGCGGGCACGGCCATGCCGCACAGTGCCGCCACGACGGGCAGCGCGGCGGCTCTCGGATCGCGCAGGTCGCCGGCGACCAGCTCGCGCTTGAGCTCGATCCCGGCGACGAAGAAGAAGACCGCCAGCAGCCCGTCGGCGGCCCAGTGCACCACGGAGAGGTCGAGTCCGAGCGCCGACGGGCCGAAGTGGAAGTCGCTGACGCTGTGGTAGCTGTCCCGCAGCGCCGGGATGTTCGCCCACACCAGGGCCGCGATCGCGGCGAGAAGCAGCAGCACACCGCCGACGGTCTCGGTGCGCAGCGCGTCCGCGACGAAGGTCCGCTCCGGCAGCGACAGCCGGTCGAGGACCTTGCGGGCGGTGGTGGGGCGGGGCGCGGTCACGGTGGGACCTCCGGTCGGTGGGCAGGGCTGAACGCTTGCCGACCAGACTTCCCGGCGCACCTGTGATCCTGACGAGGATCCTCGCGTCGTCGACGCTTTGCTTAGTTTACCTAAGCGGCGAGCCGGAGGCACCCGGAGACCGGGCCGGGATACGGCACGGGCACCCGGCGCGCTGCGCTCCGGGTGCCCGTGACCTCGACCGGTCAGTCCTCGGGTCCTGCGGTCCTGCGGTCCTTGATCCTGTGGCCCTGTGACCCTGCGGTCCTTTGCCCTGTGGTCAGTCCTCGCTCGGCGCCTTCGGCAGCTTGTCCTGGATGAGGTCCATGACGGTGGAGTCGGTGAGCGTGGTGACGTCACCGAGCTGCCGGTTCTCGGCCACATCGCGCAGCAGCCGGCGCATGATCTTGCCGGAGCGGGTCTTGGGCAGCTCCGCCACCGGCAGGATGCGCTGGGGCTTGGCGATCGGGCCCAGCGTGGAGCCGACGTGAGCCCGCAGCTCGTCGATCAGCTTCTCGGTCTCGGACGCCGTGCCGCGCAGGATCACGAAGGCGACGATCGCCTGCCCGGTCGTCTCGTCGGCGGCGCCGACGACTGCCGCCTCGGCCACCGACGGGTGCGAGACCAGCGCGGACTCGACCTCGGTGGTGGAGATGTTGTGCCCGGATACCAGCATGACGTCGTCGACGCGGCCCAGGAGCCAGATGTCGCCGTCGTCGTCCTTCTTCGCGCCGTCACCGGCGAAGTACTTGCCCTCGAAACGCGACCAGTAGGTGTCGATGAACCGCTGGTCGTCGCCCCAGATGGTGCGCAGCATCGACGGCCACGGCTCGGTGAGCACCAGGTAACCGCCGCCGCCGTTGGGCACCTCGTTCGCCTCGTCGTCGACGACGGTCGCGCTGATGCCGGGCAGCGGGGTCTGCGCGGAACCGGGCTTGGCGGCGGTGACCCCGGGCAGCGGCGAGATCATCATCGCGCCGGTCTCGGTCTGCCACCAGGTGTCCACGACCGGCGTCGTGTCGGCGCCGATGTTCTTGCGGTACCAGATCCACGCCTCGGGGTTGATCGGCTCACCCACCGAGCCCAGCACGCGCAGGCTGGACAGGTCGAACTTGGCGGGGATGTCGTCGCCCCACTTCATGAACGTCCGGATCGCCGTGGGGGCCGTGTAGAGGATCGTGACCTTGTACTTCTGGACGATCTCCCAGAACCGGCCCTGGTGCGGGGTGTCCGGCGTGCCCTCGTACATCACTTGGGTCGCGCCGTTGGCCAGCGGGCCGTAGACGATGTAGGAGTGGCCGGTGACCCAGCCGACGTCGGCGGTGCACCAGTAGACGTCCGTCTCCGGCTTCAGGTCGAAGACCGCCCAGTGCGTGTACGCGGTCTGGGTGAGGTAGCCGCCGGAGGTGTGCAGGATGCCCTTCGGCTTCCCGGTCGTACCGGACGTGTACAGGATGAACAGCGGGTGCTCGGCGTCGAACGCCTCCGGGGTGTGCTCGGTGCTCTGCCGCTCCACCAGCTCGTGCCACCACACGTCCCGGCCCTCGGTCCAGGCGACGTCCTGGCCCGTGCGGCGTACGACGAGTACGTGGTCGACGTTGTCCACGCGGCCGACCGCCTCGTCCACGGCCGGCTTGAGCGCGGACGGCTTGCCGCGCCGGTAGCCGCCGTCGGAGGTGATGACCACGCGCGCGTCGGCGTCCTGGATGCGGGTGGCCAGGGCGTCGGCGGAGAAGCCGCCGAAGACCACCGAGTGCGCGGCGCCGATGCGGGCGCAGGCGAGCATGGCGATCGCCGTCTCCGGGATCATCGGCATGTAGATCGCGACCCGGTCGCCCTTGCGCACACCCAGCTCCAGCAGGGCGTTGGCGGCCTGGGACACCTCGTCCTTGAGCTGGGCGTAGGTGATCGCGCGGCTGTCGCCGGGCTCGCCCTCGAAGTGGATGGCGACCCGGTCGCCGTGGCCGGCCTCGACGTGGCGGTCCACGCAGTTGTACGCGACGTTGAGCTGCCCGTCCTTGAACCACTTCGCGAACGGCGGGTTCGACCAGTCCAGCGTCTCGGTCGGCTCCTTGGCCCAGCTCAGCCGGCGGGCCTGCTCGGCCCAGAAGCCGAGCCGGTCGGCCTCGGCCTGCTCATACGCCTCGGCCGTGACGTTGGCGTGCGCAGCGAGCTCGGCAGGCGGCGAGAAGCGACGCTCCTCCTTGAGGAGGTTCGAGAGGGAAGGACCTTCGTTGGTTGCCATCCGAACACCGTCCAAAGTGGTTTAGACCAATCAACGCCCTTGATTCTCCGAGGGGTCGACGGGGCTGGTCAACCCCTTCCCGCATCCTGTCACCCGTTCACGCCCGGGTCACGGCCCCCACGGCCCACGGAGGTTCTCCCCCTCGAGGGCCGCGCCTACCCAGTGCATTCGGCTCGCAACCGAGCGCGGCCAGGCCGTTGACGCATGCGATCCACGAGCCGATGCGCTCCTACGCCAGGCTTTCGGACCTGCCTCAGCGGCGCCGGCCTGCGCCGGCCACCTCGGCCGGGGTCACTGCGAATGACTCGCCCGGGACCGCCTCATCCCGGCACTCCGGCCGCCAGCACCCGGTCGAATCGCTGGCCTGCCACCTCCTCTCCGCCGTCCGTCCCGGTGAGCAGGTACGCCTGCGCCTCGCCCACGTCGAAGTACATCCCGTGCAGCTCCAGTTCCCCGTCCCGCAGCGCCCGGGCCACCGACGCGTGGGAGCGCAGATGCTCCAGCTGCTGCACGACGTTGGCCAGGCACAGCTGTTCCATCTGGTCGGCGGGCAGCCGCCCGGCCAGCCGCGGCCGGGGCCGGCCGGTGTCGGCCATGCGCTCCAGACTCGGCAGCCCGTGCCGCAGCCACCGCTTCAGCGGCGTCCGTGCGCCCCCGGGCTCGGTGCCGAGCAGCGCCTGCATGGCGCCGCAGCCGGAGTGCCCGCACACGGTCACGGACCGGACCTTCAGCACGTCCACCGCGTACTCGATCGCCGCCGCCACCGAGTCGTCCCCGCCCTCCGCGCCCGGCGGCGGCACGAGGTTGCCGACGTTGCGTACGACGAACAGGTCGCCCGGACCACTGGAGGTGATCATCGACGTGACCAGCCGCGAGTCGGCGCAGGTGAGGAAGAGCTGCGAGGGCCGCTGCCCCTCCCGCGCCAGCCGCGCCAGCTCCTCCCGGACCAGCGGGGCGGTGTTGCGCTGGAAGGCACTGATCCCGTGGGTGAGCTGGTAGGCGTCGGCCGGCCGGGAGGCGCAGGTCTCATCCGCGGGCGCGGTGACCGGTGCGTCGCCCGCCTGCTTCGCCGAAGGCGGCTCGCTCGGCGGTGCGGTGAGAGGTACCGCGCACCGGTGGTTGCGCCATGGTGTCCAGGGCCGGCAGCGGCAGCCCGTGGCGGTGGATGCCGGATCGCCGTGCGCCGGTCTCGTGCCGGACGCCGTGGTGGTGGGGGTATCGGCAGGGCCGGTGGGGTGGGTGCCGGGGCGGCGGCCGGTCAGCTCGGCGGTGCCGCCTTGGGCGGTGTGCGTCTTCTGCCAGTCCTGCAGGGCCTCGTACGCCGCGTGGTCCATGAAGGAGCCGTCCAACTCGACGACGACGTCGGCGCCTTGAGGCACGAGATGCAGGGCCCGGCTGAGCCGTGGCACCGCGAGGAAGGTCAACTGTCCCCGGACCCGTACGTGATGAATTCCCTTCTCCTGGTGGTGCGTGATGCGGGTGTGCGCGAGGCGGTTCAGGGCGACGGCGACGGCCACGGCGATCCCCAGCGCCACGCCCTGCAGGACGCCGAGGGCCACCACGCCGAGGGCGGTGACGGTGTACGCCACCGCTTCCCGGTGCCGGGTCACCGTGCGGATGTGGTGCAGGGACACCATCTGGATGCCGACGGCCATCACCAGGGCGGCGAGCGAGGCGAGCGGGATGAGCTCCAGGAGCGGGACCAGCAGCAGCGCGGCCACCACTACGAGAACGCCGTGCAGCATCGTGGAGTTCCGGCTCACGGCACCCGCGCGCACATTCGCGGTGCTGCGCACGGCCACGCCCGCGACGGGCAGCCCGCCGAGCGCCCCGGAGACGATGTTCGCGGCTCCCTGCCCGAGCAGTTCGCGGTCCAGGTCCGAGCGGTGGACGCGGGGGCCGGGCCCGGGGCGCGAGGAAACCAGCTTGTCCACGGCGACCGCGCCGAGCAGCGACTGCACACTGCACACCAGGGTGATGGTGAGCACGGCGGCGATCAGGCCGGGCACCGGGCCCTCGGGCAGTGCCGGCAGGGCGTGACTGCGCCAGGAGGGCAGATCGACGCTGGGCAGCGTGAGCCCGGCGAGAGCGGCGGTCGCGGTGCCCGCGGCGACCGCGACCAGGGGCGCGGGGACCGTGCGCAGCAGACGTCCGGCCCGGCCGGGCAGGCGCGGCCACAGCAGCAGTACCGCCAGGGTCAGCGTGCTGACGGCCACGGCGGCCGGCTGGAGACCGGCCAACTGCGCGGGGAGTGCCCGGAGGTTGGCGAGAACGGAGCTCTGCGGGTTGCCGCCGAGGACGATGTGCAGCTGGGCGACGGCGATGGTGACGCCGATGCCGGCGAGCATGCCGTGCACGATGGCGGGGCTCACGGCGAGCGCGGAGCGGGCCACGCGCAGGAAGCCGAGGGCGAGTTGAGCCGCTCCGGCGAGGACGGTGATGGCGCAGGTTGCCCGCCAGCCGTAGCGGTGGATGAGGTCGGCGGTGACAACGGTGAGGCCGGCGGCGGGGCCGCTTACCTGGAGCGGGGAGCCGCCCAGGCGGCCGGCGACCAGGCCACCCACCGCGGCGGCGACGAGACCGGCCTGCAGGGGCGCGCCGGTGGCGAGGGCGATGCCGAGGGACAGAGGCAGCGCGATGAGGAACACCGCGATCGAAGCGGACACATCCGCCCCCGCGAGCGGGAAGCGGCGGTGCGGTGCGGGCGGCGGGCTGTGCGGCGGGTGGACGCGCTCGGTGCGCGTCGCGTGGTCCGCGCGGGCTGGGGTGCAGGCTGACATGTTCCCGTCTCCTTCGGGGCAGCGCGGTCGGGGTTCCGGCTCCCGGTCGAGCGCGGGGCCGGTCGCGGCCGTGGGTCACGAGTGCAGCGGCGGGATGTACCAATAACGAGTAAATGAATCGTAATGCAGAGTAAAGAGCAAGCAAGGGTATTCCGCGCAAATGGGGTAACAAATCACTCACTAGGGGGAAGTAGGCATTTCGTCGGCTTGTCGTACTAATTCCTTCTCGGCCCCGTGCGACCTTGACGGCGATGTCGGCTGAGCCCGGCCCGGGCCCCGGCCGCGCACCGTCAAGACGCCCTCATCGGCGTTGGCCTGAGAGAAGGAAGAAGGTGGGCGGAAGATGGCCGCCACCCAGAGGATCGCCGCAGGCGCCGTGGCCGCCGTGGCCGTTGCCGCATCGCTGGCCGGTTGCACGATGGGAACCGGTGGATCCAGCGGAGAGCGAGCAGGGGCCTCCGGCCCGCAGAAGCACAAGCCCGCCGCCGCCCCCAAGAGTGCGGTCCGGCTCATCGGCGACGGCTCCACCGCCTACACCGGGGCGCAGCCGCATCTGCCCAGGCCCGAGCGGCTGAAGCCGGGTCAGAAGCCCCCGCAGTTCGTGGTGTTCTCCTGGGACGGCGCAGGCGAGGACAGCCAGAAGCTCTTCTCCCACTTCCGCGAGGTCGCCAAGGCCAACCACGCCACGATGACCTTCTTCCTCAGCGGCGTGTACATGCTGCCGGAGGACAAGCGCGATCTGTACCGGCCGCCTCAGCACTCGCCGGGCCGCTCCGACATCGGCTTCAACGACAACCAGGGCATCGCCGACACCGTCAAGCAACTGCGCCTGGCCTGGCTGGAGGGCAACGAGATCGGCACCCACTTCAACGGCCACTTCTGCGGCAAGGACGGCGGAGTGGGCGAGTGGTCGGTCGACGAGTGGAAGGACGAGATCACCCAGGCCAAGCAGTTCGTGAAGTCCTGGAAGACCAACACGGGGATGGCGAAGGCGGCACCGCTGCCCTTCGACTACGACAAGGAGCTGATCGGCGCCCGCACCCCGTGCCTGGAGGGCCAGAAGAACTTCATGAAGGCCGCCCGCGAACTGGGCTTCCGCTACGACACCAGCGGCGTGAACAACCAGGTCTGGCCCGGCAAGAAGGAGGGCCTGTGGGACCTGTCCATGCAGCTGGTGCCCTTCCCCGGCCACTCCTACGAGCAGCTGACCATGGACTACAACTTCATGGTCAACCAGTCCGGCACCAAGACCCAGGGCGATCCCAGCATGTACGACCAGTGGGGCGACCAGATGCGCGACGGCCTGCTCAAGGGCTTCCAGCGCGCCTACGACGGCAACCGCGCGCCCCTGGTCATCGGCAACCACTTCGAGTCCTGGAACGGCGGCACCTACATGCGCGCCGTCGGGGACGTCGTCAAGGAGGTCTGCAACAAGCCCGACGTGCGCTGCGTGTCCTTCCGGCAGCTCGCCGACTGGCTGGACGCCCAGGACCCGCAGACCCTGGCCAAGTTGCGCAGCCTGGAGGTCGGCGAGGCCCCGAAGCAGGGCTGGGCGTCCTTCCTCAGCGGCCGTCCGGCACCGGCGCCCAAGGGTGTCCCCGGGGCGCCGGCCGCCAAGCCGTAGCCGTATGCCACTTGCTCACACGGCAGCGGCGATCTCCTCGCCGAGCACGAAGTCGGGGTCGACCTGTGCCGCCAGGTCGGCCCCGGTGCGCGCGTTGCCCCAGGACTGGGCGTTCTTCAGATGGAAGTGCACCATCTGCCGGGTGTAGCGCGCCCAGTCGCGCCGTGCGTACGTCGCGTCGGCGGCCGCCTGCAACTCCCGCAGCGCGAGACGGTTGGTGTCCTCCAGGAGGTCGAACCGGGGCGGGCGGCCCTTCTCCATGGCGCGCACCCAGTCGGAGTGCCCCACCGTCACCAGCAGGTCGTCGACGGCCTCGGCGCGGAGGAAGTCGACGTCGTCCTGGCCCTGCACCTTGTTGCCGACGACCTTCAGCGCGACGCCGAAGTCGCGGGCGTACTCCTTGTACTGGCGGTAGACGGAGACCCCCTTCCTGGTGGGCTCGGCGACGAGGAACGTCATGTCGAAGCGGGTGAACATGCCGGAGGCGAAGGAGTCCGAGCCCGCCGTCATGTCCACCACGACGTACTCGCCGGGTCCGTCCACCAGGTGGTTCAGGCACAGCTCCACCGCTCCCGTCTTGGAGTGGTAGCAGGCGACCCCCAGGTCTGCGTCCGTGAAGGGGCCGGTGACCATCAAACGGACGGCGCCGCCGTCGAGTTCCACTGGCCGGGCGCAGGCGTCGTAGACCGGGTTGTCCTCTCGGACCCGCAGCAGCCGGGAGCCCTCGCCGGGCGGCGTCGTCTTGATCATCGTATCGGCGGAGGCGATCCGCGGATTGCTGCCGCGCAGGTAGTCCTTGATGAGCGGCAGGTGCTCGCCCATCGCCGGCAGGGCGGCGGCCTCCGTCTCGTCGAGGCCGAGGGCGGCTCCCAGATGCTGGTTGATGTCGGCGTCGACGGCGACGACCGGCGCGCCCGTGGCCGCGAGATGCCGGATGAACAGGGAGGAGAGGGTGGTCTTGCCGCTGCCGCCCTTCCCGACGAAAGCAATTTTCATGTTCACCAAGCGTAGTCGAGAGATCGCGGTGCGTGGCCGGTCTGCGTGAAGAAGACCACTCCTTCGTGGGCGGGAGGGCCGGGGTGCGTACTGTCGTACCCATGAGTACGACAGGCGCGACCGCCGATCCTCTCGCCGCCCTCGGCGACCTGCCCGGTGTGGCCGAGTCCGTGGAGTCCGTACGCAAGGCCGTGGACCGGGTGTACGGGCACCGGATCATGCGCCGCCGCAGTCCCGCGATCACCTCCGAGGCGGCACTGCGCGGCGCCCGCGGCTCCGCCGCGCTGTCCGGCGCCGACTGGGCGCTGGAGGAGGTGCGCCGGCGCACCGACTTCGGCGGTGACGACGAGGCGCGCGTGGTGGGCGCGGCGCTGCGGCTGACCGCCGAGGCGGGGCAGCTGCTGTCCATCTGGCGGCAGTCGCCGCTGCGGGTGCTGGCGCGGCTGCACCTGGTGGCGGCCGCGAGTGACGACGACCGGGTGGGGCGGCCGCGGCAGGCCGGCGAGGACGTCGACGAACCGCTGGTCGAGCTGGCGCTGCCGAGTGCGGCCGAGGTCTCCGGCCGCCTGGAGGGGCTCGCCGACCTGATCATCGAGGGCAGCTCGGCGCCCGCTCTGGTGACGGCGGCCGTCGTTCACGGGGAGCTGCTCGCGCTGCGGCCGTTCACCTCCCACAACGGCCTGGTCGCGCGTACGGCCGAGCGGATCGTCCTGATCGGCAGCGGTCTGGATCCCAAGGCGATCTGCCCGGCCGAGGTGGGCCATGCCGAGCTGGGCCGGGCGGCCTATCTGGCGGCCCTCGACGGGTATGTCTCCGGCACGCCCGACGGCATGGCGGCGTGGATCGCGCACTGCGGCCGGGCGGTGGAGCTGGGCGCCCGCGAGTCGACGGCCGTCTGCGAGGCACTGCAGCGCGGGGCGGCGTAACCGCAGAGAGGGAACGCACCCGACAGGGGTGCCGGAAAGGGTTGCGGCGGTACGAGGAACTCGTACCGCCGCTGGCATGTTCACCCAGTTACCATGCGTCCTCGAAATATGCCCATCAGGTCGGGAACTTCGCCCGTCACCTGGTGCGGCTGGCCCGTAATCGACGGGTCGACGTCGCGTGGGTGCCCGGTGTTCATGCTCGGTCCGTGGGGCCAAAATGCGTCGTAAAGGTGATCCTCGCGGATGTCCTTTGGTCTCGCGGGCCGTTGAGTCCTTTTTACTCCAGACCGGGAGCAAGCGAAAGCCCTGCCTGCACTTCTTTACTTTTGGTCTCAAACGGTATGTAAACGGACGCCTTGGGCGCGAATGCGGGACGGTGCAGGTCAGACCACGCCCGGGCGACGGCGGCTCGCGTACCAGACGAGGCCTGCCGTGGCCGCCGCGGCGCCTATGGCCGCGGCCACCACCAATGCCGGCCGCGGCGGGACCGAGAGCCCCGGAATGCGCTGCTTGAGGCGCACCGGCCGGTGGAAGTCGAGGACCGGCCACCCGCGCGCGAGTGCCTCGCGGCGCAGGGTGCGGTCCGGGTTGACGGCGTGGGGATGCCCGACGGCCTCCAGCATCGGCAGGTCGGTCGCCGAGTCGCTGTAGGCGTAGCAGCGGGTCAGGTCGTACCCCTCGGACACGGCGAGCTCCCTGACGGCCTCCGCCTTCGTCGGGCCGTAGGCGTAGTACTCCACCTCGCCGGTGAAACAGCCGTCGTCGCCCACGACCATGCGGGTGGCGACCACGCGGTCCGCGCCGAGCAGCTCCCCGATCGGCTCGACGACTTCGGCGCCGGAGGTGGAGACGATCACGACGTCGCGGCCCGCGGTGTGGTGCTGCTCGATGAGGGAGGCGGCCTCGTCGTAGATGATCGGGTCGATCAGCTCGTGCAGGGTCTCGGCCACGAGCTCCTTGACCTGCCGCACGTTCCAGCCGCGGCACAGCGCGGAGAGGTACGCGCGCATGCGCTCCATCTGGTCGTGGTCGGCGCCGCCGGCCAGGAACACGAACTGGGCATATGCGGTCCGCAAGACGGCGCGGCGGTTGATCAGTCCGCCCTGGTAGAACGACTTGCTGAAGGTGAGCGTGCTCGACTTCGCAATGACCGTCTTGTCCAGGTCAAAGAAGGCCGCTGTGCGGGGCAAGGAGTGGTTTTCCACGCCCCAGAGCATAGGGGCAGCCCATTCGGCGTAAGGTGGGGCGTGTGGGTTTGCCTGAGAGGCCTCTCGGGTACACCATGGAAGTCACGGATCGTTCGCGACCGTGCTAACCCGGTCCGACTCCTCCCCCCCCGAGTCGGCCGTGGAGACGACCCCCGCTCTCCCCCCCGGCGGGGGTCGTCGCATGTCCGGGTGGGTTTCTCCCTTTTCTGTACGACTGTCCTGCGCTGGCAGGGACGGATGCGCCCCCGAATGGTCATGCCCATGACTAATTACTGTGGGTAGCACCAGTGCTGCGCTGTGGAAAGTCGCACACGCACCGGACAAGGGTCACCGGTATGGGTGACGGCGATATTCACAAGCCCTGAGTCGTCCACAGTTATCCACCAAGATCCACACGATTTCCGACTTCGCTGCACCGTGATTCCAACGCGTCCCGCTCACGGCGAGTTCGTGGCCGGTTCCCATTGGCGGGCGCGTATGGCCGGTTTCCGTCGGCCGTTCATATGGAGGCCGCTTGCCGGCTCTTCACACGTTCGGGAATCGCGCGGCCCGGAGGCCACGCGCCATGCAGCGAAGGGGGATGGAAACCGTGGCCGGAACCGTCACACACGACCCGCCGCCCGCCACCTCGGGACGCCAGGGCCGACCGCTCATCGTCACCGAGGACGCCGAGCTCCTCGACGACCTGCTGCGCCTGTGCGCGGCTGCGGGCGCCACACCGGAGGTGCACCACTCGGTGCCCGAACCGCGCGGCAGCTGGGAGGCGGCCCCGCTCGTCCTGGTCGGCGACGACGCCGCCGGACGGGTGCGCGGCACCACCCGCCGCCGCGGCGTGGTCCTCGTCGGGCGGGACCAGGACGACTCGGGGGTGTGGAAACGAGCCGTAGAAATCGGCGCCGACCACGTCCTGATGCTGCCCGACGGCGAGCAGTGGCTGGTCGACCGCATCGCGGATGTCGCCGAGGGCGTGGGCCGACCCGCCCTCACCGTCGGCGTCATCGGCGGGCGCGGCGGCGCGGGAGCCTCCACGCTCGCCTGCGCGCTCGCCGTCACCTCCGCGCGTGAAGGCCTGCGTACCCTGCTCGTCGACGCCGACCCACTGGGCGGCGGCCTCGACGTCCTCCTCGGCGGCGAGAGCGCCGAAGGACTGCGCTGGCCGGCGTTCGCCGCCTCGCGCGGCCGGGTCGGCGGCGGGGCCCTGGAGGAGTCTCTGCCTCAACTGCACGCGTTGCGCGTGCTCAGCTGGGACCGCGGCGACTGCGTCGCCGTGCCCCCACAGGCCGTACGCGCCGTGCTCGCCGCCGCCCGCCGCCGGGGCGGCACCGTCGTCGTCGACCTGCCGCGCCGCCTCGACGACGGCGTCGCCGAGGTGCTCGCCCAGCTCGACATCGGCCTGCTCGTCGTCCCCGCCGAGTTGCGGGCCGTCGCCGCCGCCGGGCGGGTGGCGTCCGCCGTCGGCATGGTCCTGAAGGACCTGCGGGTCGCCGTGCGCGGCCCCTACGCGCCCGGCCTCGACGACCGCGAGGTGGCGCGGCTGCTCCAACTGCCCCTCGCCGGTGAAGTGCCCCTGGAATCTGCCCTGCTGCGCCCCGGCGAGGGCAAGGCGCCGCCGGGCGCGGCGGCACGCGGACCGCTGGCCCGGTTCTGCACCCAGTTCTGGGAGCGCGCCCTGATCGAGGCGGGTGCCGCATGAACGCCCTCGACGCTACGACCGGAGTGGAACTGCTGGACGGCGTACGCCGCCGACTGGCCGCCAGCGGCGCCGAGCCCACCCCCGCGCGCGTGGCGCAGGCGCTGCGCGAACAGGGCCGGGTTCTCGGCGACGCGGAAGTCCTCGGCGCGGCCGAGCGGCTGCGCTCGGAACTGGTCGGTGCCGGGCCGCTGGAGCCGCTGCTGGCCGACCCGACCGTGAGCGACGTGCTGGTCTCGGCGCCGGACCGGGTCTGGGTGGACCGCGGTGCCGGCCTGGAGCTGACCGGAGTCACCTTCCCCGACCCGGCCGCCGTACGACGCCTCGCGCAGCGCCTCGCCGCCGTGGCCGGGCGGCGCCTGGACGACGCGCGTCCCTGGGCGGACGCCCGGCTGCCCGACGGCACCCGGCTGCACGCGGTACTGCCCCCGGTCGCCGTCGGCTGCACCTGCCTGTCACTGCGGGTCGTACGGCCGCGCGCCTTCACCCTCGGCGAGCTCGTCGCGGCAGGCACCGTGCCGCCGGGCGGGGACCGGGTGCTGCGCGCCCTGCTGGCGGCCCGGCTGTCCTTCCTGATCAGCGGCGGCACCGGCAGCGGCAAGACGACCCTGCTGAGCGCGCTGCTCGGCCTCGTCGGGCCGGACGAGCGCATCGTCCTCGCCGAGGATTCCGCCGAACTGCGCCCCGACCACCCGCACGTCGTACGCCTGGAGGCCAGACCCGCCAACCAGGAGGGCGCCGGCCTGGTGACCCTCGAGGACCTGGTGCGGCAGGCCCTGCGGATGCGGCCCGACCGGCTCGTCGTCGGCGAGGTGCGCGGGGCGGAGGTCGTGCACCTGCTGGCGGCGCTCAACGCCGGGCACGAAGGAGGCTCGGGCACCGTCCACGCCAACGCGGCCGCGGACGTCCCGGCCCGCCTGGAGGCGCTCGGTACGGCGGCCGGGCTCGACCGGGCCGCGCTGCACAGCCAGGTGGCGGCCGCCCTGTCGGTCGTCCTGCACCTGGTACGCGACCGTGCGGGCCGGCGCCGGATCGCCGAGGTGCATGTGCTGGAGCGGGACCCGTCCGGCCTGGTGCGGACCGTGCCGGCCCTGCGCTGGGGCCGGGAGGCGTTCGTGCGCGAGGAGGGCTGGGAGCGGCTGCGGGAGCTGCTCGGGAGCCATGGGGACGGGTGTGACGATGGCGCGGGCGTGACCGGTACCCGGGGAGGTGGCGGGGATGGGTGAGACGCCGTGGGGTGTGGTGCAGGCGTCGTGGGCTGCCGCCGCGGCCTGTCTGGGGATGGCGGCCTGGCTGGTCGGCGGCGACCACTTCGGGGCGCGGCGGGCCCGGCTGGTGCTTGCGGGCGGGGGAGCGGTGGCTGCCGGGGGACTGGTGACGGCTGGGGGAGTGGTGACCGCGGGGGGAATGGCGGCTGCCGCGCCGCCTGCCTGGCCTGATCTCGCCCAGGAGCTACGGCGGTTGCGCGCGCGGTGGCGCCCCGAGTGGTGGGCGGCGGTCGCCGGAGCACTGCTGGGCCTGCTGGGCGGCTCGCTGCTCCCGGTCGTCGCGGGGGCGGCCGGGGTACCGCTGCTGCGCCGGACGCGACTGGCCGGAGCCGCGCGGCGCGCGCGGGACCGGCAGGGGGACGCCGTCATCGCGCTGTGCGCGGTGCTCGCCTCAGAGGTGCGCGCGGGCCGGCAGCCGGGCCACGCGCTGCTGAGCGCGGCGCGCGAGTCCGGTGGCCTCGGGGGCGGCCGGGCCGCCGTCCTGGCGGCGGCCCGCTTCGGCGGGGACGTCCCGGCCGCGCTGGCGACCGCGGCCCGGCAGCCGGGCGCAGACGGGCTGCTGGGGCTCGCCGCCTGCTGGCGGGTGGCGATGGACCAGGGTGCGGGCCTCGCGGCCGGCCTCGACCGGCTCCAGGCGGCCCTGCGGGCCGAGCGCGACCAGCGTGCCGATCTGCGCGCGCAGTTGGCGGGCGCCCGCTCCACCGCGGTGCTGCTCGCCGGTCTGCCGGGCCTCGGCCTGGCCCTGGGCAGCGCGCTCGGCGCCGATCCGCTGCGGGTGCTGCTGCACACCGGCGCCGGCCTTGGCTGCCTGCTCGTCGGCGGGCTGCTCGAGGCGGCGGGCGTGTGGTGGGCGCTGCGGATCGTCCGGGCGGCGGAGTCGGTGTGAGGAGCCGGTGTGAGGAGTCCGTGTGAGGCGCGGGAGACGACCGGAGACCGAGAGGAGTGAGGCGTGGTGAGCGCGGAGGTTGTCCACAGGCTGGGGACGGTGATGGCTCTGGTGCTGGGCCTGGCGTGGGCGGCGCGGTGGCTGGGGCGGGCGCGGCGTGAGCGTCGGGTACGCAAACGGCTGACCGGGTTGCTGGGCCGAGAGGCCGGATCAACGGGCCGCAGGATACGGCTGGGCCGCGCAGGGGGGCGCCTGCTGCCCTTGATGGCCGTGGTGGGCGCGGGATGGGCCGTCGTCGGCGGGATCACCGGAGCCGTCGTCGGCGTGGCCGCCGCTGCCGGGCTGGCGTACGGGCGCCGTCGGCAGTCGGCGGACCTTCCCGGCGCAGGACTCACAGCGGTGGAACTACGGGAAGCGGAGCGCCAACTCCCCCTCGCCGCCGATCTGCTGGCCGCCTGCATCGCCGCGGGCGCCGGGCCGGTGGACGCGGCCCATGCCGTCGGAGAGGCGCTGGGAGGCCCGCTCGGACAGGCGCTGGCGCGCGGAGCGGCCGAAGTACGGCTCGGCGGCGAACCTGCCGAAGCCTGGCGCAGGTTGGCGGCGCTGCCCGGGGCCGGGGCGCTGGCACGGCTGCTGGAACGGGCCGACGTGAGCGGATTGCCGGCGGCGGAGCCGGTCGCGCGGATCGCCGCGGACGCCCGCGCCGACTGGACGCGCACGGCGACGGAACGGGCCAGACGGGCGGCGGTGATGGTGACCGCGCCGGTGGGGCTGTGCTTCCTGCCCGCGTTCATCGTGATCGGCGTCCTGCCCGTGGTGATCGGACTCGCGGGCGGCGTGCTGGAAGGAGGTGGGTGAGGGCGGAGCGGACTGGTGTGAACGGACGACGCAGGACTGACTGACGAACGGAACAAGACCTCACGGGGGTTGAGATGTACAAGGCAGTGAAGGCACGGCTGCGGGTACTGCTGCACAAGGCACGCGCGGGGACGCGGAGGGACGCCGGAATGGTCACTTCCGAGTATGCGGTCGGCGTGGTCGCGGCGGTGGCTTTCGCGACGGTGCTCTACAAACTGGCGACGAGCGAGGCGGTCTCCGCGCAGCTGCAGGCCCTGATGAATCGGGCGCTCGGTGCAGCGGTGTGAACGGCGCGGGGAGCGGTGCGGGGCCCGGCGCGGCGACAGCGGGTTCGTGACGGCGGAGACGGCTGTGGCACTGCCGGTGCTGGTCCTCTTCGCCACCGCGCTGGTGTGGGGGCTGCTCCTGGTCGCGGCGCAGGTCCAGTGCGTGGACGCGGCGCGGACCGGAGCGCGCGCGGCTGCCCGTCAGGACCCGGTCGAGGAGGTGATCCGGGTCGCGCGGGACACGGCTCCGCGCGGCGCCCGGGTCACCGTCGGCCGGGAGGGCGACCAGGTCCGGGTGGTCGTCGAGGCGAGGCCCGCCCTGCTGCACGGGCTGTCCTTCGAACTGCGCGAGGAGGCCGTGGCGTTGGCGGAGGAGACGGTGGGGGCGGAGCGGTGAGCCGGCGGGGAGCGGTCGGGCGGGGAGTGCCGGGGCGGGGAACGAGACAGGTATGTGGCCGGTACGTACGCGGCCGGTACGTGTTCGGCAGGTATGCATCCGGCCGGTACACATCCGGCCCGGACCGCGGCTCGGCGACCGTGTGGAGCGTCGGTGTGATCGCCGTGCTGTGCGTGGTGTTCGCGGCCGTGCTGGCGCTCGGGCACGCTGTCGTGGTCCGGCACCGCGCGGCCGGCGGCGCGGACCTCGCGGCGCTCGCGGCAGCGGACCACTGGGCCGAGGGCACCACCGCGGCCTGCGCCCGGGCGGCCGGCGTCGCGCGGGCCCAGGGCGTACAGCTGGTGCGGTGCGCGATCGTCGGCGAGACCTCCGACGTGACGGCTGGGTCGGGCCGGGCGCCGTTCGCCGCGGAGGTCAGGGCGAGAGCGGGCCCTGCGGGAAGGACACCGACGGACCCTCTGCCGAGCCCGGCGGAACCCCCTCGCCCGGGTTCTCCACCGGGTCCTCCATCGAATCCTCCATCGGGCTCTCCTCCGGCGTCCCACCCGGCTTCTCTTCCACCGTCTCGCCCGGCGTCTGCTCCGGCATCGCGCCAGGCTTTTCCTCCGGCGCGCCCCGCAGCAGCACCGTGAGCAGGCGTACGGCGCCCCGTTTGTGCAGCGGGTCGTTGCCGTTGCCGCACTTGGGGGACTGGATGCAGGAAGGGCAGCCGGACTCGCACTCGCAGGAGGCGATGGCCTCGCGGGTGGCGGCGAGCCAGGCGCGCGCGGTGTGGAAGGCGCGTTCCGCGAAGCCGGCGCCGCCGGGGTGTCCGTCGTAGACGAAGACCGTCGGCAGGAGCGTGTCGGGGTGCAGCGGCACCGAGACACCGCCGATGTCCCAGCGGTCGCAGGTTGCGAAGAGCGGCAGCATGCCGATGGACGCGTGCTCGGCGGCGTGCAGGGAGCCTCCGAGGATCTCTGGGGTGATCCGGGCGGCGTCCAGCTGGTCCTCGGTGACGGTCCACCACACCGCGCGGGTGCGCAGCGTCCGCGGAGGCAGGTCCAGTTTCGTCTCGCCGAGAACTTCGCCGGTCATCAGTCGCCGGCGCAGAAAGGAGACCACTTGGTTGGTGACTTCCACCGAGCCGTAGCACAGTCGGCCCTCGCCCCACGGGATCTCGACGTCCGTCTCCAGGACGGAGATCGCGGTGGTGTCGCGGGCGACGGTCGAATAGGGCGGGCTCGCCTGCTCCACCAGGGCGACGGAGTCCTCCAGGTCGAGGGAGCGCACGAGATAGGTACGGCCCTGGTGGAGGTGGACAGCCCCCTCGTGGACGGTGCCGTGCGCGGCCGCGGCGTCGACCGTGCCGAGGAGGCGGCCCGTACCGGTCTCGACGACCTGGACCGGGCGGCCGCCCGCCCCGCGGATGTCGGTGAGGTCGGCGGCCCGCTCGCGGCGGGTCCAGTGCCAGGCCTTCGTCCGGCGGCGCAGCAGCTTGGCGGCCTCCAGCTGGGGGAGCACGTCCGCGCAGGACGGACCGAACAGTTTCAGGTCGTCCTCGACCAGCGGCAGTTCGGCTGCGGCGGCGCACAGGTGCGGGGCGAGCACGTAGGGGTTGTCGGGGTCGAGGACCGTGGACTCCACCGGTCGGTCGAACAGGGCTTCGGGGTGGTGGACGAGGAAGGTGTCCAGCGGGTCGTCGCGGGCGATCAGCACCGCGAGGGCGCCCTGGCCGGAGCGGCCCGCCCGGCCGGCCTGCTGCCACAGGGACGCGCGCGTGCCCGGGTAGCCGGCGATGAGGACGGCGTCCAGGCCGGAGACGTCCACGCCGAGCTCCAGGGCGGTCGTCGCGGCGAGACCGAGCAGTTCGCCGGAGTGCAGGGCGCGCTCCAGGGCGCGGCGTTCCTCGGGGAGGTAACCGCCGCGGTAGGCCGCGACACGCCGGGCGAGCGAGCGATCCACTTCGGCGAGCCGCTCCTGGGTGATCACCGAGATCAGCTCGGCGCCACGCCGGGAGCGGACGAAGGCGACGGTGCGTACGCCCTGCACGGCGAGGTCGGTGAGCAGATCGGCCGTCTCGGCGGTGGCAGTACGCCGAACGGGTGCACCTTTCTCCCCTTGCATCTCGGTGAGCGGGGGCTCCCAGAGGGCGAACACCAGTTCACCGCGCGGGGAGGCGTCGTCGGCCACCTCGACGACCGGCAGCCCCGTCAGACGCTGGGCGGCCACGGCGGGCTCGGCGGCGGTCGCGGAGGCCATCAGGAACACCGGGGAGGACCCGTAGCGGGCGCACAGCCGGCGCAGTCGGCGCAGGACCTGGGCGACGTGCGAGCCGAAGACGCCGCGGTAGGTGTGGCACTCGTCGATGACGACGTACCGCAGGGACTTCAGGAACGAGGCCCAGCGCGGGTGGGAGGGCAGGATCCCGCGGTGCAGCATGTCGGGGTTGGTCAGCACGTAGGTGCCGTACTGGCGGATCCACTCGCGTTCCTCGAACGGCGTGTCGCCGTCGTACACGGCGGGCCTCACGGCGTGCCCGAGCGGCTGTGAAAGTTCCTTCACCGACCGGCACTGGTCCGCCGCAAGCGCCTTGGTCGGGGCGAGGTACAGGGCGGTGGCGCCGCGGCCGTTCGGGGACTCGGAGCCGTCCAGCAGGGCCGAGAGGACCGGGACCAGATAGGCCAGGGACTTGCCGGAGGCGGTGCCCGTGGCGACCACCACCGAGTCGCCGTCCAGGGCGTGCTCGGCGGCCTCGGCCTGGTGGGCCCACGGATGCTCGATCCCGCAGGCCTGCACGGCAGCGATCACTTCCGGGCGGATCCGGTCCGGCCAGACGGCATGGCGGCCCGCGCGCGGGGGCAAGTGCTCCGTATGAGTGATGCGCGACGCCCGGTTCGGGCCCGAGGCGAGCCTGCCCAGGACAGCACCCGGCTCCGGGCGGGACACGGGTTCCGGGGCGGGTCGATCGGATCGGTGATTCTTGGCCATCGGCACCGAGTGTGTCACTGGCGTGACGGACAATGGAGTCAAGGCGTCGTGCACGCCTGCCGGTAAGTGATTGAATGCCATCGCGGCTGGCGAACCGTCCTTGGGGCTGTGAGCCGATGTGTCCCGAGGGACGACCGCTCGATAGCAAGGTGCTGGAGGATCCGTGGACCTGTCCCTGTCGACCCGTACCGTCGGCGATCGTACGGTCGTCGAGGTCGGTGGCGAAATCGACGTATATACCGCGCCCAAGCTGCGCGAGCAGCTGGTCGAGCTGGTGAACGACGGGAATTTCCACCTCGTCGTCGACATGGAGGGCGTGGACTTCCTCGACTCCACCGGGCTCGGCGTGCTGGTGGGCGGACTCAAGCGGGTGCGCGCCCACGAGGGCTCGCTGCGCTTGGTCTGCAACCAGGAGCGCATTCTGAAGATCTTCCGTATCACCGGTCTGACCAAGGTGTTCCCGATCCACACCTCGGTCGACGAAGCGGTGGCGGCCACCGACTGAGCCCGCCGCCCCGGCACGCCGGGACGGCCGAGTTGAACACCAGGGGGACCGGGCCCGTGCGGCCCGGCCCCTCGACAGCACGCCCGTAGTTGCGAGGGGGATGCATGGCCACCGTTGAACTCCGCTTCAGTGCGCTGCCCGAGCACGTCAGGACCGCCCGGCTGGTGGCGGCAGCGGTGGCGCGCAGGGCCGGGGTGGACGAGGCCGTCCTCGACGAGGTCAGGCTCGCGGTCGGCGAGGCCTGCACGCGTGCTGTCGGACTGCACCGGAGCAGCGGCATCAGTGCCCCCGTGAAAGTGCTGCTGATCGAGGAGGAGAAACAGTTCTCCATCGAGGTCGGCGACGAGGCGCGGCACGCCACCCCCGGCGGGGGAGCGGCCGGTGCCGAGGGCGGCGACGCCGATGCGGAGGTCGAGGAGGACGAGATGGGCCTGGCGGTCATCTCCGGCCTCGTCGACGACGTGGAGGTCACCGCCGGGGAGCACGGCGGGCAGATCCGGATGACGTGGCCGGCCACACCGCCGGCCACGGCGCTCACCTGACCGCCGCGCGATCACCCGCGACCAGACGAAGGGCCCCCTCGTGGGGCCCTTCGTCTTGTGCGGATGTCAGTGGGCGCACCTACAGTGGTTCACGCAGCGCATCGCCTCCGACGTGACGCGTAAGGGGCGATGCATTTCGTGAAGCAATTCACGATCTAGGTGTCACCGGAGAGGTGTCGGTTAAAACCGCCCCGGGAATGCTTTCAGGGCATTACGGTGCGACGGCGAATTCCGCTTCCCGTGCCCTGTTTACATCGGGAGCGGGTACCTACAATCCGTCCACATCGTGAGCTCAGCCCAAGCGTCAAGGAGGACGAATGGCGGAGCTTTCCATCTCACATCGATTGGGCCACCCCTCGACTCTCGCAGCCGCGGTACTGACCGACGACAACCGGATCCTGATCGTGGTCATCGGCGCCGTCGCCCTGGCCGCACTGGTGGTCGCGGGCGTGCTGCTGCGCCAGGTGCTCGCGGCGGGCGAGGGCACCGACAGCATGAAGGAGATCGCGGCCGCCGTCCAGGAAGGCGCTAACGCCTATCTGGCCCGGCAGCTTCGCACGCTCGGCGTATTCGCCGTCGTCGTGTTCTTCCTGCTCATGTTGTTGCCCGCGGACGACTGGAATCAGCGGGCCGGACGGTCGATCTTCTTCCTGATCGGCGCGGCCTTCTCGGCAGCCACCGGCTATATCGGCATGTGGCTCGCCGTGCGCAGCAATGTGCGGGTCGCCGCGGCGGCCCGGGAGGCGACTCCGGCACCCGGTGAGCCGGAAAAGGATCTCACCGCTGTTTCACACAAAGCGATGAAGATCGCTTTCCGTACGGGTGGCGTCGTCGGCATGTTCACGGTGGGGCTCGGCCTGCTGGGCGCGTCCTGCGTGGTGCTGGTGTACGCGGCGAACGCGCCGAAGGTGCTGGAGGGCTTCGGCCTGGGCGCGGCACTGATCGCGATGTTCATGAGGGTGGGCGGCGGCATCTTCACCAAGGCCGCCGACGTCGGCGCCGACCTGGTCGGCAAGGTCGAGAAGGGCATTCCGGAGGACGATCCGCGCAATGCCGCGACCATTGCCGACAACGTGGGCGACAACGTCGGCGACTGCGCCGGCATGGCCGCCGACCTGTTCGAGTCCTACGCGGTCACCCTGGTGGCCGCGCTGATCCTCGGCAAGGCGGCCTTCGGCGACGCCGGTCTCGCCTTCCCGCTGCTCGTTCCCGCCATCGGGGTGCTCACGGCGATGATCGGCATCTTCGCCGTCGCGCCGCGCCGCGCCGACCGCAGCGGCATGAGCGCGATCAACCGCGGCTTCTTCATCTCCGCGGTGATCTCGCTGGCGCTGGTCGCGGTCGCCGTCTTCGTCTACCTCCCGGGGAAGTACTCCGACCTCGACGGAGTCACCGATCTGGCGATCCGCGGCAAGGACGGCGACCCGCGCGTGCTCGCCCTGGTCGCGGTGGCGATCGGCATCCTGCTGGCCGCCGTCATCCAGCAGCTGACCGGCTACTTCACCGAGACCACCCGCCGCCCGGTCAGGGACATCGGCAAGACGTCCCTCACCGGCCCCGCCACGGTCGTCCTCGCCGGAATCTCCGTAGGGCTCGAATCGGCCGTGTACACCGCCTTGTTGATCGGCCTGGGCGTGTACGGCGCCTTCCTGCTCGGCGGTACGTCGATCATGCTCGCGCTGTTCGCGGTCGCGCTGGCCGGTACCGGCCTGCTCACCACGGTCGGCGTGATCGTGGCGATGGACACCTTCGGGCCGGTCTCCGACAACGCCCAGGGCATCGCCGAGATGTCCGGTGACGTCGAGGGCGCGGGCGCGCAGGTGCTCACCAACCTCGACGCGGTCGGCAACACCACCAAGGCCATCACCAAGGGCATCGCCATCGCCACGGCCGTGCTCGCGGCGTCGGCGCTGTTCGGGTCGTATCGCGACGCGATCACCACGAACGTCCGCGACGTGGGCGAGAAGCTCACCGGTGCGGGCGCTCCGCTGACCCTGTCCATGGACATCTCCCAGCCCAACAACCTCGTCGGCCTCATCGCGGGCGCGGCGGTCGTCTTCCTCTTCTCGGGGCTGGCGATCAACGCGGTGTCGCGGTCGGCGGGTTCGGTGGTGTTCGAGGTGCGCCGGCAGTTCCGTGAGAAGCCCGGGATCATGGACTACACGGAGAAACCGGAGTACGGCAAGGTCGTCGACATCTGCACCAAGGACGCGCTGCGCGAGCTCGCCACGCCCGGGCTGCTCGCCGTCATGGCACCGATCTTCATCGGGTTCACGCTCGGTGTCGGTGCGCTCGGCGCGTATCTGGCGGGCGCGATCGGCGCGGGCACGCTGATGGCGGTGTTCCTCGCCAACTCCGGCGGCGCCTGGGACAACGCCAAGAAGCTCGTCGAGGACGGCCACCACGGCGGCAAGGGCAGCGAGGCGCACGCGGCGACGGTCATCGGCGACACCGTCGGCGACCCGTTCAAGGACACCGCGGGTCCCGCCATCAACCCGCTGCTGAAGGTCATGAACCTGGTGTCGCTGCTCATCGCGCCCGCGGTGATCAAGTTCTCCTACGGCGCGGACAAGAGCATCGGGGTGCGGGTGCTGGTCGCGGTGCTCGCGTTCCTGGTGATCCTCGTGGCGGTGTACGTCTCCAAGCGGCGCGGTATCACCGTGGGCGACGAGGACGATGACGCCGAGCCCTCGTCCAAGTCCGCTGATCCGGCGGTGGTTTCGTAGCACGGGAGCGGTCCTGATCGGCGAGTGATCGAAGGGGGTTTCCCCAAAGAGCGGGCGGGCTGCGCGTGTTGACGCGGTGGCCGCCCGCTCTGCTGTGTGCGGCGGGGTGCGTGGATCGGGGTTCGTGAGCCTTCTCTCGCTTGGTGCGAATGGCTTCAAAAGGGGTCCAAGCGGGCATCCGGAGTGCGGGTGGCGCGTGGGTGGCGTGTATGTTCCGGGGCCGAGAGCCATGGAAGGGACCAATCCGGTGAACAAGAAGCTCGCGGCCGCACTGTCCGGCGGTGCGGTACTGGTACTGGCCGTGTCCGGATGCAGCAGCAGCGACAACGGCAACGAGAAGCTGGATGCCTGGGCCAAGCAGGTCTGTGACGCCGTTCAGCCGCAGGCGAAGAAGATCGAGGCCGCGAACGCCGCGATCCAGAAGGAGACCTCGGACAACAGCGCCCCCAAGGACGTCCAGGCGACCGACGCGCGGGCCTTCCAGGACATGTCCGACGCGTACAAGGCGATCGGGGCCGCGGTGCAGCGCGCCGGGGCGCCGAACGTGGACGGCGGCGAGAAGAAGCAGCGCGACGCGGTGACGGAGCTGAACACGCTGTCCGCGAAGTACGCGGCGCTGAAGAAGCAGGTCGACGCGTTGAACACCTCGGACCAGGGCAAGTTCGCCGACGGGCTGAAGGGGATCGCCACCGACCTGGACAAGCTCAGCAAGAGCGGGAGCGATGCGCTCAAGAACCTCGAGGAGGGGGACGTCGGCAAGGCGATGAGCAAGCAGGAGAGCTGCAAGAGCGCGTCTGCGCCGGCGGCGCCTTCGGCTGCGCAGAGCTGACGCCTTCGTCTCTCGATCGGCCGCTGCGGTGTCGTTCGGCTGCGGCTTCGGGTGCGGCTGTGTCTCCGGGTGCGGGTGTGTTCAAGGTGCGGCCGCCTCCGCGGGTGCGGTCGCGGCTGCGACGGGCGCGGGGTTGCGGGACACAATGGGGGGCGTGAGTAACGCAACCCTCTCTCCCTTGCCCTCCGTCGACCGTGACGTCGCCGGCCGGCTGCGCGATGCGCTGCTCGGTGCCTCCTTCACCGCTGACGGGCTGCTCGAACTGCTCGGTGCGCCCGCCTACGCGGCGCTGGCGCGCAGTGAGACCGTGCCCGCGCTGCGGGCGACCCGTGGTGACACGCCGCTGGAGACGCTCGTACGGCTGTTCCTGCTGCAGCAGCCGGTGCCGCTCGCGCGGGTCGCGGGTGTGCTGCCGGTGGACGCGTGCCTGCAGAGCGGGTGGCTCGTCGCGGTCGGGGGCGACGAGGTCGCCGCCGCCGTGGACGTGCGGCCGTACGGCGGGGCCGATGGGAAGGACTGGTTCATCGTCTCCGACCTGGGGTGCGCGGTCGGGGGCGCCGGCGGCATCGGCAGCCGGAACGAGGAGGTCGTGCTCGGGGTCGGCGGGGCCTCCACGACCTTGGCGGGGATCACCGTCCGTACGCCGGTCGCTGCCGCGCTGGACCTCGGCACCGGGTCGGGCATCCAGGCGCTGCACGCCGCTCAGCACGCCACGCGGGTGACCGCGACCGACCTCAATCCGCGGGCGCTGCACATGGCCGCGCTCACGCTGGCGCTGTCCGGGGCACCCGAGGCGGATCTGCGGCAGGGGTCGCTGTTCGAGCCGCTGCGGGGCGACGAGACCTTCGATCTGATCGTGTCCAACCCGCCGTTCGTGATCTCGCCCGGTGCCCGGCTGACCTACCGGGACGGCGGGATGGGCGGGGACGATCTGTGCCGCTCGCTCGTTCAGGGGGCAGGGGAACGGCTGAACGCGGGCGGGTTCGCGCAGTTCCTCGCCAACTGGCAGCACGTCGAGGGGGAGGACTGGCAGGACAGGCTCAGGTCATGGGTGCCCCGCGGCTGCGACGCGTGGATCGTGCAGCGCGAGGTGCAGGACGTCACGCAGTACGCCGAGCTGTGGCTGAGGGATGCCGGTGACCACCGTGCGGACCCGGCCGAGTACCAGGCGCGGTACGACGCCTGGCTGGAGGAGTTCGAGGCGCGCAAGGTGAAGGCCGTGGGCTTCGGCTGGATCACCCTGCGCCGTACGGACTCCGACGAGCCGTCGATCACCGTCGAGGAGTGGCCGCACCCGGTCGAGCAGCCGCTCGGCGACACCATCCGGGCGCACTTCCTGCGGCTGGACCACTTGCGCGCGCACGACGACGCGGCGCTGCTCGCGGCCAGCTACCGGCTGACCGCCGAGGTGGTCCAGGAGCAGGTCGGGCTGCCCGGCGCCGAGGACCCGGAGCACGTCGTGCTGCGGCAGAACCGCGGCATGCGCCGGGCCACCAAGGTCGACACGGTCGGCGCGGGCTTCGCCGGCGTCTGCGACGGCACGCTGAGCGCGGGCCGCATCCTGGACGCGATCGCCCAGCTGATGGGCGAGGACCCGGTGCTGCTGCGCGACCGCACGCCCGCACAGATCCGGCTGCTGGTGGAGCAGGGGTTCCTCGAGCCCGCGGAGTGAGGGCCCGCAGAGGGAGGGGGCTCGCCCGATGGGGCGCGCACCCCGCACCCACCGTTTGAGCGCCCGCGGAGTGAGGGCCCGCCCCGATGAGGCGTCCACCCGGCCCACCGTTGAGGGCAGCCCTCCAGCCCGCGCCCGCCGCATGCGGAAACCCACCGCATGCGGCCGACGCTGCATGCCGCCGCTCGCCGTATGAGGGCGGACGCCCTCCAAACCAGCGGGCCGGGCGGGGAAAAAAGTCACGGCGTGAAAAATAGGCGGAAACGTTGTCCCGGCGAGTCCGCCGAGATCGCTTCGGGGTGATCGGCGGCGTGCCGTTCACCCGGGGTTCGCCTGCCCGCCGTCCGCGCGTGTCACTCTCCCGGCACCGGGCACTCGCGGACGGGAGAACAGGGGCACGCCAGCCATGGAGAGCGGACCGGCGATCTTCGCAGGAACGGTGTTCGCCCTGTTCGGAGGCGCACTGACGGTGTGGACCGGGGTCCGGGTCCGGAACGGCGAGCCGGTCGCCCACGGTGTGAGGCCGGTCGCATCGACGGCCCTCGCGGCGCTCGCGGCGATGGCCGCCCTGGGTGCCGGCCTGTGGTGCTTCACCCAGGTCTGAGGCCGTCCGGCGGGCTCGACCGCGGGTAATGGGAATGTCACGCTCCGGACAGGGCCGAAACGGCGGCTGGGCACTCCGGGCGGCAGGATCGGCGTTTCTCGGGTTACCGTTCGAGTGGCCGTTGCGGGCTTTTCCCGTTTGACACGGGGGCGGGATGTACCGTCACACTCCGCAGCGTCACCAGCGAGCGCGCCGACGGGACCGGCGGTAGAGCCCACGGCGAGCGCGCCCCGAAGTGAAGACCCGACCCCGGGAACAAGGCCTGGGGAGGCCCAGCCTCGACCGGAGAGAAGAGCGAAGTTGTCCCCGACCAGCGAGACCGCACAGGGCGGCCGCCGACTCGTCATCGTCGAGTCGCCTGCCAAGGCGAAGACGATCAAGGGCTATCTCGGCCCCGGCTACGTCGTCGAAGCGAGCGTCGGGCACATCCGCGACCTTCCCAACGGCGCCGCGGAGGTGCCCGAGAAGTACACCGGCGAGGTCCGCCGCCTCGGCGTGGACGTCGAGCACGACTTCCAGCCGATCTATGTCGTCAACGCCGACAAGAGGGCCCAGGTCAAGAAGCTCAAGGACCTGCTGAAGGACTCCGACGAGCTCTACCTCGCCACCGATGAGGACCGGGAGGGCGAGGCGATCGCCTGGCACCTCCAGGAGGTGCTCAAGCCCAAGGTCCCGGTCAAGCGGATGGTCTTCCACGAGATCACCAAGTCCGCGATCCAGGCCGCCGTGGCCAACCCGCGCGAGCTCAACCAGAAGCTGGTCGACGCCCAGGAGACCCGCCGTATCCTCGACCGTCTCTACGGCTACGAGGTCTCCCCGGTGCTGTGGAAGAAGGTCATGCCGCGGCTGTCCGCCGGGCGTGTCCAGTCCGTCGCGACCCGTCTCGTGGTGGAGCGGGAACGCGAGCGCATCGCGTTTCGTTCTGCTGAGTACTGGGACCTGACGGGCACCTTCGCGACCGGCCGCGCGGGGGACTCCTCGGACCCGTCGTCGCTGGTCGCGCGCCTGCAGACCGTCGACGGCCGGCGGGTCGCGCAGGGCCGCGACTTCGACTCCCTGGGACAGATCAAGAGCGCGAACACCCTCCACCTCGACGAGGCGAACGCCCGCGCCCTGGCCGCCGCCCTGGAGAACACGCAGTTCTCCGTGCGGTCCGTCGAGTCCAAGCCGTACCGCCGCTCGCCGTACGCCCCGTTCCGTACGACGACGCTGCAGCAGGAGGCCAGCCGCAAGCTCGGCTTCGGCGCGAAGGCGACGATGCAGATCGCGCAGAAGCTGTACGAGAACGGCTACATCACGTACATGCGTACGGACTCCACGACGCTGAGCGACACCGCGATCGCGGCCGCCCGCGCCCAGGTCACGCAGCTGTACGGGGCCGACTACCTGCCGCCGCAGCCGCGAACCTACGCCGCCAAGGTGAAGAACGCGCAGGAGGCGCACGAGGCGATCCGCCCCTCGGGCGACCGTTTCCGCACGCCGGCGGAGACCGGCCTGACCGGTGACCAGTTCAGGCTGTACGAGCTCATCTGGAAGCGGACCGTCGCCTCCCAGATGAAGGACGCGACCGGTAACTCCGTCACCGTGAAGATCGGCGGCACGGCCACCGACGGGCGGGACGTCGAGTTCAGCGCGTCCGGCAAGACGATCACCTTCCACGGGTTCCTCAAGGCCTACGTCGAGGGCGCCGACGACCCGAACGCCGAGCTCGACGACCGCGAGCGCCGGCTGCCGCAGGTCGGCGAGGGCGACGCGCTGTCCGCCGAGGAGATCACGGTCGACGGGCACGCCACCAAGCCTCCGGCCCGCTACACCGAGGCCTCGCTGGTCAAGGAGCTGGAAGAGCGCGAGATCGGCCGCCCGTCCACGTATGCGTCGATCATCGGCACAATCCTCGACCGCGGCTATGTGTTCAAGAAGGGCACGGCCCTCGTGCCGTCCTTCCTGTCCTTCGCCGTGGTCAACCTGCTGGAGAAGCACTTCGGGCGGCTCGTCGACTACGACTTCACCGCCAAGATGGAGGACGACCTCGACCGCATCGCCCGCGGCGAGGCGCAGGCCGTGCCGTGGCTGAAGCGCTTCTACTTCGGCGAGGGCAACGCCGAGGGCGCCGCGGCCGACGCCGGCAACGGCGACGGCGACCACCTCGGCGGCCTCAAGGAACTGGTGACCGACCTGGGCGCGATCGACGCCCGTGAGGTGTCCTCGTTCCCCGTCGGCAACGACATCGTGCTGCGCGTCGGCCGCTACGGGCCGTACATCGAGCGCGGCGAGAAGGACACCGAGCAGCACCAGCGGGCCGACATCCCGGACGACCTGGCCCCGGACGAGCTGACCGTCGAGCTCGCCGAGGAACTGCTCGCCAAGCCGAGCGGCGACTACGAGCTGGGCGCCGACCCGGCGACCGGTCACACGATCGTCGCCAAGGACGGCCGTTACGGCCCGTACGTCACCGAGATCCTCCCCGAGGGCACGCCGAAGACGGGGAAGAACGCGGTCAAGCCGCGCACGGCGTCGCTGTTCAAGTCGATGTCGCTGGACACGGTGACCCTCGAGGACGCGCTGCGGCTGATGTCGCTGCCGCGCGTCGTCGGCACGGATGCCGAGGGCCAGGAGATCACCGCGCAGAACGGCCGCTACGGCCCGTACCTGAAGAAGGGCACGGACTCGCGGTCGCTGCAGTCCGAGGAGCAGCTCTTCACGATCACGCTCCAAGAGGCCCTGGAGATCTACGCGCAGCCCAAGCAGCGCGGTCGTGCGGCAGCCAAGCCGCCGCTGAAGGAGCTGGGCGACGACCCGGTCAGCGGCAAGCCGGTCGTGGTCAAGGACGGCCGCTTCGGGCCGTACGTCACGGACGGGGAGACCAACGCGACCCTGCGCTCCGGCGACAGCGTCGAGACGATCACCCCCGAGCGCGGCTTCGAGCTGCTCGCCGAGAAGCGCGCGAAGAGCCCCGCGAAGAAGACGGCGAAGAAGGCGCCCGCCAAGAAGACGGCGGCGAAGAAGGCCACCCCGGCCAAGAAGACCACGACCGCCAAGAAGACCGCGGCGAAGAAGACGACCACGGCGAAGACCGCGGCCAAGAAGACGACCGCGAAGAAGACCGCGGCGTCCAAGGCGGCGGCCGAGGACTGACGGCCCGTCGACTTTTCACCGCGCAGTTCGCGAAAGGCACGCCCCGGCACCCATATCGGTGTCGGGGCGCGCGTCTGTTCGGACGGTCGCCGGTGACTGTCGGTGGCGCCCGATAGTCTGAATGCATGACGCGAGCCGACCAGCCAACGGCCCCCCACCCGGATCCGGACGACGCCCTGGTAGCGGACTCCCGCGAGCGCGCCGTCCGTGCGCTGCTGCGCCATCCGCAGCTCAGGCGGTTGTGGAGCGCGCAGTTGGTGGGGGGTGTCGGAGACGTCCTTGCCCTGCTCGTCCTGGTCCTCCTCGCCCTGCAGGCGGCGATCGGCCAGGGCTCCTTCGGCGGCGGCTACCGAGGCGTGGCGTTCGCGGTGGCGACCGTCTTCGCGGTGCGCATACTGGCCACCCTGCTCTGCGGCGCGATCCTGCTCGGCCCGCTGACCAGCCTGACCTCGCCGGACGGTCCGCTCGACCGCCGCTGGACCATGGTCGGCGCGGACGGCGTGCGCGCGGCGCTGCTCATCGTGGCGCCCCTGTGGATCGACTGGACGCCGAGGAACGCGCTCGCCCTCCTGCTCGTCACCGCTTTCCTCACCTCGGTCTCCGAGCGCCTGTGGGCGGTGTGCCGGGAGAGCGCGGCCCCCGCGCTGCTGCCCGCCCCGCCGCCCGAGGGCGCCACGGTACGGCCACTCCCCGACCACCTGGACGCCCTGCGCCGTCTGTCCCTGCGGACCGGTTTCGTCTCGATCCCGCTCGGTGCGGCAGCCCTGGTCCTGGCCGCGCTGCTGAACAACCTGCTGGGCACCGGCATCGACTGGTTCGACCAGCACACGGCGGCTCTGGCCTCCTACCTGGCGGCCGGCCTGTTCGCCGCCTCCCTGTCCGTGCTGACCCTCCTCGAGCTGCCTGCCACGCGCACCCCGCGCCCCCGGTCGCCCCTGGAGGGCCTGCGCCGCCCGAAGACCGGCACCGGCGCCGACAAGGGCCGCACCGGCGCGATCCCGCTGCTGGTGTTCGCCTGCGCGGCCGTCGCCGGGGCGATCTCCGCCGCCGTCGCCGTGTGCGTGCTGCACGCCAAGGACCTGGGCGGTGGCCCGGTCCTGTACGGCCTGCTCGTCGCCGCGCTGACCGGCGGCGTCGTGGTCGGCATCCGTACGGCGCCGAAGGTGCTGGTGTCGCTGTCGCGGCGCCGGCTGCTGTCGCTGTCCATCGCCTTCACCGGCATCGCCCTGCTCGCCGCAGGCCTCGTCCCCGACGTCACCAGCGTCCTGCTGCTCGTCGCCCTGGCCGGTGTCGGCGCGGGCGTGGCCGCCAGCACCGGGCACACCCTGCTCGACCAGGAGGCCGAGGACCACCGCCGGTCCCGCATCACCGAGCACCTGCACGCCGTGGTCCGGGTCCTGGTCGCCCTCGCCGCCGTGGTGGCGCCCCTGGTCGCCGCCGGGATCGGGCCGCACCGCCTGGAGAACGGCAAGTTCGTCTTCGCGCACGGCGGCGCCGCGTTCACGCTGATGCTCGTCGGCGCGCTGCTGCTGCCGGTGGCCGTGCTGGTCCTCGCCAAGGTCGACGACCGCGCGGGCGTCCCCCTGCGGCACGACCTGCGGGACGCGCTGCTCGGTGACGACCCGGTGCAGTCGCCCGCCGCCGGCGGCTTCTTCATCGCCCTGGAGGGCGGCGACGGGGCCGGCAAGTCCACACAGGCCGAGGCGCTCGCCGAGTGGATCCGCGGCAAGGGCCACGAGGTCGTCGTCACGCGCGAGCCGGGCGCCACGCCGGTCGGCAAGCGGCTGCGCTCCATCCTGCTGGACGTGTCGTCGGCCGGTCTGTCGCACCGCGCGGAGGCGCTGCTGTACGCCGCCGACCGCGCCGAGCACGTCGACACGGTCGTGCGGCCCGCCCTGGAGCGCGGGGCGGTCGTCATCTCCGACCGGTACATCGACTCCTCCGTGGCCTACCAGGGCGCGGGCCGCGACCTTTCCCCGACGGAGATCGCCCGGATCAACCGCTGGGCGACCAACGGCCTCGTACCGCATCTGACCGTGCTGCTGGACGTGGCGCCGGAGACCGCGCGCGAGCGGTTCACGGAGGCGCCGGACCGGCTGGAGTCGGAGCCGGCGGAGTTCCACGCGCGCGTGCGCTCCGGCTTCCTGACGCTGGCCGCGGCCGACCCCGGGCGCTACCTGGTGGTCGACGCCGGTCAGGAGCCCGAGGCGGTCACGACCGTCATCAGGCACCGGCTCGACCAAGTGCTGCCGCTGTCCGACGCCGAGATCAAGGCGCAGGAGGAGGCCCGGCGCAAGGCCGAGGAAGAGGCGCGGCGCAAGGCCGAGGAGGAGGCCGCCCGCAAGGCCGAGGAGGAGCGCCTGGAGCGCGAGCGCCAGGAGGAGCTCGCCCGGCTGCGCGCCGAGGAGGAGGAGCGCAAGCGGCGCGAGCTGGAGGAGGCCCAGCGGCGCGAGGCCGAGCGGCAGGCCGAGGAGGCCCGGCAGCGGGCCGAGGAAGCGCGTCGCCGTGCCGAGGAGGAGCAGGCCCGGCTGCTGGCCGAGGAGAAGGCCCGCGCCGAGGAGGAGGCCCGCCGCAAGGCCGAGGAGGAGCAGCGGCGCAAGCAGGCCGAGGAGGAGGCCCGGCTGCGCGCCGACGCCGAACGGCAGCGCGTGGAGAAGCAGCGCAAGGCCGAGGAGGCCCTGCTGCGCGCCGAGGAGGCCCGCCGGGCGGCGGAACAGGCCGCGGCGACCGCCCAGGCCGGCCCCAGGCCGACGCCGCCGGCGGTGACACCGGACGCGGCGACCGTGCCGACGCCGGTGGTCACGCCCACCAACGCGACGGGCGGGCCCCTGGAGGAGACGGCGGTCCTGCGTCCGGTGCGTGAGGAGCGGCCCGACGACTCCGCGGCCCGCGCAGCCGGCGGTGACCGCGCCGGGAAGCCCGCTCAGGCCTCCGACGCCGAGGTGACGGCGGAGCTGCCGCAGCCGCCGCTGCCGTCGGGTGCGGCGGACGAGACGGCGGTGCTGCCGCAGGTCCCGCCGGGTGCGGCCGACGAGACGGCCGTCCTGCCGCCTGTGCGGGATGAGGGCCCTGCGGACCGGGTGCCGCCGGGGTACTTCCGCGACGAGCCGGCTGCTCCGCGCCCGGACGGCCTCGACGACCGCACGCGTGAGCTCCCGCAGCTCGACGCGGACGGTACGCCCACGTCTCGTCCCCGCTCCGACTGGGCCGAGGAGACCCCGCTGGACGACCTGCCGACCCTGGCCGACGAACTGCTGGGCCCGCGCTACGACGACGAGGACCACGGCGAGGACCGCCGCCGGCGTGGCCGGGGCCGGGGGCGCTGAAACCGGCCGTGGGCGGCGCGAGCCCCGGACGGTGTCGGTGAACCGGCGCCACGGGGCCCTGCCGGGCCGGGCAGCCGAGGGCGCTGCGCCCCCGGCGGGACCGGCGGCGTGGGTTGTCAGTGGGCCCCCGCACAATGGATCCCGCAAGTGACGCAGGACGAAAGGGCGGGGTGACCCATGGCCGTGTGGGACGACCTGGTCGGGCAGGAGCGGGTGAGCGAGCAGCTCGCCGCCGCCGC
The DNA here is from genome assembly GCF_040656475.1 of Streptomyces sp. NPDC049915. NCBI lineage: Bacteria > Bacillati > Actinomycetota > Actinomycetes > Kitasatosporales > Streptomycetaceae > Streptomyces > Streptomyces sp. NPDC049915. Next base: position 108,264 of record NZ_JBFAMH010000014.1, read on the forward strand.
CCGGGACGCCGATGCCCTGGTGACCGCGATCGCGACCGGCCGGCCGGCGCCCCAGGCGTCGAAGATGACGCACGCCTGGCTGTTCACGGGACCGCCCGGCGCCGGGCACATCCAGGCGGCGCGGTCCTTCGCCGCCGCACTGCAGTGCGTCAGCCCCGACCGCGCGCTGGGCGGCGTCCCCGGCTGCGGCTTCTGCGACGGCTGCCACACCGCGCTCATCGGCACGCACGCCGACGTCACGACCGTCGCCGCCGTCGGCACGCAGATCCTCGCCGAGGACATGCGGGACACGGTCCGCAAGTCGTTCACCTCACCGGCGAACGGCCGCTGGCAGGTCATCCTCGTCGAGGACGCCGAGCGGCTGAACGAGAAGTCGGCCAACGCCGTCCTCAAGGCAGTGGAGGAGCCCGCCCCGCGCACCGTGTGGCTGCTGTGCGCCCCCTCGATCGAGGACGTCCTGCCCACGATCCGCTCCCGCTGCCGTCACCTGAACCTGAGCACGCCGTCGGTCGCCGCCGTCGCCGACATGCTGGTCCGGCGGGAGGGCGTCGAGCCGGACGTCGCGGCCGCCGCCGCCTCCGCCACGCAGGGGCACGTCGACCGGGCCCGCCGTCTGGCCACCGACCCGGCCGCGCGGGAGCGCCGGGCCGCCGTGCTGAAGCTGCCGCTGCGTGTCGAGGACGTCGGCAGTGCCCTCAGGGCGGCCCAGGAGCTCGTCGACGCCGCCGCCGAGGACGCCAAGGCGCTCGCCGAGGAGCTCGACGCCAAGGAGACCGAGGAGCTGAAGGCGGCGCTCGGCGCGTCGCAGGGCGGTCGGATGCCGCGCGGCACGGCGGGCGTGATGAAGGACCTGGAGGACAAGCAGAAACGGCGCCGCACCCGGACCCAGCGCGACAGCCTGGACCTCGCCCTGACCGACCTCACCGGCTTCTACCGTGACGTCCTCGCCCTCCAGCTCGGCTCGCGCGTGGCCATCGCCAACGCCGACGCCGAGGACGCCCTTGAGCGCCTCGCCCGCGCGGGCACGCCCGAGTCCACCCTGCGTCGCCTGGAGGCCATCGCCGCGTGCCGCGAGGCACTCGACCGCAATGTGGCGCCGCTGCTGGCGGTGGAGGCGATGACGATGGCTCTCAGAGCGGGCTGAGCCGACGGCGAGGGGCACAGCGCGGCGACCCGCGCCGGGCTCCGGCGCGGGTCGTAACTCGTACGGGTCACGTGGAGCACGCAGCGCGCTCGGCCGGTCGCGCAGCGTTACGCTCGCCGAATGCACACAAGGCGCACTCTCCGCAGGTCCCGCGCCGCCGCCGGCCTTCTGGCCGCTGCGGCGGTGCTCGTCTCCGGCTGCTCCGACGGTGGTTCGACGGCCACCCGCAGTGCGACGGCGGCCCAGGCGGCCCAGGTGGCTCTGGCCCCGCTGCCGCATGCCACGCCGTCGGCTCTGGCCTCGTACTACGGCCAGAAACCCAGCTGGCGCTCCTGCGGTGTCCCCGGCTTCCAGTGCGCCACGCTGAAGGCCCCGCTCGACTACGCCCGGCCGGGCGCCGGGGACGTACGGCTCGCGGTGGCCCGCAAGAAGGCCACCGGGCCGGGCCAGCCGCTCGGGTCGCTGCTGGTCAACCCCGGCGGCCCCGGCGGCTCGGCGGTCGGCTACCTCCAGGAGTACGCCGGCGTCGGCTACCCGGCCGAGGTCCGCGCCCGCTACGACATGGTCGCCGTCGACCCGCGCGGCGTGGCCCGCAGCGAGCCCGTCACCTGCCTCGACGGGCGCCAGATGGACGCGTACACACAGACCGACGTCACCCCCGACGACCAGGAGGAGACCGACGACCTGGTCGATGCCTACAAGAAGTTCGCCGAGGGCTGCGGCGCGCGCTCGGCGAAGCTGCTGCGGCACGTCTCCACGGTGGAGGCGGCGCGGGACATGGACATCGTGCGGGCGGCGCTGGGCGACCGGAAGCTGAACTACGTGGGGGCGTCGTACGGGACGTTCCTGGGGGCGACGTACGCCGGGCTGTTCCCGGACCGGGTGGGGCGATTGGTGCTGGACGGCGCGATGGACCCCTCTCTGCCCGCGCGCCGGATGAACCTGGACCAGACGGCGGGCTTCGAGACGGCGTTCCAGTCCTTCGCGAAGGACTGCGTGAAGCACGCCGACTGCCCGCTCGGCGGTCCGCACACCACGCCGCAGCGCGTCGGCGACAACCTGAAGGCCTTCTTCCGCAAGCTCGACGCGCACCCCATTCCGGCCGGTGACGCCGACGGCCGCAAGCTCGGCGAGGCGCTCGCCACGACCGGCGTGATCGCGGCGATGTACGACGAGGCGGCCTGGGAGCAGCTGCGTGAGGCGCTCACCTCGGCGATGAAGCAGAACGACGGCGCAGGACTGCTGTCCCTCGCCGACAGCTACTACGAGCGCGACTCCGGCGGCCGCTACGCGAACCTGATTTTCGCCAACGCCGCCGTGAACTGCCTGGACCTGCCGCCCGCCTTCGACGGCCCGCAGGAGGTGGCCAAGGCCCTGCCCGCCTTCGAGAAGGCGTCCCCGGTCTTCGGCGCGGGCCTCGCCTGGTCGTCCCTGAACTGCGCGTACTGGCCCGTGAAGGCAACGGGCGAACCGCAGCGCATCGAGGCCAGGGGCGCCGCCCCGATCGTGGTCGTCGGCACCACCCGCGACCCGGCGACCCCCTACCGCTGGGCCCAGTCCCTGGCCGGCCAGCTGTCCTCGGCCCGCCTGCTCACCTACGTCGGCGACGGCCACACCGCCTACGGCCGCGGCAGCTCCTGCATCGACTCCGCGATCGACGCCTACCTGCTGCGCGACACCCCCCCGGCCGCCGGAAAACGCTGCTCGTAGCCCGTGTCACCGGCCCCGGGACCCCTGCTCCGGGGCCGGTACGAAGCACCCTCGGAAACTGTGTAGACTTACCGTCGTTGCCGATCGCACCATGGTGCGGGCAGCGCGCCGCTTTAGCTCAGATGGCCAGAGCAACGCACTCGTAATGCGTAGGTCTCGGGTTCGAATCCCGAAAGCGGCTCCACTGAAACCCCAGGTCAGATCTTCGCTGACCTGGGGTTTCGTTGTTTGTGCGCGGTGTCCCGCTGAGCGCGTCACCGCCGGGACGCCCGGGGTGGCGTGGTGATCGCCGGGGTCGGTCAGAGTGCGGTGAGCGTCCCGCGTGCGGTGGGTGGGGGCGTCGGTCCTTCGCGGTCGCCCAGATCTGTACCTACCGCGTGGTCCTCACCACGGCGGACCACAAGGGCGCGAACCAGGGGGCAGGCGGACAAGTGGCCGACGACGCACGACGGGCACTGGCGGCTGCGCTGGCACGTGCCCGACAACGGACCGGGCATGGGCGCGGTGGTCACCGACATCGAGGCCGGTCCTGCCCGGGCGTCGATCAGCGTGACCGCGGTCGGCAAGGGGCAGCTCGCCTTCTACGACGATGTGCGCGAGGGCGGCACCGTCGAGATCGCGGGCAGGCTCTGGAAGGTGGAGACCGTCGACGCGGGCCGTATGGACGTCGAGATGAACTCGCCGGACTTCCGGGCGGGACACGTCGACCTGAGGGAACTCGGGGCCGCCTGACCGCCGTCCGGCGGCGGTGTCCTCCGGCCCTGTCCCCCCGGCCCCTGCCCGGCGGGCGTTCGGCCGCTGTGAGGAAAACGGCGTAAAGAGGGCGCAAAGTGCATCGGTTGCCGGACAACCCCCGGCTCTGAGGCAACATCTTGGTGAACGACGGCCCGCGCGGCGAGGACGTGGGCGCGGTCGACGGCCGGATGGGGTGAGGGGCGTTGGTGGAGCCGAGGATCGCGGTCTCCGTGGTGACCATGGGGAACCGGCCCGCCGAGGTCGACGCCCTGCTGGAGTCCGTGGCCAAGCAGGATCTCGCGCCCGCTCGCGTCGTGATCGTCGGCAACGGCTGCCGGCTGCCGGAGTTCGCCCGCCGGCTGTCGCTGCCCGGCGAGGTCACCGTCGTCGAGACGGAGGAGAACCTCGGCTGCCCCGGCGGCCGCAACGTCGCCCTGGCCCGGCTGCGCGAGTTCGGTGACGTCGACGTCGTCGTCGAACTCGACGACGACGGGCTGCTCGTCGACGCGGACGTGCTGCGCCGCGTGGCGGAGCTGTTCGCCGATGACGCGCGGCTCGGCATCGTCGGGTTCCGCATCGCCGACGAGAACGGGGAGACCCAGCGTCGGCACGTGCCGCGGGCGGGCAACGCCGATCCGCTGCGGGGCGGGTACGTCACCGGGTTCCTGGGCGGCGGGCACGCCTTCCGGATGGCCATGCTGGACCGGATCGGCGACTGGCCCGCGGAGTTCTTCTTCGCCCACGAGGAGACCGACCTGGCCTGGCGGGCCGCCGACGCCGGCTGGAAGATCCTCTACGCGCCCGAGCTGCTGCTGAGGCACCCGAAGACCTCGCCCGCCCGGCACGCCATCTACCACCGCGTCACCGCCCGCAACCGCGTATGGCTCGTACGGCGCCGGCTGCCGCTGCCGCTCATCCCCGTCCACCTCGGGGTGTGGATCGCCGTCACCCTGCTGCGTACCCGGTCGGCGGCCGGACTGCGGGCCTGGTTCGGAGGATTCGCCGAGGGCCTGCGTGAACCGGCCGGTGAGCGGCGCCCGATGCGCTGGCGCACGGTGTGGCGGCTGACCCGGCTGGGGCGGCCCCCCGTGATCTGAGCCGCCGGCCGAAGAGCCCCGGCGATCGGCGGCGAGGAGGGGCGGAGCGTGGGGACGAGGACCCAGGTCGTTCACCTCTGACGGCCAGGGTCCCCGTGTGTCCCCGAATCCGGCCGCGGCGGCGGCACTCCCCCGAGCAGCGCGTGCACGATGTGCACCGCGCGCACCGTCGGGCCGGAATCGAATGTCATGATCACATAAAAACCGGCCGATCGACAGCCGGTGCTTTTCGGCCGGGTGAGCGGCGCCCGCTCCCGGCCGGACGGCGGCGGTCACTTCGCGTCGGCGTAGCACTCCACCACCGCCGTCGTGAACGGGAACCGCACCGGCGTCTCACCGAACGTCAGCCGGCCCGCCAGGTCGGCCGCCTCCCGGATCGCCGTGACGACCGTCGCGGCCTCCTGCTCGGGGCAGTGCACGATCACCTCGTCGTGCTGGAAGAAGACCAGCTCGGCCGCCATGCCCGCGCTCCGCTGCCGCAGGCCGGCGAGCAGCAGCAGGGCCCAGTCGGCGGCGCTGCCCTGCACCACGAAGTTGCGGGCGAAGCGGCCGCGGGCGCGGGCGTCGGTGGATGCGTAACCCGGCACCCAGGTCCGCTCCCCGGAGTCGTCCTCCGCGGCCGGGATGCCCTCGCCCGCGTCGTCGGCCGCGCCGGCCGCCGGCGGGCAGGTCCGGCCCAGCCAAGTGCGCACCAGGCGGCCCTCCTCACCGGCCCGGGCGGCCTCGTCCACGTATGCCACCGCCTTCGGGAAGCGGCGGCGCAGGGCGGCCAGGTTCTTCAGGCCGTCGCCGGAGGTCTGGCCGTACACCGCGCCGAGCACGGCGAGCTTGGCCTGGGCGCGGTCACCGGCGAAGGCGCGGTCGGACACCTCCTGGTACAGGTCGCTCTCCCGGCCGGCCACCTCCATCAGCCCGGGGTCGCGGGAGATCGCCGCCAGCACCCGCGGCTCCATCTGGTCGGCGTCCGCGACGACGAGCCGCCAGCCGGGGTCGGCGACCACCGCCCGCCGGATCACGCGGGGGATCTGCAGCGCGCCCCCGCCGTTGGTGACCCAGCGTCCGGTGACCGTGCCGCCCGCGAGGAACTCCGGCCGGAACCGGCCTTCGCGCACCCAGTCCTGCAGCCAGGACCAGCCGTGGGCGACCCAGATGCGGTACAGCTTCTTGTACTCCAGCAGGGGCTTCACCGCCGGGTGGTCCACGGACTCGATCTCCCAGCGCCGGGTCGATTTGACCTTGATCCCGGCCTGCGCGAACGCCTTGACCACATCGGCGGGCAGGTCGGGGCGGACCCGGCGCCCGAAGGCCGCGGAGACCTCGTCCGCGAGCTCGGCCAGGCGGCGCGGCTCGCCCCCGCCCGCGTACCGCTCGCCGAGCAGGTCGTGCAGCATCGCGCGGTGCACGTCCGCCCGCCAGGGGAGACCTGCGTGGTTCATCTCGGCGGCCACCAGCATCCCCGCCGACTCGGCGGCCGTCAGCAGCCGCATCCGGTCGGGGTGTTCGGCGCGCGCGTGCCGGCGCTGCTGCTCGGCGTAGACCTCGAGGAGGTCGGTCAGCGGCAGGCGGGTGCCCTGCGGTTCGAAGAGCGGGGACTGGGCGCCCGGCTCGGCGGACCGCTGGGGCGGATCCGGCGGTACGGGGCCGCCGCGCAGACGGGCCAGCGCGGCGGCCGCCGAACGTTCGCCGGAGCGCCCCTCGTGGCCCAGCAGGAGGGTCTCGGCGTCCTCGACGTCGTAGCACCGCTCGACTCGCACCCCCGTGGCGAGCAGACGCGGATAGACCTCGGCGGTGGACCGCCACACCCAGCGCGTGACGTGCGGCCTGCTGCGCACGGCTCGCGCCGGGTCCTCCTCCCGCTGGACGGGACCGGCGGGCAGCCCGTCCGGGCCGAGGGGGGCGACGTCCACGCCACCGTCCTCGGCCGGAGCGAGTGCCCAGCGGTCGGCCATGTCGCGAGTCTGGCAGAGGGGTCTGACAAAGGGCTCTGAGCTGGGCGGACGCCTGACGCAGGGACTTCGCGGCGGGCCTGCGGTCAGTCCTGCCGGTCCGCCTGCACGGAGGAGAGGAACTCCGCGATGTGCCGTTCGGTGGCGGGCTTGCCGAGGCCCAGTCCGCTGAGGACGCCCTCGCCGTTCTCGTGCTCCAGCAGGGCCAGCAGGATGTGTTCGGTGCCGACGTAGTTGTGGCCGAGGCGCAGCGCCTCACGGAACGTCAGCTCCAGAACCTTCTTCGCCGAGGAGCTGTACGGCACCAGGTCGGGCGCGTCCTCCACGGCCGGCGGAAGCGCCGCCCGCGCGGCCTCGCGGACCGCGTCGAGGGTGACGCCCTGGGCGGTGATCGCCTTCGCGGCGAGCCCTTCCGCTTCGGTGAGCAGGCCGAGGACCAGGTGCTCGGGGACGCTCTCGGCGCTGTGTGCCGCCTTGGCCTCGTTGTGGGAGGCCACGACGACGTTGCGGGCGCGCGGGGTGTAGCGGCTGAAGCCCTGGCTGGGGTCGATGTCGGCCGACTCCTTGGGCACGAACCGCTTCTGTGCCGCCTGCCGGGTGACGCCCATGCTCTTGCCGATGTCGGTCCAGGAGGCGCCCGAGCGGCGGGCCTGGTCGACGAAGTGGCCGATCAGGTGGTCGGCCACCTCGTCGAGGTGCTCCGCCGCGATCACCGCGTCCTGGAGTTGTTCGAGGGGTTCTTCGTGGACCTTCTTGATGGCCGCGATGAGGTCGTCGAGGCGTACGGCTGTCGTCAGCGCGGGATTCTTCGACATGTGTCAACCGTAGGTTGACGGACCATGAGCGTCAACCCTTGGTTGACGGATGGCGGTGGGGGTGGGCGGGCTCCGGCACGGAGGGAAACCGGTCCTCGCGTTGTCAGTGCCCCGTGTCACGATCGTCGGGTGAGCACTGCCGACCGTGCCTTCGAGGCCGCCCTGTACGACACCGGTGTGACCGCCCTGGACACCGGTGCCTCCCTGCTGGCCGCCGACCCGGCGGCCGACGCCGACGTCGAGCGGCGCGGGCGGGAGTTCGTCGCGGTGCTCTGGCGGCGTGGCTGGCAGCCCGCCGACCTGGTGCGGATCGTACGGCGCGAACTGGACGACGTACACGTGCGGCTGGCCGCCGATCTCGTACGGGCTCAGGTGCCCGACGACAGGCCCCGCAGCGCGCGCTGGCGGGCGCAGATCGAGGAGCTGCCGGGTACGGCGCCGGTGCGCGCGGACCGGTTCACCCACGCCACCGCCGTCCTCGAGCTGTACCGGCTGCTGGTCCGCCTGCCCGGGCTGGAGCCCCTGGAGGAACCGCGCCGGCCGCGCGGCTCCGACTCCCGGATGCTGGGCCGGATCCGCGCGCTGCTCGCCAAGGCGGAGGCGACCGGCTACCCGGAGGAGGCCGAGGCGCTCACGGCCAAGGCGCAGGAGCTGATGGCCCGGCACAGCGTCGATGAGGCGCTGCTCGACGCGCAGGCGCCCGCCCCCGACGCGCCCGGTGCCTGCCGGATCGGTGTCGAGCCGCCGTACGAGCAGGCCAAGGCGGTCCTGCTCGACGCGGTCGCCACTGCCAACCACTGCCGCGCGGTGTGGAACGAGGCGCTGAGCTTCTCCACCGTGGTCGGTTTCGAGGCCGATCTGGAGGCCGTCGAGCTGCTCTACACCTCGCTGCTGGTGCAGGCGCAGTCCGCGCTGGCCACGGCGGAGGCCGCGCAGCGCAAGGGCGGGCGCAAGCGGACGAAGAGTTTCCGGCAGTCGTTCCTCGCCGCGTACGCGCATCGGATAGGCGGGCGGCTCGCGGCCGCCGCGGAGACGCAGGTGAGCGACGACCTGCTGCCGGTGCTCGCCTCCCGCGAGGTCGCCGTCGGCGCCGCGGCCGACCGGATGTTCCCCGAGACCGTTTCCACCCGGCTGCGCGGGGTGAGTGACGCGGCGGGCTGGACCGAGGGCTCCCGCGCGGCGGATCGGGCGCGGGTGGGGGAGCGGCCTCGGTTGCCGTGACGCTCCGCGGCGCGGTGTCGTCGCTCTGCGGTGCGGTGGGGCTTTGCGGTGCGGCGGTGCGGCGGGGTGGCGGCGTCACGAGGCCAGTGGCCGGGGGGTCACCGGCGCCGTGACACCGCGGGGGTGGCGCCGGCGTCAGTCGCCCGTCTGCTCGAAGCCGCTCACCGTGGCGTCCGGGGTGCTGCCCTTGAGTGCGACCTCGCCGTACGACCACGGGAAGTCGTGTGTGTCCTGTGTGCCGGGCAGGGCGAACGTTGCCGTCTTCACGGCCAGGCTCTGCGTGCCGGCCGCTGCCGCCGCGCGCGTGTAGGTGATCGTGAAGGACGTCGTCGCGTCCTTGGTCAGCGAGAGCTTCTGGCTCTGCGCCGCCTGGTCCGCGGGGACGTCCGCCTTCGTTTCCCCGGCCTGCAGGACGACCTTCGGGAAGCCCTCGAGGGTGCAGTCGGAACCCGTGTTGGTCAGCGTGACGGTGACGGTGCCGGTGTCGCCGGCGGCCGGCGCGGTGCTGACGGGGCCGACCTCGGCGCCCACGCCGTCGAGGCGGCAGGCGGTGCTCTTCGCGGCCTTGGCGTCGCCGCTGCCCGCCTTGGCGTTGCTGTCGGTGCCGCTGTCGCAGGCGGTGAGGAGGAGGGCTGCCGCGAGGGCGGTGACGGTGATCGGCATGGCGCGCATGTGTGAATCCCCTGAGAACGAGACAGTGCCTCAGGATCATCGCGCATGCGGGGGCTCGGTCCTACGAGCCGAGGCCCGCCGTCGGGAAGCGGGAGGGCATTCCGCCGTTCTCGGAGCGGGTGTACGTCTCCGTGCCGACGTCACCCACCCAGGTGACCTTCATGGTGGTCTTGTCCACGGAATCGATGTGGCCCGTGGTGTGGCCGGTGGCGGCGCCCTTGCAGGTGAGCCGGATCGTGCGGTCCTGGATCGGGCCGCTGCACACGCTGCCGCCGGTGGTGAAGAGGGCGGCCTGCTTGTCGGTGAGGACCAAGACGACTGCCTTGCCGTTGGTGGTGGTCAGCCAGTTGCCCTGCAAGGTGCCGGTGGGCTGCGAGGTGCCTGCACCCGTGCTCGCCGAGGGCTGTGGGGTGCTCGCGGGCGGTGTCTTCTTCCCGTTGTCGTCGCTGCCACTGCCGCCGCTGCACGCGGCGAGGGTCAGGGCGGCGGTGAGGGCTGCGGCCGCGATCGTGAGGCGTCGGCGGCCTGCGGGGGTCGGGGAAGTCACCGGGGCACGCTACCAACGGGTACGGAAGGCTTGCCAGACCTGGGGGCGGACGTTCGGGTACGGATTGCGTGGCGGTCGCTCAGGCAGCGCCTGCGGTGCGGCGTAAAGGGAGGCCAGATGTGATGCGTAGGAAGAACCCTACGGTTGACGCGTAGGGAAATGCCTACGTATCGTCCTGGGTATGAGCATCAGTCACGCCTCCTTCGTCACTCTCCCCGTCGCCGACCAGGACCGGGCCCTGCGGTTCTACCGGGATGTGCTCGGCTTCGAGGTCGTCGCCGATCTGCGGATGCCCGCGGGACGCTGGCTGCAGGTTGCGCCGGTGGGGGCGCAGACCGTGTTCACGTTGGCGGGGCCGGGGATGGGCGATTTCGAGGCGGGGTCGGCGCGGGGGATCATGTTGGTCACGACCGATGTCGACGCCGACTGTGCCCGGCTCGCCGGGGCGGGTGTCGCGGTGCGGGGGCCGGAGGAGCAGCCGTGGGGCCGTATGGCCTCCTTCGCCGATCCCGACGGCAACGGTCTGATGCTGTTGACGGAGAAGGAAGGCTTCTGAAGCCGTTATGACCACCGGGGCCGGCGACACCGCGACCGAGGACCGTGTCTTCGCCGCGCTCGCCAACGCCACGCGCCGTGAGGTGCTGCGGTTGCTGCGTGAGGGCGGGCCGCAGCCCGTGCAGGCGCTCGCCGATCACTTCGACATGCGCCGGCCGAGTCTGTCGGAGCATCTGAAGGTGCTCCGGGACGCCGGACTTGTCGCCGAGCAGCGATCCGGGAGGCAGCGCGTCTACCGGCTGCGGGCGGTGCCGCTCGCCGAGGTGCAGGAGTGGCTCCATCCGTACGAGCGGTTCTGGCGCGAACAGCTGAAGGGCCTCGGGGATCTGCTCGACCGCATGCCCGACGATGGCCCTTCATGAGCACCGACGACGATCTCACCGCTGGCCCTTCATGAGCACCGACGACGATCTCACCACTGTCCGCGTCGACCAGTTCTTTCCGCATCCGCCCGCCAAGGTCTGGCGTGCGCTGACCGAGCCGGCGCTGGTCGCGCAGTGGCAGATGCCCGGCTCCGGGGACTTCCGGCTCGCGGTCGGTCACCGGTACCGGATGACCTCCGTGCCGCGGCCGAACACCGGGTTCTCCGGTGTCGTCGAGGCGGAGGTCCTGGCCTTCGAGGTCGAGCGGATGCTGGCCGTGCGGTGGCAGGACGCCGATCCCGCCAACCCCGCCGACTGGACGATCACCTGGCGGCTGGAACAGGAGGGCCGCGGAACGCGTCTCTTTCTGGTGCACGAGGGCTTCGATCCGGACGACCCGGCGCAGTTGATGGCCCGGCGCATCATGAGTGGTGGCTGGGCCGCGCATGTTCTGCCTGCTCTGGGGCAGGCGCTGGAACGGTTCTCGTAAAGCGCTCGTCAAAAGCTGTAACCAGGGGAACACCCGGCGTGCACGTGCATCTGCTCACGCATCCGCACGTGAACGGGGTTATGATCCGGATCAGTTGACCACTGCATCAATGGCCCTGTCAGCCAGTGCACCACCGGGGAGCGACTGTGGACCACGACGTGTACGACGCTGGAAACGTGTCCGGCGTGTACAACGGCATCGCCGCCACGCGCCTGCACGGGGCGTCCTGGCAGAAGAGCCGGCACAGCAACTCCCAGGGATCGTGCGTGGAGTTCGCGCGGCTGCCCGGCGGGGACGTGGCCGTGCGCAACTCGCGGTTCCCCGACGGGCCCGCGCTCGTCTACACGCGAGCGGAGATCGAGGCCATGCTGCTCGGCGTCAAGGACGGGGAGTTCGACCATCTCGTCGGCGGATGATCACGGATTTACGCATGCCCTGTATGACAGCGCTTGCTTGACGCGCGTAGAAACCCGGCGTCGAAGAGCGCCGGGTGGTGTCACGAGGCGGGCAGCCGGAACAGGGCCCAGACGACCTTGCCCCCCAGGGCGCCTGTCAGCGGGTGCCAGCCCCAGCTGTCGCTGAAGGACTCGACGAGGAACAGCCCGCGGCCGGACTCCGCCGCGAAGTCGTCGGCCTCGCGCGCCACCGGGCCGTCCTTGCTCGCGTCGCGCACGGCGCACACCAGTCGCTCACTCCAGCGCATCAGGTGCAGCCGCACGGACGGCGGCGGATCGCCGGCCGGCCCGCCGCCGGCCGGGGTGGCGTGCCGCAGCGCGTTGGTGACGAGTTCGGAGACGACCAGGCACACGTCGTCGAAGCGGTCGCCCAGCTCCCACTGGTCCAGGGTGTGGCGGGTGAACCGGCGCGCCTCGCGGACGGCTTCGTAACGGGCGGGCAGGGAACAGGAGGCGGCGTTGGAGACGGCTGCGGGATCCAGCGGCGGAAGGCCCTGCCGTAACGGCTGGAGCATGGTCGATCCATTCGTCCCCATGCGAGGCACTCCCGGGAGTTCGCGGTCGTTGCGATGCAGCGGTGGCGCGGGACCATGGTTTCGGATGCGCAGACCAGATGCAAGGGCAGATGCACGTGCACGTGACCGAAATGGATGCCCACGTGCCGCTTGTTGGCTATTTTTTCTGCCTTCTTCCCCCCAACTTCCGCATGTCCCTTACCCCTTGATGGCCAGAAGTCGCACGAGTGCGGCAGGAGTCATTTCCGTCTGTGTAATCGGACGAGTACTGCTCGAAGTGTTTTAGTGGCAGACTGCGGCCCCGGGAGAGGGTAGGGAGGCAGCGGACATGAGTGCGGGAGAGCCTGGATCAGTGGTGCGGCGCATGCTGCTCGGCTCGCAACTCAGGCGGCTGCGCGAGGCACGCGGGATCACGCGCGAGCAGGCGGGGTACTCGATCCGTGCCTCCGAGTCGAAGATCAGCCGGATGGAACTGGGCCGGGTGAGCTTCAAGACGAGGGACGTGGAGGACTTGCTGACGCTCTACGGCATCACGGACGAAGCGGAGCGCACGGCCCTGGTCAACCTGGCCCGCGAGGCCAACGTGGCGGGCTGGTGGCACAGTTACTCCGACGTCCTGCCGAGCTGGTTCCCCACCTACGTCGGCCTCGAGGGCGCCGCGTCCCTGATCCGCACGTACGAGGTGCAGTTCGTGCACGGCCTGCTGCAGACCGAGGCGTACGCGCGTGCCGTGGTGCGGCGTGGGATGAAGGGTGCGAGCGAGGCCGACGTCGACAAGCGGGTGGAACTGCGGCTGGAGCGGCAGAAGTACCTCGTCGCCGAGAACGCCCCCGAGTTCCACGTCATCCTCGACGAGGCCGCCCTGCGCCGGCCGTACGGCGACCGCGCGGTGATGCGCGAGCAGCTGCAGCACCTGATCCACATGTCCGAGCGGCCCAACATCCGGCTGCAGGTCATGCCCTTCAGCTTCGGCGGGCACTCCGGCGAGTCCGGCGCGTTCACCGTCCTCAGGTTCCCGGAGTCCGACCTGTCGGACGTGGTGTTCATCGAGCAGCTCACCAGCGCGCTGTACCTGGACAAGCCGGAGGACGTCGCCCAGTACGAGCAGGCGCTCAAGGAGTTGCAGCAGGACAGCCCCGGGCCGTCCGAGACCCGTGACCTTTTGCGGGGCCTCCTTCAACTCTCTTGATGCACAAGTACGATGACGTGCCATCAGACCGTGAGGTGAGCGAGGCCGACTCGCCTGCCCCGGCAGGCAGGGATTCAGGGGGATCGCATGTCGCCGTACTTCTCCGACCTGGCGCAGCAGTACATCGACGGTGAGTGGCGCCCGGGCACCGGCTCCTGGGACATCATCGACTTCAATCCGTACGACAACGACAAGCTGGCCTCGATCACGATCGCCACGGTCGATGAGGTCGACGCGGCCTACCGCGCCGCCGAGCGTGCCCAGAAGCAGTGGGCGGCCACCAACCCCTTCGCCCGGCGGACGGTGTTCGAGAAGGTGCTGCGTCTCGTCGAGGAGCGCGAGGCCGAGATCACCGAGGCGATGATCGCCGAGCTGGGCAGCACCCGGGGCAAGGCGGCCTTCGAGCTGCACCTGGCCAAGGAGTTCCTGCGCGAGGCGGCTCATGTGGCGCTCAGCCCCGAGGGGCGGATCGTTCCGTCACCGATCGACGGCAAGGAGAACCGCGTCTACCGGGTGCCGGTCGGGGTGGTCGGCGTCATCAGCCCCTTCAACGTGCCCTTCCTGCTGTCGCTGAAGTCGGTCGCCCCGGCGCTGGCGCTGGGCAACGCCGTCGTGCTCAAGCCGCACCAGAACACACCCGTGGTCGGCGGCACCCTGATAGCCAAGCTGTTCGAGGACGCCGGGCTGCCCGCGGGGGTGCTCAACGTCGTCGTCACCGACATAGCGGAGATCGGTGACGCGTTCCTGGAGCACCCGGTACCGAAGGTCATCTCCTTCACGGGCTCCGACCAGGTCGGCCGGCACGTGGCCACCGTCTGCGCCTCCCACTTCAAGCGCGTGGTGCTCGAACTGGGCGGCAACAGCGCGCTGGTGGTCCTGGACGACGCCGACGTCGACTACGCCGTCGACGCGGCCGTCTTCAGCCGGTTCGTGCACCAGGGGCAGGTCTGCATGGCCGCCAACCGGCTGCTGGTCGACCGGTCCGTGACACAGGAGTTCTCCGCGAAGTTCGCCGAGCGGGTCGCCGGGCTCAAGGCCGGTGACCCGAGCGATCCGGCGACCGTCATCGGGCCGCTGATCGACTCCCGGCAGGCGGAGGACGTCTCCGGGGTGATCGAGCAGGCCCTCGCCGAGGGCGCGACCGCGCTGGTGCGCGGCGCCACGACGGACACGCTGGTCGAGCCGGCCGTGCTGACCGGGGTTCCCGCCGACTCGCCGCTGCTGCGGCAGGAGGTCTTCGGCCCGGTCGCCTTCGTCATCCCCTTCGACGGCGAGGAGGAGGCGGTACGGCTCGTCAACGACACCCCGTACGGGCTGAGCGGCGCCGTGTTCACCGCCGACGTCGAGCGGGGCGTGCGTTTCGCACGGCAGATCGACACCGGGATGTTCCATGTGAACGACGGCACCGTGCACGACGAGCCGATCGTCCCCTTCGGCGGCGAGAAGCACTCCGGGGCCGGGCGGCTGAACGGCGAGTCGACGCTGGAGGCGTTCACGACGCTGAAGTGGATCTCGGTGCAGCACGGGCGCAGCCGGTTCCCCTTCTGACGCGGGCCCGATGCGAGTCGTCGGACCCTTGCGGACAGAGGTTGACCGCAAGGGCCCGTAACGTCTTCGGTGTCGGGCAGGGAGCCCGGCGGACGACGGACGAAAGGCGGCCGGTCATGGTCACTCACGTGCGAGCCGAAGCGCTGGGCGACGAGCGGGGGGCGCTGCTGTCCTTCATCGAGGAGCAGCGGGGCGGCATCCGCCGCGCCGTGCTCGGTCTCACCGAGGAACAGGCCGCGAGCCGGCCGAGCGCGAGCGAGCTGTCACTGTCCGGCCTGCTCAAGCACGTCGTCGAGGTCGAGCAGACCTGGGTGGCCCGGGCCAAGGGCGAGCCGCCGGCGGTCAAGCGCGACGAGTCGAACTGGCACGAGTGCTTCCGGCTCGCCGAGAACGAGACGCTCGCGCAGCAGCTGGCGTACTGGGAGGAGGTCGCCGCCGAGACGGAGGCCTACATCCGCTCGGCGCCCAGCCTGGACGACACCTTCCCGCTGCCGAACGACCCGTGGTTCCCGCCGGACGAGCGCGTGTCGCTGCGCTGGCTGTGCCTGCACCTGATCCGCGAGACGGCTCGCCACGCCGGCCACGCGGACATCATCCGCGAGTCCCTGGACGGCAAGACCGCCTTCGAGCTGGTGGCGCTGGACCAGGCGGGTCAGGGCAGCGCCGGGTAGGGGGAGGGGACCCGGGTGAGCGGGGGTCCGGGGCGGGCCGGGAGAGGGTACGGCCATAACCTGGACCCCATGTCAACCATCCGGCTGCTCGTGCTGGGCGCCGTCCGGCAGCACGGGCGGGCCCATGGGTACCAGGTGCGCGGCGACCTGGAGTACTGGGGCGCGCACGAGTGGTCCCACGCCAAGCCGGGGTCGATCTACCACGCGCTGAAGCAGATGGCGAAGCAGGGACTGCTGCACGCGCACGAGACGGCGCCGTCCACGGCCGGCGGTCCGCCGCGTACGGAGTACGAGATCACCGAGCGGGGCACGCGGGAGTACCTCACGCTGCTGAGGGAGGCGCTCGTCGCCCGGGACCGCGGCGTCGACCTGCTCTCCGCGGCGATCGGGTTCATGGTCGACCTGGAGCGCGCGGAGGTGGTGGCGCTGCTGCGCGAGCGCCTGCGGCGGCTGGACGCGTGGCGGGACACCGTCACCGAGCACTACATCCCCGAGGACGGACCACAGCAGTTCGGCCACATCGGCGAGATCATGAACATGTGGGTGCACACTGCGGACGGCGAGGCGGCCTGGACGCGGGGTCTGATCGAACGCATCGAGGCCGGCGCCTACACCTTCGCCGGTGAGGGCGAACCGTTCGTCGGCGTCCTCGCCGAGGGCCAGGAGAACCCGTACGCGACGGGGGAGCGGCACCCGGGGGACGTGCACTAGGGGCAATTTTTCTGGGCCGGGGCTCAGTGGTGGAAGCCGGTCGCCGCGCCCCTGTCCTGGGTCATCGGATGCGACTGGCGGCGCAGTTCGGGCAGCAGGCGGGTGAGGTCCTGGACGAACAGCTCGGCGAGGTCCGAGGAGAAGCCGTTGCGGCACACCACCCGCAGCGCCGACAGGTCCTCCCGCTTCGGCGGGAAGGAGTACGCCGGCACCAGCCAGCCCCGCTCGCGCAGCCGCCGGGAGACGTCGAAGACGTCGTACGCCGTGACGTCCTCGGCCGTGGTGCACGCGAACACCGGCAGCTGGTCGCCCCGGGTCAGCAGCCGGAAGTCGCCGAGCGCCTCCATCCGTTCCGCGAGCGTGCGCGCCACGTCCCGGGAGGCCTGCTGCACCGCCCGGTAGCCGTCCCGGCCCAGCCGCAGGAACGTGTAGTACTGCGCCACGACCTGAGCGCCGGGCCGGGAGAAGTTCAGCGCGAAGGTCGGCATGTCGCCGCCGAGGTAGTTGACCCGGAACACCAGCTCCTCCGGCAGCGCCGTCGCGTCCCGCCACAGCGCCCAGCCGACCCCCGGGTACACCAGCCCGTACTTGTGCCCGGAGGTGTTGATCGACACCACCCGCGGCAGCCGGAAGTCCCACTCCAGATCCGGGTCGAGGAACGGCGCGACCATCGCGCCGGACGCCCCGTCGACGTGCACCGGGATGTCCAGGCCGGTGCGTTCCTGGAGTGCGTCCAGGGCGGCGCACAGGTCGGCGATCGGCTCGTAGGAGCCGTCGAAGGTGGAGCCGAGGACGCCGACGACGCCGATCGTGTTCTCGTCGCACAGCTCCGCCGCGGCCTGCGGGTCGAGATGGAAGCGCTCGCCCTCCATGGGCACCTGCCGCGCCTCCACCTCCCAGAAGGAGCAGAACTTGTCCCAGCAGACCTGCACGTTGACGCCCATGACGAGGTTGGGCCGCGCCCCGGGGTACCTGTCGCCGTTGCGCCGCATCCAGCGCCGCTTGAGCGCCATCCCGGCCAGCATGCACGCCTCGCTGGAACCGGTCGTGGAGCAGCCCACGGCCGCCGACGCGTCCGGCGCGTTCCACAGGTCGGCGAGCATCGCCACACAGCGCCGCTCCAGTTCGGCGGTGCGCGGATACTCGTCCTTGTCGATCATGTTCTTGTCGCGGCACTCCGCCATCAGCACGCCGGCCTCCGGCTCCATCCAGGTGGTGACGAAGGTGGCCAGGTTCAGCCGGGAGTTGCCGTCCAGCATCAGCTCGTCGTGCACGAGCTGGTACGCCGTGGTCGGCGGCATCGGGGAGTCGGGGAGGCGGTGTGTGGGCGGGGCCTGTGTCATCTCGCCGACCGGATTCGCCTGGCCGTAGAACGGGTTGACGGCCAGTGGACGGTCGGCGGGCTGCTGGGCGCCTTGGTGCAGGGGCATGCATCCGACGCTAAGTCCGCTCCGGCGGGCCCGCACGCGGGCTTGCACCTCACGTGGCGTGAGGACCCAGGGTGGAGGGCGCACGAGAGAAGGGAGCGGAAGTGAGCTATTCCGTGGGACAGGTCGCCGGCTTCGCCGGGGTCACGGTGCGCACCCTGCACCACTACGACGACATCGGTCTGCTCGTCCCGAGCGAGCGCAGCCACGCGGGCCACCGGCGCTACAGCGACGCCGACCTCGACCGGCTGCAGCAGATCCTGTTCTACCGGGAGCTCGGCTTCCCGCTCGAGGAGGTCGCGGCCCTGCTCGACGACCCGGACGCGGACCCGCGGGAGCACCTGCGCCGCCAGCACGAGCTGCTGAGCGCCCGGATCGAGAAGCTGCAGAAGATGGCCGAGGCCGTGGAGCACGCCATGGAGGCACGCACGATGGGAATCCAGCTCACACCCGAGGAGCGGTTCGAGGTGTTCGGGGACAAGGACCCCTTCAACGAGGAGTACGCCCGGGAGGCGGAGGAGCGCTGGGGCGCCACCGACTCGTGGGCCGAGTCGCAGCGGCGCGCCTCCCGCTACACCAAGGAGGACTGGAAGCGGATCAAGGCCGAGGTCGACGACTGGAGCGAGCGGTACGTCGCGCTGGTGACCGCCGGTGAGCCCGCCACCGGCGCACGCGCCATGGACCTGGCCGAGGAGCACCGGCAGCACATCAGCACGTGGTTCTACGAGTGCGGGCACGAGATGCACCAGTGCCTCGGCGACATGTACGCCTCCGACGCGCGCTTCAAGGCGTACTACGACGCCATGCGCCCCGGCCTGGCCGAACACCTGCGCGACGCCATCAAGGCGAACGCGGCCCGGCACACCGCCTGAGGTGATCGTGGCCCGGGCGGGTCACTCCCGGGCCACGACCACCGCGGTGCCGTACGCGCACACCTCCGTGCCCACGTCCGCCGCCTCCGTCACGTCGAAGCGGAACGCCAGCACGGCGTTGGCGCCACGCGCGCGTGCCTGCTCCACCAGCCGTTCCATCGCCTGGTTGCGGGTCTCCACAAGGGTCTTGGTCAGCCCTCGCAGCTCGCCGCCGACCAGCGACTTCAGCCCGGCGCCGATCTGGCTGCCGATGTGCCGGGAGCGCACGGTCAGCCCGAACACCTCACCGATGACCTGCTGCACGCGGTGACCCGGTACGTCGTTCGTGGTGACGACCAGCACATCCGACTGGGGTGTCTGGCCGCCGCCGTAATCGTCGATGCCCATGGTCCACAGCTTCGTACGGGGCGGCGCCGTGTGCATCCTGAGAGAACCCGGGGAACCCGGACCGTTCACCGGGCGTTGATAGCTTTGGGTGCGCGGTACCTGCCGCCGTACTTTCCCCACCCTCTCAGGAGCCCGGAACCGTGACGACGCTTGCCCTCGGCCCGAGCTGGCTCGACCCGAACCATCTCCTGGACACGTTCGGCATCTGGGGCCTGCTCCTGATCGTCTTCGCGGAGTCGGGACTGCTGATCGGCTTCTTCCTGCCGGGTGACTCGCTGCTGTTCACCTGCGGCCTGCTGATCACCTCGCACCAGCTGAACTTCCCTCTGTGGGGAGCGATCGCCCTGATCTGCGCCGCCGCGATCCTCGGCGACCAGGCGGGTTACATGTTCGGCAAGAAGGTCGGGCCGTCCCTGTTCAACCGCCCCGACTCGCGCCTGTTCAAGCAGGAGAACGTCACCAAGGCGCACGAGTTCTTCGAGAAGTACGGCCCGAAGTCCCTGGTGCTGGCCCGTTTCGTGCCCATCGTGCGCACGTTCACGCCGATCATCGCCGGCGTCAGCGGCATGCGGTACCGCTCGTTCCTGCTGTTCAACGTCATCGGCGGCGTCCTGTGGGGCGCGGGTGTGACCCTGCTGGGCTCCTGGCTGGGCAACGTCGACTTCGTCAAGAACAACATCGAGGCGATCCTGATCCTGATCGTCCTCGTCTCGGTGGTCCCCATCGCCATCGAGTTCCTGCGCGCCCGCAGCAAGAACAAGAAGGCCCAGCAGCGGCCCGCCCAGGCCCCGTCCCCGGTGCCCCCGGCGATGGACGACGCGACGACCCAGCTGCGCCGCATCGACCCGACGCCTAACTACGAGCACCAGCACCAGCGGCAGCCCCAGCAGCCGTACGGCGACCAGCACGGTGACCAGTACGGCGACCAGTACTACGGCGAGCAGTACCAGCAGCAGTACCCGGAGCAGTCGTACCCGCAGGAGCCGTACCCGCAGGGCTACGGCCGGCAGCAGCCGTACAACGGCCAGTACCCCTACAACCAGGGCTGACGGAGCCGACCCGAAGGGGCGCGGGGAACCGCGCGATCAAGCCGCACGGACCCGCACCCGCCGGCGTGGAGCACACCCACCGAGCCGGCAGGCGCCCCGCGTCAAAAGCCGCGCGTGCGCTTGGCGGCGCGGCGCTTGTCGGCGGAGCCGACCCTGAGGAACAGCCGGGAGATCTCCGACCCCAGGTTCACCCCGATCGCGATGGCCATCGCCAGCGCCGCCGCCTTCGTCAGGGACACCAGCCCCTTGTCGACGTCGTTCTGCGCGATCGACAGCAGCCCGAAGTACGTCGCGGAACCCGGCAGCAGCGGCCCGATCGCCGCCGTCGTGTACGGCAGCGCCGACACGAACCGGTAGCGCGACAGCAGCTGCCCGAACAGCCCCACGAGCCCTGCCGCGACGGCCGTGGACGCCACCGGCGAGAAACCCCCGGTGTAGTGCATCGCGCCGTACACGACCCACGCCACGCCCCCGTTGAGGGTCACCGCGAGGACCGTGGACCGCTCCTGCTGGAGCAGCACCGCGAAGGTCGCCGACAGCAGCATCGACGCGGCGATCTGGATCAGCGGCCGTTCCTGGAGCCGCAGCGCCGCGTCGGGGTTTAGGTGGGCCCCCAGCTGCACGCCGACGTAGAGCATCACCAGCACGCCGATGACGATGCCGACGAAGAAGTACAGCACCTCCAGCAGCCGCGCCGAGGCGGTGATGTAGAAGCCGGTCAGGCCGTCCTGTACGCCCGCCACCAGCGCCCGCCCCGGCAGCAGCGCGAACAGCCCACCGGTGATGACGGCGGACGCGTTCACGTTCGCGTGCGCCAGGGTCAGTGTGATGCCGATCGCGGCCGGCGGCATCGCGGCGACCGTGAACTGGTAGAACTCCGGCAGCCCGCGTCCGGCGCACAGCCATGCCAGCCGGTCGCCGAGCATCGCGCCCACCATGGCCGCAGCGAACACCTGCGCACCACCGCCGACCAGCAGGGAGGCCGCGCCCGCGAGCAGCCCGCTGGCCAGGGTCAGCACCCAGGTCGGGAACGGGTGCCGGTTGCGGCGGATCTCCGCCAGGCGCCGGTAGGCCTCCTCCAGGGAGATGTGGGTGTCCGGGTCGCTCAGGTCGTCCACGAGCCGGAACACGGCCGCGAGGCGCGTGTAGTCGGTGCCCCGGCGCCTTACGGTCCGGGACGCGGTGACCGGGTCCTCCACGAGGGAGGGCTGGTAGGAGACCGCCAGCAGGGTGAAGGTGACGTTCGGCTCGCAGCGGTCCAGACCGTAGGAGCGGCACACCGCGAACATCGCCGCCTCCACGTCCTCGGCTCCCTCGCCGCCGGCCAGCAGCAGCTCGCCGATACGCAGCGTCAGGTCCAGCACGCGCGGGACGGCCGGGCCGCCCTCCTCCGGCTTGTGCGCCTTCTCCGGGGCCGGCCGCTCGGTCACCGACATGCGCAGCATCGTGCGCATCCGGTCCTGCCACGGCACGTCCTTGGTGAGGCTGACGGCCGGTGTGCCGCCGGGCGGCGTGAAGGCCGGCGGGGCGCTCTTGGCGCTGTAGGTGCGCGGCGGGCTGAACGCCGACCCCTCCGGCTCGGCCCCGGCCGGCTGCGGCGCCTCCAGGCCGTCCGGCAGCGCGAACTCGGACGTCGTCTCCGACTCCCCGCCCACCTTGGGCACGGCGAGCCCGTCGGGAATGGCGAACTCGGACGTGATCTCGGGGTCGTAGACGCTCCTCGCCTCGTCCGACTGCGGCTTGCGATCTTCCGCCTCGGTCACTTGCAGCAGCGCTCCCTGTACGACACTCCGTAGCCCTCAGTATGCGCACAGACGCCGGACGGGCCGCACGCGTGCGCGTGCGGCCCGTCACCGGTCAGCGGGCTTACGGGGCCTCAGTGGCCGCCGTGCTCGCCGGCGCGCTTGATGGAGCGCTCGATCTCGGTCTCGGCGTCGGCGCGGCCGACCCAGTTGGCGCCTTCGACGCTCTTGCCCGGCTCCAGGTCCTTGTAGACCTCGAAGAAGTGCTGGATCTCCAGGCGGTCGAACTCCGAGACGTGGTGGATGTCGCGCAGGTGCTCCATCCGCGGGTCGGACGCGGGCACGCACAGCACCTTGTCGTCGCCGCCGGCCTCGTCGCGCATGCGGAACATGCCGATGGCGCGGCACTTCACCAGCACGCCGGGGAAGGTGGGCTCGTCCAGGATGACCAGCGCGTCCAGCGGGTCGCCGTCCTCGCCCAGGGTGCCCTCGATGTAGCCGTAGTCGGCCGGGTAGACCGTCGAGGTGAAGAGGTGCCGGTCCAGGCGGATCCGACCCGTCTCGTGGTCCACTTCGTACTTGTTCCGCGAACCCTTCGGGATCTCGATCGTGACGTCGAACTCCACCGGTGGCTCCTCCATGATCAACACATACTTCGGGTGATTAAGTGTCCCTCACGCCAGTGTGTGATCGCGAAAGGGGCTGGTGGTCG
Organism: Streptomyces sp. NPDC049915; assembly: GCF_040656475.1. Classification (NCBI taxonomy): domain Bacteria; kingdom Bacillati; phylum Actinomycetota; class Actinomycetes; order Kitasatosporales; family Streptomycetaceae; genus Streptomyces; species Streptomyces sp. NPDC049915. Next base: position 130,836 of record NZ_JBFAMH010000014.1, read on the forward strand.
TGCCGGAACTGAGGCCCTGGCGGGCCGCGAGAGGGCACATGGCGCGGATCGCGGACAGCGTACGGCCGCGGCTGCGAAGCGCCGCCACCGTCGCCGGCCGGCTGCGCGGCACGCGTGCCACCCGGCCGCAGCCCGTCAGAACCTGGCAGTACACAGCCGGTGCCGCCACTGTCGGTCTCGCACTGGCCGCCGGCGTCGTCACCGCCGCCGGCCCCTGGGACTCGGGTCAGCGTACGGCCGAACGGGAGTGGGCAGCCGCCCAGGAAGGCACGGGTGGCGCAGATCACGGCCGTACGTCCGATTCATCCGGATCCTCCGGGGCGGCGGGCGGGGTGCCCCGGCCCGCGCCGAGCGCGGCAGCGGTCCTCACCGGCCTCGGCGGGGCCGCGACCTCGGTGCGGTCCGCGCCCGGCGGACCGGCCCTGGCCGGCCTCCTCGACCCGCTGATGACGGACCCCGCCCTCGGCGACCGGCGCGCGGCCGTCGTCGTCGACCTGGCCACCGGCAGGCGTCTGTACGGCGTCGGCGCCGACGACCCGCTCACCCCCGCGTCCACGACGAAGATCGCCACGGCGGTCGCCGCGCTCTCGGCCCTGGGCGCCGATCACCGCCTCGCCACGCGCGCGGTGCTGGAGCCCGACACCCGCGAGCTGATCCTGGTCGGCGGCGGCGACCCGACCCTCACCGCCCGCGCGGACGCCGGGGGCTGGGCGAGCCTGCGCACCCTCGCCGCGTCCACGGCCACCGCCCTGAAGAAGCGCGGCGTGAACGAGGTGACGCTGTCGTACGACACGAGCCTGTACGCCGGTTCCGAACTTCACCCCATCGGGGTCAACGAGAACCTCGCCCCCGTCACCGCCCTCATGGTCGACGAGGCCCGCACCGACGACTCGTCGTCCGGGCCGGCACCCCGCACCGCCGAACCCGCGGCCGACGCCACCCGCCGCTTCGCCGACCTCCTGAACGCGCAGGGCATCCGCACCAAGTCCCCCGGCCCCTCCAAGGCAACCGCGCGCGCCCTGCCGCTCGCGACGGTGACGTCCCCGCCGCTGTCCGACCTGGTCGAGCGGATGCTCACCAACAGCGACAACGACATCGCCGAGCACCTGGCCCGCCAGACCGCCCTCGCCACGGGTGTCCGCCCCGACTTCACGGGCGGCGGCGAGGCGATCCAGCGGCAGCTCGCCAGGCTCGGTCTGCCGCCTGCGGGGGCCGCCTTCAGGGACGGCAGCGGCCTCGACCGCTCCGACCGCCTCACGGCGCACCTCCTGACGGCCCTCCTGGTCACCGCCGGCGACCCGGCCCGCCCCGACCTGCGCCCCGTCCTCACCGGCCTCCCCGTCGCCGGCTTCACCGGCACCCTGACCACCCGCTACGCGGGCGGCGCGGCCGGCATCGTCCGCGCCAAGACCGGCACCCTGACGGGCGTCAACAGCCTCGCCGGCACGGTCGTCGACCACCAGGGCCACGTCCTGGCCTTCGCCTTCCTGGCCTCCGGCACGACGGACCCGGAAGCAGCCCAACGCGCCCTGGACCGGGCGGCCACGGCACTGGCGGGCTGAACCACGCCACCGGCCGTGCGGTCGCAGTGCCGCATGCCCGGCAAACGGCGGGGTCCGCTGGCGACGCGACCACCTCGGCACCCCCGGGGACACTCCGGGCGTTGCCCAACCCCACGGCCTGCCCCAAGCGGTGACGCTCACGTACGGTTGACACATGACGAGCATCGGTGGTGCCGCATCTGCTGGGATGATCGACTGGAATCTCGCGGTCGCGACCGCGACCCGGCTCGTACGGCCGGGCCCCGAGGTCAGCCGCGAGGAGGCCCGTGACGTCGTCGCGGAACTGCGCCGTCACGCCAAGGCTTCGGAGGAACACGTCCGGGGCTTCACCCGGATGGGGACCGGCGAGATCCACGACACCCCCGTCCTCGTCGTCGACCGCCCCGGCTGGGTGAAGGCCAACGTCGCCGGCTTCCGCGAGATCCTCAAGCCGCTGCTGCAGAAGATGCAGGAGCGCCGCGGCAGCACCCCCGGCGGTCAGGTCCTCGGCGCCGTCGGCGGCAAGGTCACCGGCGTCGAACTGGGCATGCTGCTGTCCTTCCTCGCCTCCCGCGTCCTCGGCCAGTACGAGACCTTCGCCCCCGCCACCCGTGAGCTCCCGGCCGGCGAGCACGGCGGCGGCCGCCTCCTGCTCGTCGCCCCCAACATCGTCCACGTCGAGCGCGAACTCGACGTCCAGCCGCACGACTTCCGCCTCTGGGTGTGCCTGCACGAGGAGACGCACCGCACCCAGTTCAGCGCCGTGCCGTGGCTGCGCGACCATCTGGAGGGCGAGATCCAGTCGTTCCTCGCCGAGACCGACGTCGACCCCATGACCATCCTGGAGCGCGTCCGGGAGGCCGCCCAGTCGCTGGCCGGCGGCCGTCCCGAGGGCGAGGAGGACGACGGCGGCCGCTCCCTCGTGGAGATCGTGCAGACCCCCGCCCAGCGGGAGATCCTCGGCCGCCTCACCGCCGTGATGAGCCTGCTCGAAGGCCACGCCGACTTCGTGATGGACGGCGTCGGCCCGTCCGTCGTCCCCTCCGTCGCCGAGATCCGCGAGAAGTTCCAGCAGCGCCGCGCCAAGGGCGCCTCCCGTCTGGACCTCGCCCTGCGCAAACTGCTCGGCCTGGACGCCAAGCTGCGGCAGTACCGGGACGGCGAGCGCTTCGTGCGCGCGGTGGTCGACGAGGTCGGCATGGACGGCTTCAACCGTGCGTGGACTTCCCCGAACACACTCCCTACCAAGGCGGAGATCTCCAAACCGGCGGACTGGGTCGCGCGGGTGCACCGCAGGCCCGAGGGGTGAACGGCGGACCACGGTGGTGAACACGATCCGGCCGACGGCAGGCGAACGCCCCTTCAATCACCCGTCCGAGGGACCGTGAGCCGTGGACAGGCGTGCAATGCTCGGGTCACCGCCCGTTTCTGTCACCATCTACACACTCTGAGTGACTGACACGGGTTCACCCCCGACGAGCTTCCTGAAGGGAACCGGACATGGGTCCCCATCCTGCGGTCGCGGCGATACGCCTGGCGGTCCGCCGCGTCCTCCACGACATCCTCACCGAACAGCACGCCTCCCCGACTGCCGCCTCCGCCGGGACCGCGCTGCTCGAGCGCCCGCCCGCGCCGCTCGTGCTCGTGGCCTGCTCCGGCGGCGCCGACTCCATGGCGCTCGCCTCCGCCCTCGCCTTCGAGGCCCCCCGCCTCGGGATCCGCGCCGGCGGCGTCACCGTCGACCACGGCCTGCAGCCCGGCTCCGACCTGCGCGCCGCCGAAGTCGTCCTGCGCCTGACCGACCTCGGCCTCGCCCCCGTGGAGTCCACCGCCGTCACCGTCGGCCGCGAGGGAGGCCCCGAGGCCGCCGCCCGCGACGCCCGCTACGCCGCCCTGGACGACGCGGCGCAGCGCCACGGCGCCGCCGCGATCCTCCTCGGCCACACCCGCGACGACCAGGCCGAGACCGTCCTGCTCGGCCTCGCCCGCGGCTCCGGCATCCGCTCCCTGTCCGGCATGGCCGCGGTCTCGGGGGCCGGCGGCCGTTACCGGCGCCCCTTCCTCCAGCTCGACCGTCAGACCGCGCGCAAGGCCTGCATGGTCCAGTCCCTGCCCGTCTGGGACGACCCGCACAACGCCGACCCCGCCTACACCCGCTCCCGGCTGCGCCACGAGGGCCTGCCCGCCCTCGAGAAGGCCCTCGGCAAGGGCGTCGTCGAGGCCCTCGCCCGTACGGCCCAGCTCTCCCGCGACGACGCCGACGCGCTCGACGCCTGGGCCAGCCAGGCCGAGGCCGGGGTGCGCGACGCGGCCGGCCGGCTGGAGTGCGCCAAGCTCTACGCCCTCCCGCCCGCCGTACGCCGCCGGATCCTGCGCCGCGCCGCCATCGAGGCCGGCGCCCCGGCCGGTTCCCTCTTCGCCCGGCACATCGAGGAGATGGACCGGCTGATCACCGGCTGGCGTGGTCAGGGGGCCATCAATCTGCCCGGCAAAGTCGTCGCCCGGCGCCAGGGTGGCAGACTGGTGATTCGGCAAGGCTGAGTCCCGACCCCTTTCGCACCTGCGGCGGGGGCGGACCGGCCGGTGGGACGACCGACCGAAAGTGATGCGGGTGGACGCGAAAGACATGGGTGCCGACCTTCAGCAGGTGCTCATCACCAAAGAAGAGATCGACGCGAAGCTGGCCGAGCTGGCCGCGAAGATCGACGCGGAGTACGCGGGCAAGGACCTGCTGATCGTCGGTGTCCTCAAGGGCGCCGTGATGGTCATGGCCGATCTGGCCCGGGCGCTGTCCACCCCCGTCACCATGGACTGGATGGCCGTCTCCTCCTACGGCGCGGGCACCCAGTCCTCCGGTGTGGTGCGGATCCTCAAGGACCTCGACACCGACATCAAGGGCAAGCACGTCCTGATCGTCGAGGACATCATCGACTCCGGCCTGACCCTGTCCTGGCTGATCAACAACCTCGGCTCGCGCGAGCCCGCCTCGCTGAAGGTGTGCACGCTGCTGCGCAAGCCGGACGCCGCGAAGGTCGCCATCGACGTGGAGTGGGTCGGCTTCGACATCCCCAACGAGTTCGTCGTCGGCTACGGCCTCGACTACGCCGAGAAGTACCGCAACCTGCCGTTCGTCGGTACGCTCGCGCCCCACGTCTACGGCGGCTAGCCCACCCGGGCACGGTCCCCGCGACGATCGGGAACCCCGGAGGGTCTCCCGCCGTTGGAGCATGCAGACGGGTTCGTCAGCGGTCCTGTGCGGCTTCGGACGCCAAGGCTGGGGTACCGTCAGAAGAACTGTCTTATCAAACTCACTATGGCAGGAGGGACGGGGCGGCACCGCTCCGTGTGGATGGACGTGAAGCGATACTTCCGTGGGCCGGTCATGTGGATCGTGCTGGCCGTCCTTGCCGTGGTCGTGTTGATGCAGGTCGTCGGCTCGTCCGGCGGCTACAAGACGGTGGACACCTCCCAGGTCGTCCAGGCCATCAACGACAACAAGGTCGAGCAGGCCAAGCTGACCACCGGCGACGAGCAGACCATCAAGGTCGAGCTCAAGGACGGCGTCAAGGTTCAGGGCAGCTCGAAGATCCAGGCCAGTTACATCGGCGACCAGGGCGTGACCATCGCCGGCACGCTGCAGACCAAGTACCAGGACAAGCAGATTCCGAAGGGCTACACGGTCTCGCCCTCGAAGCAGAACCCGTTCCTCGGGATCCTGCTGTCCCTGCTGCCCTTCGTCCTCATCGTCGTCGTGTTCCTGTTCCTGATGAATCAGATGCAGGGCGGCGGCAGCCGCGTGATGAACTTCGGCAAGTCCAAGGCCAAGCTCATCACCAAGGACACCCCCAAGACGACGTTCACCGACGTCGCCGGCTGCGACGAGGCCGTCGAGGAGCTCCAGGAGATCAAGGAGTTCCTCCAGGAACCGGCCAAGTTCCAGGCCGTCGGCGCCAAGATCCCCAAGGGTGTGCTGCTGTACGGCCGCCCGGGTACCGGCAAGACCCTGCTCGCGCGCGCCGTGGCCGGCGAGGCGGGCGTCCCGTTCTACTCGATCTCCGGTTCCGACTTCGTCGAGATGTTCGTCGGTGTCGGTGCCTCCCGGGTCCGTGACCTGTTCGAGCAGGCCAAGGCGAACGCCCCGGCGATCGTCTTCGTCGACGAGATCGACGCGGTCGGCCGCCACCGCGGCGCCGGCCTCGGCGGCGGTCACGACGAGCGCGAGCAGACCCTGAACCAGCTGCTCGTCGAGATGGACGGCTTCGACGTGAAGGGCGGCGTCATCCTGATCGCCGCCACCAACCGGCCCGACATCCTGGACCCGGCGCTGCTGCGCCCCGGACGCTTCGACCGGCAGATCGCCGTCGACCCGCCGGACCTGCAGGGCCGTCTGGAGATCCTCAAGGTCCACCAGAAGGGCAAGCCGGTCGCCCCGGACGTCGACCTGTCGGCCGTCGCCCGGCGCACCCCCGGCATGACCGGTGCCGACCTCGCCAACGTGCTGAACGAGGCCGCGCTGCTCACGGCCCGCTCGAACCAGAAGCTGGTCGACAACAAGATGCTCGACGAGGCGATCGACCGCGTCGTGGCCGGCCCGCAGAAGCGGACCCGCATCATGTCGGACAAGGAAAAGAAGATCACCGCCTACCACGAGGGCGGTCACGCCCTGGTCGCGGCGGCCTCACCGAACTCCGACCCGGTCCACAAGATCACCATCCTGTCCCGCGGCCGTGCCCTGGGCTACACGATGGTGCTGCCGGACGAGGACAGGTACTCCACCACCCGCAACGAGATGCTCGACCAGCTCGCCTACATGCTGGGCGGTCGCGCGGCCGAGGAACTGGTCTTCCACGACCCGACCACGGGCGCCGCGAACGACATCGAGAAGGCCACCAACCTGGCCCGCGCGATGGTCACCCAGTACGGCATGACCGAGCGTCTCGGCGCGATCAAGTTCGGCGGCGACAACAGCGAGCCGTTCCTGGGCCGTGAGATGGCCCACCAGCGCGACTACTCCGAGGAGGTCGCCGCGCTGGTGGACGAGGAAGTCAAGAAACTCATCGAGACGGCGCACAACGAGGCCTGGGAAATCCTGGTCGAGAACCGCGACGTGCTCGACAACCTCGTCCTGCAGCTGCTGGAGAAGGAGACGCTGGGCAAGGAGGAGATCGCCGAGATCTTCGCCACCATCGTCAAGCGCCCGCCGCGGCCCGCCTGGACCGGTTCCTCCCGGCGTACGCCGTCCACCCGTCCGCCGGTGCTCTCCCCGAAGGAGCTCGCCCTGACGAACGGTGCCAACGGCGCCACGGCCGCGATCAGCACGGTGAAGTCGACGGCGGCGGACCCCGCCTCCACAACCGAGCCGTCGCGTGAGGACCGCCCCGAGAGCTGAGCCGTTCCGGCCACCGGGCCGGAATGGATGCCGCGCCCCCCGGGTTCTAGCCTGGGGGGCGCGGCTTTTCGTATACCGCGGTTCGAAACGCGTGGGCGTCCCACGTGTGACAGGTACAGGAACGAGGATCCAGATGACCGACCCCGTGACGCTGGACGGCGACGGCCCCATCGGCGAGTTCGACGAGAAGCGTGCCGAGAACGCCGTACGCGAACTCCTCATCGCGGTCGGCGAAGACCCGGACCGCGAGGGCCTCAGGGAGACGCCCGGCCGCGTCGCGCGGGCGTACAAGGAGATATTCGCGGGCCTGTGGCAGCAGCCCGAGGACGTCCTGACGACGACGTTCGACCTGGGGCACGACGAGATGGTGCTGGTGAAGGACATCGAGGTGTTCAGCACCTGTGAACACCATCTGGTGCCGTTCCGCGGCGTCGCCCATGTCGGTTACATCCCGTCCACCAGCGGGAAGATCACCGGGCTGTCCAAGCTGGCACGGCTCGTGGACGTCTACGCCCGCCGCCCGCAGGTGCAGGAACGTCTCACCACGCAGGTCGCGGACGCCCTGATGGAGATCCTGGAGCCGCGCGGGGTCATCGTGGTCATCCAGTGCGAGCACATGTGCATGTCGATGCGCGGCATCCGCAAGCCCGGCGCGAAGACCATCACCTCGGCGGTGCGCGGTCAGCTGCGGGACGCGGCGACCCGCAACGAGGCGATGAGCCTGATCATGTCCGGCTGAAGCCGGGAAGCCTGAGCCGGAAGGCTCCCGCGGGGCGGTGTCACGCCGGGTGCGCCGCCCCTTGGTTGTTGTCGTCCTCGTCCTCCGGGAGCTTGCAGACGCGCTCCAGGAAGATCGCCGCCGCTATCACGCCGATGCCCGCGACGACCGAGAAGCCGGCGTAGATGGCCTGGTCGCGACGGGCCGGGATGTCGAGGAGTTCCAGCAGGAGGACGCCCGTGCCGCCGTACATGCCGGCGACGAGGGCGGCGACCAGCGCGCTGGCCTGGCCGAAGACGACCGCCCGGGCCGCCATCAGCGGGTCCACGCCCTTGGCTTCGGGGACGCGGTCGCGCTGGGCCTTGAGGCGGGCGCGCAGCGACAGCGCGGTGGCCAGTAGGACCACCGCGATCAGCGCGAGGACGATGGGTGCGGCCAGGGGGACGCCGGGCAGAGTCCCCACCGAGTTCCACAGGCGGGCGCCCGCCCAGGACAGGATGCCGGCGACGACGAACACACCGGCCAGCACCCTGATGCGCAGCTCTCTCACGGTGACCCTTCAGCTCCCCCGGACCGGGTGACGGGCGGCTCCCGTCCTGTGCGGCCGCGCATGCGGCCCGCCTCGACCTTAACGACTACTCGGGCAGGTGGAGTTCCAGGTCCTTGCGGGGCGCGACACCCTCTCGGGTGACGCTGTCCAGGAGCTGCCCGATCATGCCGCGGCCGGGCAACTCGGCGCCGGGCTCGACGTCGTACCAGGGAGCGAGGACGAAGGCGCGCTCGTGGGCGCGCGGGTGGGGGAGCGTGAGATGCGGGTCGTCGGACACCACACCGGCGTAGGCGACGATGTCGACGTCGAGGGTGCGCGCGCCCCAGCGCTCGGTGCGCACCCGGTGGAAGGCCTCCTCCACCGCGTGCGCCCGCTCCAGCAGGGAGGACGGGGGCAGGGTGGTCTTCACCAGAACGACGGCGTTGAAGTACGACGGCTGGCTGCCGGGGTCCACGCCCCACGGCTCGGTCTCGTAGACCGGGGAGACGGCTTTGACGCGCACGCCCGGCGTGTCCTCCAGGGCGTCGATGGCGCCCTGGAGGGTCTCCAGCCGGTTGCCGAGGTTGGAGCCGAGGGCGATCACGGCCCGTTTCGGGTTCTGCAGCGTGGTGTCGGCGGCGTCGACCTGTTCGACGACGGAGGCGGGCACCGGCTGGACGGTCGGGTCGCTGTGACCTTTGGTGAAGGGTGCGGTCATACTCGGCTCCGGGTGATCGTGACGGTCACGTCGTCGAAGGGGACGGTGATCGGCGCGTCCGGCTTGTGGACGGTCACCTCGACCTCCTTGGCCCCCTCGTGCTTCAGACACACCTGGGCGATGCGCTCGGCGAGGGTCTCGATGAGGTCCACGGGCTCGCCCTGGACGACGGCCACGACCTCCTCGGCCACGATGCCGTAGTGCACGGTCTTCGCCAGGTCGTCGTCCGCCGCGGCCGGCCGGGTGTCCAGGCCGATGACGAGGTCCACGATGAAGGTCTGGCCCTCTTCGCGTTCCTTGGGGAACACACCGTGGTGCCCGCGGGCCTTCAGGCCGCGCAGCGCGACACGATCCACGCGAATCACTCCTGCAATCGTCGGGTGCGGCCGGTCCGTACCGCGTGCGGGCGGTGCGTCGGCCTCGGTCGAATCTACCTGCGGGCACTGACAGGGCAGGGCCACGGGGCGGCGGGCCGGCGCGGTTCCGGAAGGTTCACCGCGTGTTTCCCCTGGGAAACCCGCTGGCTCACGGGCTGGTGGCCGTCCCCGGCCCGGGTGCCCGTGATTCCGACCACTTCCTTGTTCCTGCGGGCGGACCCGTAGATCGCCTACCCACTCAGGAGGGTGACTCCTCGCCCTCGTCCTCGTCGTTTTCGGCCAGAACGGGCGAGGCGTGGTGCGACCAGAGCTTCCACCCCGCCGACGTGCGCCGGAACACGTTCGTGGCGACCACGAGCTGGCCCACGAGCGGCCCAAGCTCCTCGCCCTCGGTGGGGGCGGGGCCGCCGCTGAGGATGTTCTCGGTGCAGGTGACCACGGCCGTGTCCCCGGTGACCGAGACATGCACGTCGGTGAGGAAGAACTGGATGTAGTCGGTGTTCGCCATGATCAGCGCGTAGGAGCGCAGGACCTCGCCGCGGCCGGTGAGCACGGGCCAGCCGGGGTGCACACAGGACACCACGCCGGCGTCGGCCGGATCGTGGTAGGTCTCGTCGACGCCCAGGTCGGCCGGGGTGAGCCAGGTCGAGGCGACCTCCTCGAAGTCGCCCCGTTCGAGTGCCTCGTAGAAGGCCGTGTTGGCGGCCTCCACCTGTTCGACGTCGGTGTGCGGGGCGCTCACCGGGCTCCTTCGGGCCCGTGGGCGCCGGGCGCGGGCGATGCAGGGGGCGCTTCGGGCGCCGTACGCGCCCCTTCCACGGCGCGTGCGACCCGTACCGCGTCCGCCGTGGCGCGGACCTCGTGGACGCGGACCGCCCAGGCGCCGGCGTGCGCGGCGAGCGCGGAGACGGCGGCCGTGGCGGCGTCGCGTTCGCGCGCGGGCGGGGGCGCGCCGTCGGAACCGGCGAGGATGCGGCCGAGGAACCGCTTGCGGGAGGCGGCGATGAGCAGCGGGTGGCCGAGCGCGTGGAGCCGGTGGGCGTGGGCGAGGAGGGCGAGGTCGTGCTCGGCGTCCTTGGAGAAGCCGAGGCCGGGGTCGACGATGACGCGCTCGGGGGCGATGCCGCCGTCCAGGGCGGCCTGCACGCGTGCGTGGAGCTCGTCGACGACCTCGGTGACGACGTCGGCGTAGTGGCCCGGGACGTTGCCGCCCTGGAGGAAGCCGCGCCAGTGCATGACGACGAAGGGAGCGCCGGCGTCGGCGACGGCGGGGATCATCGCGGGGTCGGCCATGCCGCCGCTGACGTCGTTGACGAGGGCGGCGCCGGCCGCGAGGGACTGGGCGGCGACCCGGGCGCGCATGGTGTCCACGGAGACGACGACGCCCTCGGAGGCCAGGCCCCGCACGACGGGGATGACCCGGCGCAGTTCCTCCTCCTCGTCGACGCGGGTGGCGCCGGGGCGGGTGGACTCGCCGCCGACGTCGACCAGGTCGGCGCCCCGCTCGACGAGGTCGAGACCGTGCTTGACGGCCGCGGTCGTGTCGAACCAGCGGCCGCCGTCGGAGAAGGAGTCGGGAGTGACGTTCACAACACCCATGACCGCGCAGCGGCCCCAGTCCGGAAGGCCCGCGACGCGTCGGCGTCCGCTGTGGTTGCTCATATGTTCAGCGTAGGCCCCTCACCGGGGCCGTATCGCCGTACAGCCCGGGCGCGGGCCCCGGTGCTTCGGGGACCCGCGCCCGGGCCGGTCGTGTCCGTCGCAGGGGTGGGTCAGGCCGCGCGCACGTCGCGTTCGGCCACGCCGTGGGCGCACGGGCGCCGGGTGGCGGCGCGGCGGCGCAGGAAGCGCGGCAGCGGCGGGGCGAGGTTCACGAAGCCCTCGGCCTGCATGTAGGCGAAGCCGATGCGGGGCAGGTCGGCGGAGGCGCGGTAGACGATGAAGCGCGGCTCCCAGCGCGGCTGGAACTTGGCGTTGAACTTGTACAGCGACTCGATCTGGAACCAGCGCGAGAGGAAGATCAGCAGTCCGCGCCAGACGCGCAGCACCGGGCCGGCGCCGAGCTTCTCGCCACGCGCCAGCGCCGAGCGGAAGACGGCGAAGTTCAGCGAGACGCGCTCGATGCCGAGCTTCGGGGCGGCCTGGAGGGCGGCCACGATCAGCAGCTCGTTCATGCCGGGGTCGGCGCTGCGGTCGCGCCGCATCAGGTCCAGCGAGACGCCGTCGGTGCCCCAGGGCACGAAGTGCAGGATCGCCTTGAGGTCGCCGTACGCGCCGGGCTCGTCGTCGGCCTTGTGGGCGGTGGCGATGAGGCAGTCGGCGTCGGCGGGGTCGCCGAGGCGGCCCAGCGCCATGGAGAAGCCGCGCTCGGTGTCGGTGCCGCGCCAGTCGTCGGCGGCGCGCCGGATGCGCTCGAGTTCGGCCTCGCCGAGGTCACCTATACGCCGTACCCGCGTCTCGTAGCCGGCCCGCTCGATGCGCTTGACCATCTGGCGCACGTTGCGCATCGCACGCCCGGAGAGGGAGAAATCCTTCACGTCCACCACCGCCTCGTCGCCCAGCTCGAGGGCGTCGAGGCCGGTCTCGCGGGTCCACACCTCGCCGCCGGTCTCGGAGCAGCCGACCACGGCGGGCGTCCAGGAGTGGGCCTTGGCCTCGTCCATGAACCGCTCGATGGCGCCCGGCCAGGCCTCGACGTCGCCGATGGGGTCGCCGCTGGCGAGCATCACGCCGGAGACGACGCGGTAGGTGACGGCGGCCTTCCCGCTGGGGGAGAAGACGACGGCCTTGTCGCGGCGCAGCGCGAAGTGGCCGAGGGAGTCGCGTCCGCCGTGCTTGGCGAGCAGGTCGCGCAGCCGCTCCTCGTCGTCCTCGGTGAGGCGGGCGGCCGGGTGCTCGGGGCGGAAGGCGAGGTAGATGGTGGTGACGGCGGTCAGCCAGCCGAGCGCGCCGAGGGAGAAGGCGACGGTCCAGGAGGTGTTGCCCTGGTAGTCGACCGGGCCCTCGAAGCCGAACAGGCCGTAGATCACGTGCGTGATCCGATCGGCCAGGCTCGGGTCGCCGACCATCCGGTTCGGATGGACGCTGACGATGATCAGACCCAGCACGAGGGAACCGGCGCTCATGAGGACGAAGTTGGCCAGGGCCCGCCAGCGGCTGCGCGGGTCGGGCAGAGCCGTGAACTGCTCGCGGTGGATGATCAGCGGCGCGAGCAGCGCGACGGAGATCAGCACCCCGATGACCGAGTGCCGGTACACGAACTGGGCCACCGCGCCGGCCGGCAGCAGGACGACGGCGGCGCGCCAGGCGCGGCGCTTGCCGCGCTTGAGGCCGTGGGCGAGCAGCAGCAGCAGAACGCCGGCGCTCAGCGAGAGCGCCGCCGCGAACGGCCCGAACGATCCGGGCAGCACCTCGGCGAGGGCGTGCATACGGCTGTGCCTGAACCGCGGGAAGACCCCCGCGGCGATGTCCAGGACACCCACGAGTGCGCACGCTCTGCCGACGAGGACCGGACTGGCCTCGGGGCGCGGGCCGCGCACGACGCGCCGCACCCGGCTTGATCGGCTCGGAACCCCGTCCGACATTTCCCCATCTTCCCTGACAGACATCGCATCCCGTAGTTCTGCGAGAGACCTTGAACCCGGTGCCGTATCGGGCATCCGGCGACATTGCGTCCTCTAGGACGGTGTCTCGGGGGGAGAGGTTCACTCGCCCCGTCAAAGCCGGTCCAAAGGCCGAGGAAAGTTCGGGGCAAGCCCTCGCGGAGAAAACGGGGATGCGCCCGGTGCCCGGATGGAAAGCGCAGGCAGGAACACCCCATGGGTCTCACGAGCAAGAAAGTGCTGTTGCTGGCGATCGTGGTCGCCGCGGTGCTGTTCGTCGGCACGGTGTGGCTGTGGCCGCGTCTGTCGCGCCGCAACTGGCGTGCGGTCGCCGGACGGATCGGGCTGCTGTTCGTGACGCAGGTGACGCTGTTCGCGTGCGTGGGGCTCGGGGCGAACCGTTCCTTCGGCTTCTACGCCAGCTGGGCCGACCTCTTCGGGCAGGAGAACGGCCAGGGCGTGGTCGTCGACCACAACGCGAACGGCCCCGACGGCGGCCCGCTCCAGGTGCTCGACACCCGCAAGGTGAGCAAGTCGGGCGGGGGCCGGCCGGAGATCGGCGGGCAGATCCAGAAGGTCGCCATCACCGGACCCACGACCCACATAGCCACGCCCGCGTACGTCTATCTGCCGCCTGAGTACTTCCAGGCGCAGTACCGCACGCGCGCGTTCCCCGCGGCCGTCGTGCTGACCGGGTACCCGGGCACGGCCGAGGCGCTGGTGGACAAGCTGCACTATCCGCGCACCGCGCGCGATCTTGCCAAGCAGGGCCGGATGCAGCCGATGATCCTGGTGATGATGCGCCCGACGGTCGCGCCCCCGCGCGACACCGAGTGCGTGGACGTGCCGGGCGGCCCGCAGACGGAGACGTTCTTCGCCAAGGACCTGCCGCAGGCGGTGTCGGCGCACTACCGGGTGGGCCGCGGTCCCGGCTCCTGGGGCGTCGTGGGCGACTCCACCGGCGGCTACTGCGCGCTGAAGTTCGCCATGCACCACCCGAGCGTGTACGCCGCGGCCGTGGGCCTGTCCCCCTACTACAAGGCGCCGATCGACCCCACGACGGGCGACCTCTTCCACGGCGACAAGCAGCTGCGCAACCGCGCCGACCTGATGTGGTGCCTCAAGCACATGCCGGCACCCGACACCTCACTGCTCGTCACCAGCAGCAAGGTGGGGGAGAACAACTACAAGAGCACGACGAAGTTCATCGGCGCGGTGAAGGCGACCGGCACGACCCGCATCTCGTCCATCATCCTCGACAGCGGCGGGCACAACTTCAACACGTGGCGGCGCGAGATCCCCGAGTCGCTGGCGTGGCTCAGCGGGCGGCTGACGGCGGGCTGACGTGGGCTGACCGCAGCCCTTGCGCCCCTTGGCTTTCGCTGATGCCTCCTGAACCCTTGCCGATGGCTTGGTTTTTACGGCCCGGGGCTTCACGAACCGCCTACGCGCGGTAAGTTTCTGGCCATGCCACGTGGACGTCACCGCCATTCCCCGCCCTTGCACAGGGTGCTGCCGCCGTCGGCGATCGCAGGCGTCTCGGTCGTCTGTGCCCTAGGCCCCTGGGTGTCCACGGACGCCCTGGTGCTGCGGGTCCTGGCCGGGGCGGGTGCGGTGACGGCCGTCCTCGGCGCGTTCGTCATGCGGCGCTGGGACATCCAGGCGGGCAAGCAGGTGGCCGACCTCACGCGCGCCCGTGCCGGCGACGAGTGGCGGTACGAGGAGCGGGTCGCCGAACTGGAGACCGACCTGGAGGAGTCGCGCGAACTGCGCGCCAAGCTCGAGCAGCGGCTGCGGGCCAAGCGCACGGAACTGGCGGGCCTGCGCAACGAGCACGCGGCCCTGCTGCGCCGCTACGCCACGGCGGAGACGGAGCGGGCCAGCGCCCTGGAGGGCCGCCGCCTGCTCGAACTCGAGGCCCCGGTACGCGCACTGCCGCCGGCGCCCTCGAAGAAGGACGCGACGACGATCGGGGACCAGCCGGCCAGCCCGGCCCCGGCGGTCTTCTCCCGCGAGGGCGCGCGGCTGTACCAGGCGGCGAACGCGGCACTGATCCGTCTCGCCACCGGCGCCGAGCGGGAGGACGAGGCGGAGGGGAAGCCCCGGGCGGCCGACGCGCAGGAGCACGCGGCCGCCACCGGCGAGACGCCGGAGACCCAGCCCGGCGGCCACTTCGCCGTGCCGACCGCCGTGGCCGTCGTACCGCCCGCCCCGCCGGTACGGCGTCCCGTGACCAACGGTGAGTTCGACTTCTTCGGCACGAAGGCGACGCCGACGCCGGCGGCCCTGGAGGCCGTCCAGAACGAGGACCTCGCCGACGTGGTCGGCCAGGAGGCCCTCGCGCTGCACAAGGCGGAGACGGAGGCCGACTTCAAGCCGGCCGACGACGCGACACCCCGCGCGGGCCAGGTCATCGACCTGACGGCCCACGACGAAACAGAACAGATAGACGTCCAGAGCCTGCGCAGCGCGGCGTCCTGACTCCGTCGGCCGACCCGGCGTTTGTGTTGCCCGGTGCTGTGGCTGGCCGCAGGGGGGGGTGCGCTCACCGGCGCTGGCGGGGTGCCTCCCCCAAGCTCTTCGAGCAGGGGCCCCCAGCCCACCCGTGCCGCCCCAGGGGCACGACTGCCCGCAGCTCAGCGAGCTGAAGGCGCGCGCCACGGCGTTGGTGCAGTCGCCGACGGCGGCGAGGGGACGGGGTGGGGGGTGTCCGCCCGCAGCGGCCGGCACCGGGAACTGGCGGGCCTGCGCAACGAGCACGCGGCCCTGCTGCGCCGCTACGCCACCGCGCGCCCTTGTCGGAAACGGGCGGCCGGACCGAGGACGGACACCCCCCACCCCGGCCCCGACCCACAGCGAACCGAAGGCGCGACACCAGCCACCCACACACCGCAACGGGCCGCCGCAGGCATATAAGGGGCGCGGGGAACTGCGCGACCAGCCACAACGCACCCCGCACAGGCCGCCGCAGGCAACCGCGACCAGCCCCCACGCACCCGCAGACGAAGAACCGTCAAAGCCTCACGCCATCCATCGATCAGCCCGCGCAGCCCTCCGCCCCGTCCGAGACCGCTCCGCCTGCCCCCGCAGCAGCTCCGCCGCCTCCCCGGCCCCCCTCAACCGTGCCGTGACCGTCTTGTCGGCCCCCGTGTCCACATGCACATCGGCCAGCCCCCACAACCGCTCCCACGGCCCCTGAGTGACCCGCACGCTCTGCACCTTGGCGTGCGGCACGAGCGCGACGTGCCGCCGCAGCAACCCGCGCCGCGCGGCGAACACGTCGCCGTCGACGGCCAGCCCGTACCCCCGCCACCACA
This sequence comes from Streptomyces sp. NPDC049915, assembly GCF_040656475.1. NCBI lineage: Bacteria > Bacillati > Actinomycetota > Actinomycetes > Kitasatosporales > Streptomycetaceae > Streptomyces > Streptomyces sp. NPDC049915. The sequence continues at coordinate 147,027 of NZ_JBFAMH010000014.1, forward strand.
CCGGCAGGCACCACCCGGCCCGCCGCCCCGGCCGCGACAAGGACGACATCGCCGGCACGACCACCCCCGGCAGCACGCGCGCGACGACCGCCTCGGCGACCTCCCGCGGAGCGACCGGCACGAGCACGGAGTTCGACGACCCGGCCACGTCCAGCTCCACCCGCACCCACCCCCGCCGACGCCACAGCAGCGGCTGCACGATCCGCACCGTCTGCACCCGCCCCGGCGGCACCGTCTCGTGGCTGCGGTCCAGCAGCCCCCGGTCGATGCGCAGCCCGTCCGGCGACTCGCCGACCGTCCAGTCGTACTCCGCGACGAACCGCCCCACGCTGCTCGCCCCCGCCGTGCCGAGCAGCGGTGCCGCGGCCGCGAGGACCGTCCACAGGCTGTGGGTGGCCAGCCACAGCACCGGCGGGACGACGAGCGCGGCGACCAGCGAACCCCAGGTGGCGCCCGTCAGCACCAGGGAGAGCGCGAGCGCCCGAGGCGGTACGCGCAGCACCTCGCGCGCCGGCGCCTCCCCGACCTCGTGCGCCGTCTCGGGCGCGAACCCGGCGGCGCGCGCCAGCAACTCCGCGCGCAGCGCACGCGCCTCGCGCTCGCCGAGGAACGCCAGCTCGTCCTTCTTCTCCGCGCCGACCACGTCGAGCCGCAGCTTCGCCACGCCCGCGATCCGCGCGAGCAGCGGCTGTGTGACGTCGACCGCCTGGATCCGCTCCAGCCGGATGTGCGCGGTACGCCGGAACAGCAGCCCGGTGCGGATGCGCAACTCCGTGTCGGTCACCGAGAAGTGCGTGAACCACCACGTCAGAAAGCCGTACAACGCGGCCGCCGGGACGATCACGGCGAGCGCGAGCAGCAGCGTCGTGGTCGTCAGCCGGGTCAGCTGCCGCTGCGCCTGGTCGGGGTCGTGCACGGCCCAGCCGACGATCACCGCGATCGGCGCCCACGCCCGCCGCAGCGGCGTCACCGGGTGCAGCCGCCGCTCGCCCGGGGTCCGCTCCTCGGGTACGCCCTGGGCGGCGTCCGGCGCCGTCACAGCCCCGCCGATCGGGCCTCGCCCAGCTCGGTGAGCCGGTCGCGCAGCCGTTCCGCCTCGGCCGGGTCCAGTCCGGGGATGGTCGCGTCGGTCGCGGCGGCCGCCGTGTGCAGCTGCACGCTGGCCAGCCCGAAGTACCGCTCGACGGGACCGGAGGTGACCTCCACCAGCTGCATCCGCCCGTACGGCACGACGGTCTCCTCGCGCCACAGCACACCCCGGCTGATCAGCAGGTCGTCGGCGCGCTCGGCGTACCGCCAGGACCGCCAGTTGCGGCCGAGCAGCACCCAGCCCCACGCCGCGAGCGCCAGGGGCAGCAGCGCGAACGCCGCCCAGGCCGGCCCGACGAGCAGCCCGGGCAGCAGCCCGGCGGCCAGGGCGATGAGCCCCAGCCACACCACCAGCAGCAGCCGCCGCATCCGCAGCAGTCCCGGCGGCAGCCCGGTCCACACCGGCTCCGCCACCTGTTCCGTCGTCCCCATGTCCGCCGCATCCCGCCGGTCGTGCGGGCTCCCCGTCTCCATGCCGCCAGCGTACGTAGGAGAGACTGTGTCCATGACTCCTACGACGGAGACCATGGTCGGGATCGGCGGCGCCGCGGAAAGCACCGACATGGTGCTCAACATCGGCCCCCAGCATCCGTCGACGCACGGCGTGCTGCGGCTCAAGCTCGTGCTGGACGGCGAGCGCATCATGCGCGCGGAGCCGGTGATCGGCTATATGCACCGCGGCGCGGAGAAGCTCTTCGAGGCGCGCGACTACCGCCAGATCATCGTGCTCGCCAACCGCCACGACTGGCTGTCGGCGTTCTCCAACGAGCTGGGCGTGGTCCTCGCCGTCGAGCGGATGCTCGGCATGGAGGTGCCCGAGCGCGCGGTGTGGACGCGCACGCTGCTGGCGGAGCTGAACAGGGTGCTCAACCACCTGATGTTCCTCGGCTCCTACCCGCTGGAGCTGGGCGGCATCACGCCGGTCTTCTACGCGTTCCGCGAGCGCGAGGTGCTGCAGAACGTCATGGAGGAGGTCTCCGGCGGGCGTATGCACTACATGTTCAACCGTGTCGGCGGCCTCAAGGAGGACCTGCCGGCCGGCTGGAGCGCACGCGCGCGTGCCGCCGTGGCCGCCGTGCGTTCCCGTATGGACGTCTTCGACGACCTGGTCCTCGGCAACGAGATCTTCCGTGGGCGCACCCGGGACGTGGGCACGCTCGCGCCCGAGACGGTGCACGCCTACGGCGTGAGCGGCCCCGTCGCGCGTGCCTCCGGGGTCGACTTCGACCTGCGCCGCGACGAGCCCTATCTCGCCTATCCGGAGCTGCAGGACACGCTGAAGGTCGTCACCCGGACCGAGGGCGACTGCCTGGCCCGCTTCGAGTGCCTGCTGGAGCAGACGCACAACGCGCTCGACCTGGCCGACGCCTGCCTCGACCGGCTGGCCGAGCTGCCGCCGGGACCGATCAACCAGCGGCTGCCGAAGGTCCTGAAGGCGCCCGAGGGGCACACGTACGCGTGGACCGAGAACCCGCTCGGGATCAACGGGTACTACCTGGTCAGCAAGGGGGAGAAGACCCCGTACCGGCTGAAGCTGCGCTCGGCGTCGTACAACAACATCCAGGCGCTGACCGAGCTGCTGCCGGGGACGCTGGTCGCGGACATGGTGGCGATCCTGGGGTCGATGTTCTTCGTGGTCGGGGACATCGACAAGTAGGGCACGCGGAGGCCATCGGCCGGCCGTCCCGTGAACACGGCCGGCAGGTCACCCGGCAGCGAGCGGGTCGGGTACGCCCACCGGCTGGAGCAGCCAGCCGAAGTCGCCGAGGCCGCCCGGCGCGGTCAGCTCGGCGGCCTCGCCGGCGCTCGCGAGGGCGCGCACATAGGCGGCGGGGTCCGTGGAGGCGAGCGTGAGCGGGGGGCGTGCGCCGGTGATGCCCAGGGCGCGCAGCGCGTCGCGCTGGGGGAGTGTCCGCCCGCCCGGCAGGGCGCACGCGTCCAGGGCCACATGCGCCGTGATGTCGCACGACCCGTCCGGTACGGGCGCCGTCCCGCGCCCCTTCCTGAAGCCCGTCAGCGTGCCGAACGGCGGGCGCGCCGCCACCGTGTGCGCGTAGTCCACGGCCACCGCGAGCCCCCGCGCGACGCCGCCCACCGCGGCCGCCCACGCCTCGTCCCGCGGCCGTCCGATCTCCGCGCGCAGCCCCGGCTCCCCGGTCAGCGGCCACCAGCGCGCCAGCCACGCGGCGTCCGCGCCCGACACGGGCCCGCCGAGCCGCTCGGTGCCGTCACGCCGGACGAGCACCAGCCGGGCGGTGCCCGCCGCGTCCACCTCGGCGACCTCGACGGGTACGTTGTCCAGCCACTCGTTGGCGAAGAGCAGCCCGGTGATCCCCCGCGGCGGCTCGGGAAGCCACTCGATCCGGTGATCGAGCCCGGCGGGGCGGGCGGCGACCTCGACGGCGCGCACGCGCGTGCGGGCGGCCACCTCGGCGGGCAGCGCGGCCAGCACCCCGGCGGCCAGCTCTCCGCGCCCGGCGGCCATGTCCACGAAGTCCAGCACGGCGGGCCTGCCCAGGGCCTCGTCCACCCGGCCCAGCAGCGCCGCCACGGCCCGTGCGAACAGCGGGGAGGCGTGCACGGACGTACGGAAGTGCCCGGCCGGCCCCTCCGGCCTCCGGTAGAAACCCTGCGCGCCGTACAGCGCGTCCTCGGCCGCGGCCCGCCAGCCCCGCCAGCCCCGCCAGCCGTCCGTGCCGCCCGCGCGGTCCGCAGTCTCCTCGCCCACGCGCACAGACTAGGCGCACAGGTGATCGCGGCCTCCACCTTGGGGAGTACGCTCGCCGGGCGGGGATCGGCCCTCCGGTTGACCCCTGCACCTATCTCACTTGCCTACGCTGGGTTACGTGCAGCGCCTCTACGACTTCCTCCGCAGACACCCGATCGGTGTCGACGCCTTCTGGGCCGTCGTCCTGTTCGGGCTCTCGCTGATGTCCGCGGGGGCCGGTCAGACGAACCGGGGCACCGATGCCCTGGCGCTGATCGTCCCGGTGGCGCTGCTGCTGAGCCTGGTGGTCGCGCTGCGGCGGCGCATGCCGGAGAAGATGCTGCTGCTGGCCGTCGCGCTGGGCGTGGCGCAGCTGGCGCTGGACGTCGAGTCGATGGCCGCGGACTTCGCGATGCTGGTGATCGTCTACACGGTCGCCGCCACCGGGGCCCGCTGGGCGTCCCGGCTGGCGCTGGGCGTGGGCCTGAGCGCGGCCACCGTGGCGCAGATGCGCTGGCCCAACGAGGACACCGGCGTGGCGGGCAACGTCGCCGTGGTGGTGTTCCAGACCGTCCCGTTCGCCCTGGCCTGGGTGCTGGGCGACTCGATACGCACCCGCCGCGCCTACTACGCCCAGCTGGAGGAGCGCGCCGCCCGCCTGGAGAAGGAGCGCGAGGCGCAGGCGAAGGTCGCGGTGGCCGCCGAGCGCGCCCGCATCGCGCGCGAGTTGCACGACGTGGTCGCGCACAACGTGTCGGTGATGGTGGTCCAGGCCGACGGCGCGGCCTATGTGCTGGACGCTGCTCCCGACCAGGCGAAGAAGGCCCTGGAGACGATCTCCTCCACCGGCCGGCAGGCCCTCGCCGAGATGCGCCGCCTGCTCGGCGTGCTGCGCACCGGCGAGCACCAGGAGGGCGGCGAGTACGTCCCGCAGCCCGATGTGGAGCAGATCGAGGACCTGGTCGAGCAGTGCCGGGGCTCCGGCCTGCCCGTCGACTTCCGGGTCGAGGGCACGCCGCGCCCGCTGCCCAGCGGCGTCGAGCTGACCGCGTACCGGATCGTGCAGGAAGCGCTCACCAACACGCGCAAGCACGGCGGGCCCAACGCGGGCGCCAGCGTGCGCCTGGTGTACTTCGACGACGGGCTCGGCCTGCTCATCGAGGACGACGGCAAGGGCGCCCCGCACGAGCTGTACGAGGAGGGCGGCATCGACGGCCGGGGCCACGGACTGATCGGCATGCGGGAGCGGGTCGGCATGGTCGGCGGCACCCTGGACGCCGGGCCGCGCCCGGGCGGAGGATTCCGCATCAGCGCCCTCCTGCCGCTCAAGCCGGCGCACTGACCGACCCTGTGACCCAAGAACGGAAGAGGCCCGATGACGATCCGCGTAATGCTCGTCGACGACCAGGTGCTGCTGCGCACCGGGTTCCGGATGGTGCTTGCCGCGCAGCCGGACATGGAGGTCGTCGCGGAGGCGGGTGACGGTGTCGAGGCCCTTCAGGTGCTGCGTTCGACGGCTGTCGACGTCGTCCTGATGGATGTGCGCATGCCGAAGCTGGACGGCGTGGAGACCACCCGCCGTGTCTGCTCCGAGCCCGACCCGCCCAAGGTGCTCATCCTGACCACCTTCGACCTGGACGAGTACGCCTTCTCCGGGCTGAAGGCGGGCGCCTCCGGTTTCATGCTCAAGGACGTGCCGCCCGGCGACCTGCTCGCCGCGATCCGGGCCGTGCACAGTGGTGACGCGGTCGTCGCGCCGTCCACCACGCGCCGGCTGCTGGACCGGTTCGCGCCGATGCTGCCGTCCGCCGGCGGGGAGCCGCAGGTCAAGGAGCTGGAGCGGCTCACCGAGCGGGAGCGCGAGGTGATGGTGCTGGTGGCCCAGGGCCTGTCCAACGGGGAGATCGCCGCCCACCTTGTGCTGTCCGAGGCGACCGTGAAGACGCACGTGGGCCGCATCCTGACCAAACTGGGGCTGCGCGACCGCGTGCAGGTGGTGGTCCTGGCGTACGAGACGGGTCTGGTGCGGGCCGGCGGACACGGCTGACCGGCCGGTGCGGCGCCGGTAGGGTGTCGGGCCATGCTCCTGTGGATCAACGGCCCCTTCGGCGGCGGCAAGACACAGACGGCTCATGAGATACGGCGGCGGCTGCCCGGCAGTGTCATCTGCGACCCCGAGCACGCCGGCTTCGGTCTGCGCCGCATGCTGCCGCCCGAACTGCGTGGTGACTTCCAGGACCTGGTCTCCTGGCGGAAGGGCGTCGTCGAGGTGCTCGACCTCGCGCTCACCCGGCACGACGGCGTGGTGATCGTCCCCATGACGGTCACGGACCCCGGGTACTTCGCGGAAACCGTCGGCCGGCTGCGCGAACTGGGCCATGATGTGCGGCACTTCGCGCTGCTCGCCGAGCGGGAGACCGTCCTCAAGCGGCTGCGTGAGCGCGGCTTCGGTCACCTCGCGGCGTTCGTCGGCGGCAAGAAGGCCGGACTGCGCCGCGAGAGCTGGGCCGTGCAGCAGCTCGACCACTGCCTGGAGCGGTTGCAGGAACCGGAGTTCGCGGAGCATCTGTGGACCGACCACACCACGGTGCCGAAGACAGCCGACCGCATCGCGGTCCTGGCCGGCCTGCGGCTGACCCCGAACACCGAGGGCCGGCTGCGGACGCGGCTGCGCCAGACGGCGGTGGGCCTGCGCCACATCCGCTTCGACTGATACGGCCCGAGGGGGGCGGTCCGTCGTCGGCGGCCGACGCTCCGCTGACTCCGGGCCACCCGGGCGGGCTACCGGAGGATCCCCTCCAGGAAGTCACTGCCGAGCCGGGCCACCACGGTCACGTCCAGCTGGTGCAGCACATACCGTCCGCGGCGGCGCGTGGTGATCAGGCCCGCCTTCTTCAGCACGCCGAGGTGCCGGGATATCTCGGGCGGCGTCATGTCGTGCACGCGGGCCAGCTCGCCCGTGGTGTACGCGCTGCGGGCCAGATGGCGGCAGATGCGCATGCGCACCGGGTGGGACAGGGCGGTCATCCGCAGGGTGAGTTCCTCGACCGACGTGGGCGCGGTCAGATCGAGGGAGCCGACGGGGTAGTGCAGCAGGGGCTGCCAGCCCGTTCGGTGCAGCACGTTCAGATGCGGCCAGCCGAGGCTGGTCGGGACGAGCAGGAGACCGCCGCCCGAGGTGATCGTGAGCGCCTGGGCCAGCTTGTCCACGACGATGTGCCCGCTCTCCTCGTCGAGGCTCGTCGCGGGGGAGACCGCGGTGAGGGCCTCCGCCAGGCCCTTGCGCCGCAGCAGGTCCGTCTTGTGCCGGGCGTCGGCGGCCAGTTGGTGGCGCAGCCGGGCCCAGACGTCGGCGAAGAAGGCCTCCTCGCAGTCCTCCAGAAAACGACGCAGCCAGGCCCGGACGCTGGGCGGGTCGTCCAGCAGCCGCCGGGTGAAGCGCACCTGCCGCGGCCCCCGGGAGGCGGCCACCTCCAGGGCCCGGCAGCGCACCGCCGGATCGTCGAGGATTCCTTCCTGGGGCGCGGCGGACGCGGGCGTGCAGGTGAACTCAAGCGCCGCGTCGACGAACTGCCCGTCCGTCAGTTTGTCGACCAGGTCGAGGTCCTCGGCGAGCGTGGCCCCGGGCAGGGTGCTGCGGCCGGGGATGCCGGCGAAGGGCATGAACAGGTCGGAGAACGTCGTCCGCCACAGGAAGTCGGCCTCGCACATCCGGTCGGCCAGATGCGGATCGAGCCGGGCCGTCACCCCGGTCACCCAGCCCTGCAGGCCCGGGTGGTGTCCCGGTTCGCACAGGGCGTGCAGCGCCATGCCGAGCTCGGCCAGCGCCGAGGGCACGACGGCCACCTGCTCCGGCCGCAGCCCCGTGATGTCGATCCGCACGCTCATGACCCCATGGTGCACCCCACCACTGACAGCGCCCCCGCCGATTGACGGCAGCCGTCAATCGGCGGGACTTGTGCGGCGGGCCGGGCGCAGGCTGAGGTCACCGAGGCAGTCGCGGAGCCTTCCGGACCCTTCCTGCACTGCACGTCCCTGCACTCCACATCTCTGCACGCCACATCCCTGGATGTCACGTCCCGAAGAGGCGATCCGCCATGAGCATCACCCAGCAGTACCTCCTCGACACCCACCGCGCCCGGCAGCACGGCGAGGCGGCCCCGCCCGCGCCGGGAACCGGTGAGTGGCAGCTGGTGCGCGAGCTGTGGTGCCACGGCCGGTTCCGCGCGGTGCTCGCCGGGCGTCTGGTCCGCCGGTGCCCTAGCCGGCGAGGCCACGCACGCGCGTGACGAAGTCGGCCACCGCGGCGCGCACGTCGGCCTCGCTCCACTCCAGGCCGGCGGCGCGCACCGTGACCTCGGTGTGGGACAGACCCGGCCCGGCCTGGGCCCACGGGCTCTGGAAGAGGAGCGTCCTCGTCTCCTCGCCCTGGCGCACCGCCGCTTCGGACAGCAGCTGCGGGCCGTAGGGCAGCCAGACCTGGAACTGGTGGGTGTGCGGCACCTCGGGGTGTACGCGCGTCCAGGGCAGGCCTGCCTCGGCGAACCCCTCGCGCAGTGCGGCGGCCACCACGCGCGCGTGCGCCACGTACTCCGGCAGCCGGGGCAGTTCCCACTCGAGACCGGCGAGCGCCGACAGCACGGTCGGGAACTGCTGCAGGATCATGCCGCCGTAGCGGTGCCGCCACGTCTTCGCGTCCTCCACCAGCGTCGCGGGGCCGGCGAGGGCCGCGCCGCCGAAGCCGTCGAGGGACTTGTAGAACGACACGTACACGCTGTCCGCCAGGCCGGCGATCTCATCGAGCGGGCGGCCGAAGTGGGGCGTGGTCTCCCACAGGCGCGCGCCGTCGATGTGCACCACCGCGTCGCGCTCGCGTGCCGCCTCCACGACCTCGGTGAGCTCCTCCCACGACGGCAGCAGGAAACCGGCGTCGCGCAGGGGCAGCTCCAGCATCAGCGCCCCGAAAGGCTCCGGGAAGGCGCGCACCTCTTCGGCCGTCGGCATCCGTGGCTCGCTCGTCAGGGGGACCGTGCGCAACCCGCTGACGGCGGTGAACGCCCCGCCCTCGTGCACCTGCGGGTGGGCCAGCGCGTGCAGGACGACGGTGGTGTCGCCGGTGCGGGCCGCCCAGCAGCGCAGGGCGACCTGCTGCGCCATGGTGCCGGTCGGGAAGAACGCCGCCGCCTCGGTGCCGAGCAGCTCCGCGGTCCTGGCCTCCAGCGTCTCGACGATGCCGTCGCCGTATTGGTCGGGGCGGTCGTCGAGGTCGTGCAGCCGTGCCGCGCGCTCCAGGAACGCCAGGCGCTCCCGTAGCGTTGCCAGATAACCGGGGCGCGAGAGCACCCGTTGTGCGCCCCTGTGTGCAACAAGGCGCCGATCGCGCATCTGCTCGCGCCACCCGTCGGCCGCCGGCTCCTCCGACTGCCGCGCCGGATGACCCGTCTCGTCCGCCGGCTGTCCGTCCTGCTCCGCCGCATCGCTCATGCGCGCGATCATGCCGTGCGCCGGACAAGACGGGCATCCGCATTTCTCCTCCGTGGCGCCTCCCAGGCGCGGCCGGGGCCCGGCTCCACGCCGCCCCTGCGCGGCGTGGCGTAACCCACAGCCTGTGGACGAACGGACGCCTCCCGACCCGATAGCGTTAACATGACGAGAAATCGTCCGGTACCCCGAGCGGACTGGAACGGAAGGCCGCCGTCGCGTGAGTACAAGCCAACAGCCAGATCCCAGGGACCGCCCCGCGCGGCTCACCGTCGGCGTCGTCGGCGCCGGACGCGTGGGCCCCGCGCTCGCCGCCTCCCTCCAGCTCGCCGGGCACCGCCCGGTCGCCGCCTCCGCCGTCTCCGACGCCTCCCGGCGGCGCGCCGCGCAGCTCCTGCCCGACATCCCCCTCGTGCCGCCCGCCGAGGTCCTGGCGCGCGCCGACCTGGTCCTGCTCACCGTCCCCGACGACACCCTGCCCGGCCTTGTCGCGGGCCTCGCCGAGACCGGCGCCGTCCGGCCAGGCCAGCTCCTCGTGCACACCTCCGGGCGGTACGGCGCGAAGGTGCTCGACCCGGCGCTGCGCGCGGGCGCGCTGCCGCTGGCCCTGCACCCGGCGATGACGTTCACCGGCACGCCCGTGGACGTGCAGCGGTTGGCCGGCTGCTCGTTCGGCGTCACCGCGCCCGAGGAGCTGCGGCTGGCCGCCGAGGCCCTGGTGATCGAGATGGGCGGCGAACCGGAGTGGATCGCCGAGGAGCGGCGCCCGCTGTACCACGCGGCGCTCGCCCTCGGCGCCAACCACCTGGTCACCCTGGTCGCCCAGTCCATGGAGCTGCTGCGCGAGGCCGGCGTCGAGGCCCCCGACCGGATGCTCGGCCCGCTGCTGGGCGCCGCCCTCGACAACGCCCTGCGCTCCGGTGACGCGGCCCTGACCGGCCCCGTCGCGCGCGGCGACGCCGGCACGGTCGCCGCGCACGTCGAAGAGCTGCGCAAGCACGCGCCGCAGACCGTCGCCGGATACCTGGCGATGGCCCGCGCCACCGCCGACCGGGCGCTCGCCCACGGACTGCTCAAGCCGGAACTCGCGGAGGACCTCCTCGGGGTACTCGCCACCGGGACCGACGGGATCGACGGCACCGAAGGGGACGCCCGATGACCACCACCCTGCTGCGCACCGCCGACGAACTCCACGCACGCACGCGTGGCGGCCGCCGCGCCGTCGTGATGACCATGGGCGCCCTGCACGAGGGCCACGCCACACTCATCCGCACCGCGCGCGGGATCGCCGGCGCCGACGGTGAGGTCGTCGTCACCGTCTTCGTCAACCCGCTGCAGTTCGGCATGGGCGAGGATCTCGACCGCTACCCCCGCACCCTGGACGCCGACCTCAAGATCGCCGAGCAGGCCGGCGCGGACGCCGTCTTCGCGCCGTCCGTCGAGGAGGTCTACCCGGGCGGCGAGCCCCAGGTCCGCGTCAGCGCCGGCCCCATGGGGGAGCGGCTGGAGGGCTCCTCGCGCCCCGGCCACTTCGACGGCATGCTCACCGTCGTCGCCAAACTGCTGCACCTCACCCGCCCCGACGTCGCCCTGTACGGCCAGAAGGACGCCCAGCAGCTCGCGCTGATCCGGCGCATGGTCCGTGACCTGAACTTCGGCGTGGAGATCGTCGGCGTGCCCACCGTCCGCGAGGACGACGGACTGGCCCTGTCCAGCCGCAACCGCTATCTCTCCCCGCAGGAGCGGCGCACCGCGCTCGCGCTCTCCCGCGCCCTGTTCGCCGGCCGCGACCGGCACGCCGCCCAGGAGGCACTGCGCGCACGCGCGCGTGAGGTGCCCGCCACGCACGCGCGTGCCGAGGCCCTCAGCGCCCTGGGCGAGTCCCGCGCCGCCGCCGACGCGCACGCCGTGGCCACCGTCGCCCCCGGCGGGCCGGCCGCCGTACGCGCCGCCGCGCGGGCCGTCCTCGACGAGGCCGTCCGTCTGGACCCGCCGCTCGAACTGGACTACCTCGCACTCGTCGACCCGTCCGACTTCAGCGAGATCGGGGACGACTTCACCGGCGAGGCCGTCCTCGCCGTCGCCGCCCGGGTCGGCTCGACCCGGTTGATCGACAACCTTCCTCTCACCTTCGGAGCCGCCTCGTGAACAGCACAGGCATACGACTGCACGCGCCCGCCCCCGGGTGGTCCATCGCCGCGGACGTGGTGGTCGTCGGCTCCGGCGTCGCCGGCCTGACCGCGGCCCTGCGCTGCGAGGCCGCCGGCCTGAACACGGTCGTCGTCACCAAGGCCCGCCTCGACGACGGCTCCACCCGCTGGGCGCAGGGCGGCATCGCTGCCGCCCTCGGCGAGGGCGACACCCCCGAGCAGCACCTCGAGGACACCCTCGTGGCCGGCGCCGGGCTGTGCGACGAGGAGGCCGTGCGCGTCCTGGTCACCGAGGGCCCCGACGCCGTACGGCGGCTCATCGCGACCGGCGCCCACTTCGACGAGTCCGCCGAGGGCGGCCTCCAGCTCACCCGCGAGGGCGGTCACCACCGGCGCCGTATCGCCCACGCCGGCGGCGACGCGACCGGCGCCGAGGTGTCCCGGGCGCTCGTCGAGGCGGTACGCGCGCGTGGCGTGCGCGCCATCGAGAACGCGCTCGTGCTCGACCTGCTCACCGACGCCGACGGCCGCACCGCGGGCGTCACCCTGCACGTGATGGGCGAGGGCCAGCACGACGGCGTGGGCGCCGTGCACGCGCCCGCGGTCGTCCTCGCCACCGGCGGCATGGGCCAGGTGTTCTCCGCGACCACCAACCCGTCCGTGTCCACGGGCGACGGCGTGGCGCTCGCCCTGCGCGCGGGCGCGGAGGTCTCCGACCTGGAGTTCATGCAGTTCCACCCGACCGTGCTCTTCCTCGGCCCCGAGGCGGAGGGCCAGCAGCCGCTGGTCTCCGAGGCAGTGCGCGGCGAGGGCGCCCACCTGGTCGACGCCGACGGCGTGCGCTTCATGATCGGGCAGCACGAACTGGCCGAGCTGGCACCGCGCGACATCGTCGCCAAGGGCATCATGCGCCGCATGCTGGAGCAGGACGCCGAGCACATGTTCCTCGACGCCCGGCACTTCGGCGCCGACATGTGGGAACAGCGCTTCCCGACCATCCTCGCCGCCTGCCGCGCCCACGGCATCGACCCGGTCCACGAGCCCATCCCGATCGCCCCGGCCGCCCACTACGCCTCCGGCGGCGTACGCACCGACCTGCACGGGCGTACCACCGTCCCCGGCCTGTACGCGTGCGGCGAGGTCGCCTGCACCGGCGTGCACGGCGCGAACCGGCTCGCCTCCAACTCCCTGCTGGAGGGCCTGGTCTACGCCGAGCGCATCGCCGCCGACATCGCCGACAGCCACGCCGGGAGCGACCTGCACGCGCGTGTGCCCGAGCCGGTGCCGTACCCGGACAAGCCCGCGCACCCGCTGCTCAGCCCCGAGACCCGGTTCGCCATCCAGCGGATCATGTCCGAGGGCGCGGGCGTGCTGCGCTCGGCCGAGTCCCTCGGCCGGGCCGCCGACCAGCTCCAGCGCCTGCACACCGAGGCCCGTGACGCGCTGGAGGAGAACGGCAAGACCGCCGAGCCCGGAGTCGACACGTGGGAGGCCACCAACCTCCTGTGCGTGGCCCGCGTGCTGGTCGCGGCCGCCCAGCAGCGCGAGGAGACCCGCGGCTGCCACTGGCGGGAGGACCGCACCGAGCGCGACGACACCACCTGGCGCCGCCACATCGTCGTACGGCTGAACCCGGGCAGGTCGCTCGCCGTGCACACCACCGACACCGCCGACTTCCCCCCGACCCGCCCCGAGGCCCACGCGCCCCGGCGTCCCCAGGAGCAGTGACCCAAGTGACCGATCAGGACCTTCCCCTCGCCTCGAACGGCGGCTGCGGCGACGGCTGCGCCTGCGGCGCGGAAACCGACGAGGAGTACCTGGAGTGCGGCCTCGACCCCGCGCTCGCCGGCCTCCTCGCCGACGCCGGACTCGACCCGGTCGAGGTCGAGGACATCGCCAACGTCGCCATCCAGGAGGACCTGGACGGTGGCGTGGACGTGACGACCGTCGCGACGATCCCGGAGGACGCCGTCGCCACGGCCGACTTCACCGCGCGTGAGGCGGGCGTCGTCGCCGGCCTGCGGGTCGCCGAGGCGGTGCTCTCGGTCGTGTGCACCGACGAGTTCGAGGTCGAGCGGCACGTCGAGGACGGCGACCGCGTCGAGGCCGGGCAGAAGCTGCTGTCGGTCACCACGCGCACGCGTGACCTGCTCACCGCCGAGCGCAGCGCCCTGAACATCCTGTGCCGTCTGTCCGGCATCGCCACCGCCACGCGCGCGTGGGCGGACGTGCTGCAGGGCACGAAGGCACGCGTGCGGGACACCCGCAAGACGACGCCGGGCCTGCGCTCGCTGGAGAAGTTCGCGGTGCGCTGCGGCGGCGGCGTCAACCACCGCATGTCGCTGTCCGACGCGGCCCTCGTGAAGGACAACCACGTTGTCGCCGCGGGCGGCGTCGCCCAGGCCTTTAAGGCCGTACGGGAGGCCTTCCCCGAGGTGCCGATCGAGGTCGAGGTCGACACGCTGCACCAGCTGCGCGAGGTCGTGGAGGCAGGCGCCGACCTGATCCTGCTGGACAACTTCACGCCGACCGAGTGCGCCGAGGCCGCCGGGATCGTCGGCGGACGGGCACTGCTGGAGGCGTCGGGCCGGCTGACGCTCGACACCGCGCGCGCGTACGCGGAGACCGGTGTGGACTTCCTCGCCGTGGGCGCGCTCACCCACTCCTCGCCGATCCTCGACATCGGCCTGGACCTGCGCGAGGCGGAGTAGGGACCGGCCATGCTGCTGACGATCGACGTAGGCAACACGCACACCGTCCTCGGGCTGTTCGACGGGGAGGAGATCGTCGAGCACTGGCGCATCTCCACCGACGCCCGCCGTACCGCCGACGAACTGGCGGTCCTCCTCCAGGGCCTGATGGGCAAGCACCCGCTGCTCGGTGACGGCCTGGGCGCCGGCATCGACGGCATCGCCATCTGCGCGACCGTGCCCTCCGTGCTGCACGAGCTGCGCGAGGTGACGCGCCGCTACTACGGCGACGTGCCGGCCGTGCTGGTCGAGCCGGGCGTGAAGACGGGCGTGCCGATCCTCTTCGACAACCCCAAGGAGGTCGGCGCCGACCGCATCATCAACGCGGTCGCGGCGAACGAGCTGTACGGCGGCCCGGCGATCGTCGTCGACTTCGGTACGGCGACCACGTTCGACGCCGTCTCCGCGCGCGGGGAGTACGTCGGCGGGGTCATCGCGCCCGGCATCGAGATCTCCGTCGAGGCGCTCGGCGTGCGGGCCGCGATGTTGCGCAAGATCGAGGTCGCCCGCCCCCGCAGCGTCATCGGCAAGAACACCGTCGAGGCCATGCAGGCCGGCATCGTGTACGGCTTCGCCGGTCAGGTCGACGGCGTCGTCAGCCGCATGGCCCGCGAACTCGCCGACGACCCCGAGGACGTCACGGTCATCGCGACGGGCGGCCTGGCACCGATGGTCCTCGGCGAGTCCTCGGCCATCGACGAACACGAACCGTGGCTGACGCTGATCGGCCTGCGGATGGTCTACGAGCGGAACGTGTCGCGCATGTGAGACGCGAGCCGGCGGCTCCGGTGCGGTGGCGGGGACGGGGCGCCCTTACCCCCGCCGCGCCGGGCGGTGGGTGCCGTGTCCCGGGCAGCCGCCGGCCCGAAGCCCGCGGGCTCAGGGCCGGCGCCCGCATGGTGCCGTCCGTGTGGCGCCGGCCGTGTGGTTCTCGCCGCGCCCACCCGGGTGGCTCGTTGCGCGACGCGCTGGCGATGTGTCTGGTTTGTCTGATTAGCGCGTATGGTCGCCGCATGCCCACGCCATACGGATCCCGCGGCGGCATGGCGTTCGGTGTGGAGGAGCTGCGTGTGCTCCGCCGCGCTCTCGCCCTCGCCCTGAACCCCGCCCCCGCCTCGGCCGAGGACGTCCAGGACTGCCTCCGCCTCGCCGAGTCCCTAGACGAGGCGATGCGCGAGGGCGCCCGGCTGAGGGCCTTCCTCGTGGCCGACCTCGGCCGCTACCGCGCCGCGCTCCCGGGCACCGCCGCCGGCTACCTCGCCCTGCTCGACGAGGCGCTGGGCGCCGGATACCGGCCGGACCCGGACGACCTGGCCGCCCTGCGCGCCCTGCGCGGCAACCCCGTCGCGGCCGCCCTGCTCGACCGCTGCCGGACCATGGCCGAGCAGGACGTGCGGGCCCGCCTGGCGCGCGGCACGGCGGTTCGTGGGGCGACCGGCACGGACGTACCGACCGTGCCCGCCTGCCGCACCCGTCTGCTCGCCCTGCCGGGCGGCCGCACGGCAGCGGACGAAGGCCCCGCGGGTGACGGCGACAAGCCGGAGAAGCAGCCCGCGCAGAAGCCGGCGCCCGCCACCCCGCCGTCCCCGTCGGATCCCGCACCGGACCGCCGCCCCGTCCCGACCCCGGGCGAGGTCTTCCCGCGCCGCAAGCCCGCATCCTCGCCCGCCAAGCCGCCCCAGCATCTGGCGGTCGGCTGACGCCTGCCGCGTTCACCCACCCGGGCGGGGCCGGCCGAATCGTCCGACCCCGCCCGAAATCCGCACGCGCGCGTGGCTACTCTGGAGCCATGGACTACGTCTCCGCGCTCCTGCCCCCGGTCGTCATGGCCGTGTTCTTCGTCGGCGTGATCCGGGTGATCGTCAAGACCCAGGGCGGCGCCAACAAGGCCAAGGAGGACGCGGCCGTCGACGCCGCCCTCGCGCGCGCGGAGGGCGCCCGTCAGGTCTCCGCCGGCGGCGACGCCTGACGGCACCGGCCGTCCACCACCGCGTCAGCCGTCCATGACCGCACCGGCCGTCCATCACCGCGTCGCGGCACCCTCCCCGGCGTACGACTCCCGTGCAGCCTCCGCCGCCGAGTCGTACGCCCTTTTTGTTCGTGTTCGCCGCCGAAGTGCACGTCCGGCACGCCAATGGCGGGATGTCCCACTATTGTGTCGAGTTGTGCCTCGCCCATTGGGAGAACTCGAAGACGCGGTCATGACGCGGGTGTGGAAGTGGAACCGCCCCGTCACGGTTCGAGAAGTCCTGGAAGATCTGCAACAGGAACGGTCGATCGCCTACACGACGGTCATGACCGTTTTGGACAATCTCCATCAGAAGGGCTGGGTGCGCCGTGAAGCGGAAGGCCGGGCCTATCGATATGAGGCGGTCTCCACCAGAGCCGCCTACGCCGCTGCCCTGATGAACGACGCCTGGACCCAGAGCGACAACCCCGCCGCCGCTCTCGTCGCCTTCTTCGGCATGATGAGCGACGAACAACGGCAGGCCTTGCGCGACGCCCTGCGCATCATCCGCGACGGCGGCGAGGAACCCGTCGCGGAAACGGCGGCGGCTCCCGAAGACGCGGAAGGAGCCGGCCCGAACCCCGCCGATGCACAGGAGAACCCCGGCTCGGCGACGAGGGGCGGCGGGCGATAGCGTCCCGTCATGTCCGCACGAAGCCCGGAACCCACCGCTAAAGCCATCACCGTCCGGCGGGCGCGCACCAGCGATGTCCCCGCCGTGCGCCGACTCCTCGACGCCTACGCCCGTGACGGCATCCTGCTCGACAAAGCGATGGTGACGCTTTACGAGGACATCCAGGAGTTCTGGGTCGCGGAACGCGACGACAACGCCGAGGTGGTCGGCTGCGGCGCGCTGCACGTGATGTGGGAAGACCTCGCGGAAGTACGCACTCTCGCCGTGAAACCCGGCCTGAAGGGCGCGGGCGTTGGCCACCGGGTCCTGGAGAAGTTGCTGCAGACCGCGCGCTGGCTGGGTGTTCGCCGCGTATTCTGCCTGACCTTCGAAGTCGACTTCTTCGGCAAGCACGGCTTCGTGGAGATCGGTGAGACACCGGTGGACCGCGATGTCTACGCGGAGCTCCTGCGTTCCTATGACGAGGGTGTCGCGGAGTTCCTCGGTCTCGAACGAGTGAAACCGAACACCCTGGGCAACAGCCGGATGCTTCTGCATCTGTGATCGCCGGGCAACGGGCAAGCGGGTCAACGCCTATTCGGCGCGACGACAGGCTGCCCTGGTTCCCTATGTCCGAAACGCGCACGTTTCCGTCCCGGGGCGGATGGAGCGGTCTCCGCCAGGGGTTTGTGTTTTTCCGGCAAAAGCGGTTTGCTTTCCGACGTACTGCTGCACTGCATATAACAGGGGCGGTGGCGAAACGGGCGGACGCCACGCTCCCCGACCCTCAGTGTTTTCGATGAAAGGAAATCCGGTGGCACAGAAGGTTCAGGTCCTTCTTGTCGACGACCTCGACGGCGGCGAGGCAGACGAGACCGTGACGTTCGCGCTGGACGGGAAGACGTACGAGATCGATCTCACGACCGCCAATGCGGACAAGCTGCGCGGGCTTCTCGAGCCGTACGTGAAGAATGGGCGTCGTACCGGAGGCCGTGCGTCCGGCGGTCGCGGAAAGGCGCGTGCCGCTTCCGGCGGTACGCAGGACACCGCCGCGATCCGCGCCTGGGCCAAGGAGAACGGCTACGAGGTCAATGACCGCGGCCGGGTTCCCGCGTCCATTCGCGAGGCCTACGAGAAGGCCAACGGCTGAGCGCACGCGCGCCTCAGGCGGATCCGGTGGCACTGCGTGGCCACCGTGTCCACCACCCGTACGAGATCTGGGGTGCCCGCGCGGCCCCCCAGCGCCGACATCGTCGGCAGTGAGGACTCGGCCTCGCTCCCCGGCACGGGGGGCCGCAGCCATACGGCGGCCCCCTGCGAAGCGGCGGAGCGGCCGATGCCGGCCGCCCATGCGCCGACCGCCCCGGCACCGGCCGGCGTTCTCACGACGGCCGGCCCCTCAGGCCCGCCTCCGGCCGGCGCCCGCCCTCCCGCGACGGCCGATCCCCTCGGCCCGGTCACGGCCGGCTCTCCCGGCCTGTCCGCGGCCCCTTCCCCGGCCGGCCGGGCGGACCCCGCCGGCCGCGCCGGCGCATCCGCCCATGAGTCCTGCGGCTGCCCGGGAGGCGCCACCGGCAGGGGGGCCTCCAGCGCGCTGCCCGGGCCCAGCGCCCTCAGGTCCAGGAACGCGGCGAGCGGGCCCCACTCCAGCCACTCCAGCAGGCCCGGCAGCTCCTCCGCGCTGCCCGGGGCCAGCAGGAACCACATCCGCCCGCGCTGCACGGCCACGGGCGAGGCGGGGGCCAGGTGGCGCAGCGCCGCCCGCCCCGCCTCGGCGGGGACGTCCAGGACGTCGAAGCGCGGGCCCACGGAAAGTCGTACCGGCTCCCCGGGCACCACCGGCCAGCCCAGTTCGTTCTCGTACCAGTGCCGGAGCGGATCGACCCGCTCGGGCGACCGCCGGGGGAAGGGAACCGTGGGCCATGGGGGGACTGCGCCAGCCATGCCAAGTGCAACAGTCAAAAACCCCTGCGGGTTACGCTGGGTGCCTCGATGTGTGCGCACAGTTCCGGCCCTGGGGGTGCGCGGGAGCGCCAGGAGGCGCAAGGTTGTTCGCCCGTAGCGGAGGGAAGCCGTGCACGCGGCATGGACTGTCCGTCGCAGCGGGTAAGACATCCCTAGTGGGAGGGGGCGACACGCAGCCCGGGACGTCTCCCGTTCGCCATCGGCGTACTGGCGACTGGGGTAACTGCCTGGCCTGCGGGAACATCGTCTCGCACCATCGGGTTGGAGCAGATGTCGGCGTTCGGGGTCAGGAGGCCATCGACGGTGTCGGCAGTTGGAATGAGCGGTCCCCGCTTGCGGGACTAAGCTGCGGAAGGACAGGGAGGGGAAGTTCCCCCCACTGCCTGACCGCTCTGAGGAGCGATTAACGATGTTCGAGAGGTTCACCGACCGCGCGCGGCGGGTTGTCGTCCTGGCTCAGGAAGAAGCCCGGATGCTCAACCACAACTACATCGGCACCGAGCACATCCTCCTGGGCCTGATCCACGAGGGTGAGGGTGTCGCCGCCAAGGCCCTTGAGAGCCTCGGGATTTCGCTCGAGGCGGTCCGCCAGCAGGTGGAGGAGATCATCGGGCAGGGCCAGCAGGCACCGTCCGGCCACATCCCCTTCACACCCCGTGCCAAGAAGGTGCTGGAGCTCTCGCTGCGCGAAGCGCTGCAGCTGGGCCACAACTACATCGGCACGGAGCACATCCTGCTCGGCCTGATCCGTGAGGGCGAGGGCGTCGCCGCCCAGGTCCTGGTCAAGCTGGGCGCAGATCTCAACCGCGTGCGGCAGCAGGTGATCCAGCTGCTCTCCGGTTACCAGGGCAAGGAGACCGCCGCTGCGGGCGGCCCTGCCGAGGGCACCCCCTCGACGTCCCTGGTCCTCGACCAGTTCGGCCGGAACCTCACCCAGGCCGCTCGTGAGTCCAAGCTCGACCCGGTCATCGGGCGCGAGAAGGAGATCGAGCGGGTCATGCAGGTGCTGTCCCGCCGTACCAAGAACAACCCGGTCCTGATCGGTGAGCCCGGCGTCGGCAAGACCGCCGTCGTCGAGGGCCTCGCCCAGGCCATCGTCAAGGGCGAGGTGCCCGAGACCCTCAAGGACAAGCACCTCTACACCCTCGACCTCGGCGCCCTGGTCGCCGGCTCCCGCTACCGCGGTGACTTCGAGGAGCGCCTGAAGAAGGTGCTCAAGGAGATCCGCACCCGCGGCGACATCATCCTGTTCATCGACGAGCTGCACACGCTGGTCGGTGCGGGTGCCGCCGAGGGCGCCATCGACGCCGCTTCGATCCTGAAGCCGATGCTGGCCCGCGGTGAGCTGCAGACCATCGGTGCGACGACGCTGGACGAGTACCGCAAGCACCTGGAGAAGGACGCGGCCCTGGAGCGCCGCTTCCAGCCCATCCAGGTCGCCGAGCCGTCCCTGCCGCACACGATCGAGATCCTCAAGGGCCTGCGCGACCGGTACGAGGCGCACCACCGCGTCTCCATCACCGACGAGGCGCTGGTCCAGGCCGCCACCCTGGCCGACCGGTACATCTCCGACCGCTTCCTGCCGGACAAGGCGATCGACCTGATCGACGAGGCCGGCTCGCGGATGCGCATCCGCCGGATGACCGCTCCGCCGGACCTGCGTGAGTTCGACGAGAAGATCGCGGGTGTCCGCCGCGACAAGGAGTCCGCGATCGACTCCCAGGACTTCGAGAAGGCGGCGTCTCTCCGTGACAAGGAGAAGCAGCTGCTGGCGGCGAAGGCCAAGCGGGAGAAGGAGTGGAAGGCCGGCGACATGGACGTCGTCGCGGAGGTCGACGGCGAGCTGATCGCCGAGGTCCTCGCCACGGCCACCGGTATCCCGGTCTTCAAGCTGACCGAGGAGGAGTCCAGCCGCCTGCTCCGTATGGAGGAGGAGCTGCACAAGCGGGTCATCGGCCAGAACGACGCCGTCAAGGCGCTGTCGAAGGCGATCCGCCGTACGCGTGCCGGTCTGAAGGACCCCAAGCGTCCGGGTGGCTCGTTCATCTTCGCCGGCCCGTCCGGTGTCGGTAAGACCGAGCTGTCCAAGGCCCTCGCCGAGTTCCTCTTCGGTGACGAGGACGCGCTGATCTCCCTCGACATGTCGGAGTTCAGCGAGAAGCACACGGTGTCGCGTCTCTTCGGTTCGCCCCCCGGTTACGTGGGCTACGAGGAGGGCGGCCAGCTGACGGAGAAGGTGCGCCGCAAGCCGTTCTCGGTCGTCCTCTTCGACGAGGTCGAGAAGGCCCACCCGGACATCTTCAACTCGCTGCTGCAGATCCTGGAGGACGGTCGCCTGACCGACTCCCAGGGCCGGGTCGTGGACTTCAAGAACACGGTCATCATCATGACGACCAACCTCGGCACCCGGGACATCTCCAAGGGCTTCAACCTGGGCTTCGCCGCCGCGGGTGACACGAAGACCAACTACGAGCGCATGAAGAACAAGGTGTCGGACGAGCTCAAGCAGCACTTCCGCCCCGAGTTCCTCAACCGCGTCGACGACGTGGTCGTCTTCCCGCAGCTGACCCAGGACGACATCCTGCGGATCGTCGACCTGATGATCGGCAAGGTGGACGAGCGCCTGAAGGACCGGGACATGGGCATCGAGCTGTCCCAGGCCGCCAAGGAGCTGCTGTCCCAGAAGGGCTACGACCCGGTGATGGGCGCGCGGCCGCTGCGCCGCACGATCCAGCGCGAGATCGAGGACTCGCTGTCGGAGAAGATCCTCTTCGGCGAGGTGCGCCCCGGTCAGATCGTGGTCGTGGACACCGAGGGCGAGGGCGACGAGAAGACCTTCACCTTCCGCGGTGAGGAGAAGTCGGCGCTGCCCGACGTCCCGCCGATCGAGCAGGCGGCCGGCGGTGCCGGGCCGAACCTGAGCAAGGACGCGTAAGCGTCAGGGGCCAAATGAAGGGGGCCGGTGCTTTCGAGCACCGGCCCCCTTCGGCATGTCCGGACGCCTCGTCCGTCTGCGGACGTCCTACGACAGCTGTCCGTCGTAGTCCGGCAGCTTGAACGCCTTCTCGGCGTGGCCGCCGGAGAGGTCGGTGGCGCTGTTGCCGATGTTCGCGATGATCGTGTAGCCCTGCTCCTCGATCTGGGCGCGCTGCGCGGTCTTGTAGGCGGCGACGTCCTTGAACAGGTCGAACAGGCCGCGGACACGCAGGCCTGCGACGTCGTAGCCGTCGTGCTCCAGGTTGAACTCGGTGGGGGCGTAGAGGATGCCGGGGCGGGCGGTGACGAAGAAGAGCGAGACGCCGTGCTGCTGGGCGTACCGGGCCACCTGAAGGACCGGCTTGTTGGCCGGCTGGGGGAAGTGGAAGCCGAAGTCGGTCTCCAGGGTCGTGTTGTCGATGTCGAGGACGATCGCCTGGCGCTCGCCCGGCCGGGCGGCGGCGATCCGCTGCTGCAGGTACGGCAGCGCCTGGTCCATCACGCTCTGGCAGTCCCGCTGCCAGGTGGTGTAGTCGACGGCCCCGGCCGTCGTCGTGCCCACCGCGGCGGGTGCCGCGGGGGCCGCCGTCTCCGCCGCGTGCGCGGGGGCGGCCAGGGCCGTCACGGCGGCCGCTGAGACGGCGGCCGTCGAGGTCCGGCGCAGCCAGGCGCGTCTGATCGTCATGTGGGGGTTCCTCTCCCGTCCGTACACACGGTGGTGTCGTGTGCATGCTCTTTGGTGAGGGTGGCGCGGGAGGAACCGTAGGGTTACCGGCTGGTAAGTAGCTAGAGGTCTGCGCCACATTCACACAGGCGTCCGGGCGCCTCGGCGGTGACGTGCCGCACGCGACCTGCGTCACGTACGAGGCGGAATAGTGGCCGGGGGAGATCCGCAAAAAGGACTTTCGGTCCGGAACCGCCCTGCTGGTGGGGTGTTCAGGGGTGTTTTGCCCGGAATGTTAGTTCCGCCGGAAGTCGAAGGTTTTGCGTTGGAGTACTAGGACTCGTCGTAGATCACACATTTGAGCTGATCTGCCCCGGGGGGTTACCAAGGATGAGCCCATCCGGCGAGATGCCTTGCGTCGGGTGGCCTTTCTCTGTCCCCGGCTTCACGAGGTTCACATGTCCCAGCGCGTCACGTCCCGTCCGTCCCGTACGTCCGCCATCCGTACCCGTGCCGCTGTGCTGGCCGCCGGTCTGGGGGTCTCGGTCGCGCTGGGAGCCGGGGTCGCGGCCGCCGCCGACGCCACGTCCGCCTCCACCACCGCCACCGCCACCGCCACCGCGGTCGAGGCGCAGGCCGCCGCGCAGGCCAAGTCCGCGCAGGCCGCCAAGGCCGCCGCTGCCGCCAAGGCCAAGGCCGCTGCTGCCGCCAAGCAGGCCGCCGCGAAGAAGGCTGCCGCTCAGAAGGCCGCCGCGAAGAAGAAGGCCGCCTCCTGGGTGCACCCGGTGGCGCACTACACGCTGTCCGCGAGCTTCAACCAGGCCGGCGGCATGTGGTCGCACCGCCACTCCGGCCAGGACTTCGCTGTGCCGCTCGGCACCAACGTGGTCGCCGCCCACGGCGGCACGGTCGTCAAGGCCGGCGGCAACGGCGCCGGTGACGGCCCCGCCTACGGCAACGCCATCGTCATCCGGCACGGCAACGGGACGTACTCCCAGTACGCCCACCTGTCCCGTATCGACGTGAAGATCGGGCAGGTCGTGGCCACCGGCCAGCACATCGCCAAGTCCGGCAACACCGGTAACTCCAGCGGTCCGCACCTGCACTTCGAGATCCGCAAGACGCCGAACTACGGCTCCGCGATCAACCCGGTCACCTTCCTGCGGGCCAAGGGTCTGTCCGTCTGACCCGCCGCCGCCCCACGGGGGCGGACGCTCAGGCGCCCTTGTGCGCCTGAGCCACCAGATCGAACGCGACCTCGAGGGTGGCCCTGCGCTTCTCCTCGGGGTCGCCTTCGACGTCCTGCAGGACGAACATCCCGGCGTGCAGGGTGAACATCGCGCTGACGCAGCGGACCTTGTCGACCAGGTCGGCGTCCGGGTCGACCAGGATGTCCCGCAGCCCGAGCATGCGCTCCTTGAACATCTCGCCGATGCGCAGCTCCCGCACCGTCGCCTGGTTCTCCTGCATGAAGCGGAAGAGCGGGGTCGCGCCGGCGAGCGCGTCGCTGTAGCGGCGGACGATCTCCTGCTTGGTCTCGAGGGTGTGCGGCTGCTGCCGGCCCCACTCGATCAGGTCCTCGATCGGCCGGGACAGATCCTCGAAGATGCTGACGAGGATCTCTTCCTTGGTCTTGAAGTGGTAGTACAGCGCCGCCTTGGTGACGTCCAGGCCTTCGGCGATCTCCCGCAGGGAGGTCTTCTCGTAGCCCTGCTCGGCGAAGAGTGCGAGCGCGACGTCCTGGATGCGCTGGCGAGTGTTCCCGCGACGCTGCTGCTTGGTGCCGTCCATGGTGACGTCCATCTTCGTCCTCCTAGGGCTTCCCCGGAAACTTACCTGCCGCCCGGCTGGTAAAACTTACTTGACGACCGGCTAGTTACGGAGCTACCTTCCCAGTGTAGGGATAACTAGCCGGTCGGCAAGTAAGTAGCAGTTGCTGGGGGAAGTGGGGACGATGGCCGCCACAGAAACACTCGAGACAGACACGGGCAAACGCCCCAGGAGCGTGCGGGTCGTCCTGCTCGCGCTCATGATCACGATGATGCTCGCCATGCTGGACAACATGATCGTCGGCACCGCGATGCCGACCATCGTGGGTGACCTGGGCGGTCTCGAGCATCTCTCCTGGGTCGTCACCGCCTACACCCTCGCCACCGCCGCCTCCACCCCGCTGTGGGGCAAGATCGGTGACATGTACGGGCGCAAGGGCTCGTTCATGGCCTCGATCGTGATCTTCCTGATCGGCTCGGCGCTCAGCGGCATGGCGCAGGACATGGGTCAGTTGATCGGTTTCCGGGCCGTGCAGGGCCTGGGCGCCGGTGGTCTGATGGTCGGCGTCATGGCGATCATCGGCGACCTGATCCCGCCGCGGGAGCGCGGCAAGTACCAGGGCATGATGGCCGGCGTCATGGCGCTGGCGATGATCGGCGGCCCGTTGGTCGGCGGCACGATCACCGACCACTGGGGCTGGCGCTGGGCCTTCTACATCAACCTGCCGCTCGGTGTCGTCTCGCTCGGCCTGATCAGCGTGGTGCTGCACCTGCCGAAGAAGCGGGCCCAGGCCCGCATCGACTATCTGGGCGCCGCGCTGCTGACCGTCGGCATCACCGCGATCGTGCTGGTCACCACCTGGGGCGGCACCGAGTACGCCTGGACCTCCGCGCGGATCATGGAGCTGATCGGCATCGGCGTCGTCGCGCTGATCGGGTTCGTCTTCTGGCAGACCAAGGCCGCCGAGCCGGTCGTGCCGCTGCACATCTTCCGCAGCCGCAACTTCACGCTGATGTCGATCATCGGCTTCATCACCGGTTTCGCGATGTTCGGCGCCACGCTGTTCCTGCCGCTGTACCAGCAGGCCGTGCAGGGGGCGTCCGCCACGAACTCCGGGCTGCTGCTGCTGCCGATGCTCGGCGCGATGCTCGTCACCTCGATGGTGGCCGGGCGGGTCACGACCAACAGCGGGCGGTACAAGGTCTTCCCGATCGTCGGCGGTGTGCTGATGGTCGTCGGGCTGTATCTGCTGTCGACGATGGACACGGGGACGTCGCGGTTCACGTCCGGGCTCTACATGGCCGTGCTCGGTCTCGGCATGGGCTGCCTGATGCAGATCACCATGCTGGTCGCGCAGAACAGCGTGGAGATGAAGGACATGGGCGTCGCGTCCTCCTCCACCACCTTGTTCCGGACGCTCGGTTCGTCCTTCGGTGTCGCGATCATGGGCGCGCTGTTCAACCACCGGGTGCAGGACCTCATGGCCGAGAAGGCCGGGTCGCTGGGGTCGAAGATCACGGAGAAGTCCGCGCAGCTGGATGCGGCGAGCCTGGCGAAGCTGCCGGCCGCGGCGCGGGAGGCGTACCAGCATGCGGTGTCCTCCGGGACGCATGCGGCGTTCCTGCTCGGTGCGGTGGTTGCCGTGGTCGTGCTGGTGTCGGCGCTGTTCGTCAAGGAGGTGCCGCTGCGGGGGGCCGGCCCTCAGGCGGGCGGTGCGGAGGCGGCCGCGCAGGCGGCGGTCGTCGAGGCCGTGTGACGTGTAGCTGGTGATGCGGGGCGCCCGTCGATTTCGGCGGGCGCCTTGTTGTGTCCGGCGTCGGCGGTGCTGCCCACCGGTTACGGGACGGAGGGCGGGAGGATGGGGTAGCTGCCTGTGTTGGTGGGGGCGTGTTCCGGTAGCCACAGGACTGCTACCGCGCCCTCGGCCGGTATGTGGGGTGGGGCGCCGGCCGGGCGGATGTTGCGGAAGGTCAGGCGGGCGCCGAGGACGCGGGCCTGGCCGGCGGCGATGGTCAGGCCCAGTCCGTGGCCGTGGCCGGCGCGGTCGGTGCTGCCGGTGCGGAAGCGGCTCGGTCCCTCGGCGAGGATGTCCTCGGGGAAGCCGGGGCCGTGGTCGCGCACCCGGATGACGCGGCCCTCCACGGTGACCTCGATGGGCGGCTTGCCGTGCCGGGCGGCGTTGGCCAGCAGGTTGAACAGCACGCGTTCCAGCCGGCGGGGGTCGGTGGTGACCTCCGATTCGTGGACGACCCGGACCTCGATCTCCGGGTCCTTGACCGCGACTCGGCGGGCGACGAACTCACCCAGCAGGATGTCCTGCAGCTCTGCCCGCTCCGAGGCGCCGTCCAGGCGGGCCACCTCCAGGACGTCCTCCACCAGGGTGCGCATCGCCTTCGCCCGGTCCAGCACCAGCTCGGTCGGGCGGCCGGGCGGCAGCAGCTCGGCCGCCGTGAGCAGTCCGGTCACCGGGGTGCGCAGCTCGTGCGCGATGTCGGCGGTCACCCGGCGTTCGGCCTCCAGCCGCTGCTGGAGCGCGTCCGCCATGGCGTCCACCGCGCTCGCCAGGTCGTCGGTCTCGTCCCGGACGATCCCGCCGATGGCGTCCCGCACCCGCACCTCCGTCTCCCCGCGGGCGACCTGGTTGGCGGCGGCCGCCGCCTTGCGCAGCCGGCGCGACAGCTGCCCGCCGATGAGCACGCCGAGCGCGCTGCCGCCCAGTACGACGGCGATGGAACCGATGACCAGGGCCTGGTCGAGGTCGCGCAGGATGTCCGTGCTGCGGTCGGTGAAGTGGGTGTGCAGCGAGAGGATGCGCCCGTCCTTCGCCGGGGTGGCGGCCCAGATGTCCGGCGGGTGACCCCGGTGATCGGAGACATAGGTCGCCACTCGGTTGGCCAGGACCCGCTCACGCAGCGGTGTGGGCAGACCGGCGTCGTTGATCGCGACGCCGGGGAAGTTCGCCCGGTGGGTGAGGTCGTAGTTCCGCTGGGCGATCTCGATTCGCTCCACGGCCAGATCGCGGGCGTTGTCCAGCATCGACACCCGTGCCGCGTTGTGCACGACCAGGCTGAGCACGATCGCCACCAGCGCGCCGACCAGCGCGATGGCAGCGCTGAGCTTCCATCTCAGCCCCGTCCGGATACCAGCCCGCTGCAGACGCTCAGGAAGCAGACGTCGCACGATCCCCCGCATGCCGGGCCCCGCTCAGGCCTTCAACTTGTAGCCGAAGCCGCGGACCGTCTCGATGCGGTCCTGGCCGATCTTGGTTCGCAGCCGCTGCACATGGACGTCGACGACGCGGGTGTCCCCACCCCAGCCGTAGTCCCAGACGCGCTCCAGGAGCTTGTCCCGCGACAGGACCGTGCCCGGCGCGGAGGAGAACTCCAGCAGCAGGCGCATCTCGGTCGGGGTCAGCGCCACGGGGTGGCCGGCCCGGCGCACCTCCATGCCGTCCGTGTCGACCTCCAGGTCGCCGAAGGTCAGCACACCGCCGTCGTCCGCCGGGGCCGCGCCGTCCGCCTGCCGGTCACCGCCGGCGTGCCCGAAGCGGCGCAGTACCGCGCGGATGCGGGCGACCAGCACGGCCCCGTCGAACGGCTTGGTCACGTAGTCGTCGGCGCCCGCCTCCAGGCCCAGGACCACGTCGATCGAGTCGGCGCGCGCCGACAGCATGATCACGGGGACGGTGGACTCGTCGCGGATGCGCCGGCACAGGCTGACGCCGTCCAGGCCCGGGACCATGACGTCCAGCAGGGCGATGTCGGGGCGGTTCGCCCGGAACGCCTCCAGACCCGACAGGCCGTCGGGCATGGCGGTGACCACGAAGCCGTCCCGCTCCAGGGCGAGCTGGGTGGCCTCGCGGATGACGTCGTCGTCCTCGACGAACAGGACGTGGGTCTGGTCTGCCATCCCGGTGCTCTCAGTCCTTGTGTGTTTCTCGGTCGTACGGCTCTCTGCATGGACGCGTGGAACTCGCGGTGCGTTCACTCCTCCATCGGAACGAGCGGTCCGATCGGTTCACGCCCGCCGCGATGTCCGCGTCAGTTGTCCGCCGGCGCCGGTGCGGGCACCTTTGTCGGATCGGTGTCCACCGTGGTGCCGTAGTCGGTGTGGTGGAAGCTGTCCTGCACGAACCGGCCCGCTTTCCAGACGTACGTGATCACGTTCTCGCCGGACGGGTTCGCCACCGCGTCGCCATTCTTGTACACCTGCTTGGTCACCATCAGAGCGCCGCGGTCTATCTCGGCGTAGACCGGGGATTCCTCGGACTGGAACACATTCTGGTACCGGTCGCCGTCCGCGCGATACACGTACGAGCCGACCCCCACCGCGTCACCGCACGTCAGCACGTTGATGACGACGTCGTCGACCGAGCCGTCGGTCAGATCGCCGTACGAGACGTCGACGGGGTAGTCGTCCCCCACGCACGGCCGCAGGCTCTTCTTGACCGCGTCCGAGACCAGCGGGTCCTCCTTGACGAGCCGGACCGGGTCCACCGTCTGCATGGTGCGCACGGGGCTGGGGGAGGGCGAGGCGGCCGCGCCCGCGACCGAGTCGGCGCGGGCGGGACCCTCGTCACGGGTTCCGGTGCCGCCGGTGGCGCACGCGGAAACCAAAAGGGCGAGGGCGGCGAGCACGGCCGCCGCCGTGATCACCGCCTGAAGACTCCCCCGGGACGGGGAGTCGTCCCCGTCCGTCAGGCCGCGCACCGCTCCCGCTCCTCACGCTCCAGCGCGCGTGCGTCCAGATCGCGGGCCTCCAGCTCCTCGCGGAGCCGGGCGAGCGCCCGGTGCAGCGTGCTCTTGACCGTTCCGGCCGACATGCCGAGGGCGGCGGCCGTCTCCTCCGTGGACATCTGCTCCCAGTGTCGCAGCACGACCACGCTGCGCTGCTTCGGGGCGAGCACCTTCATGATGTCCATCAGCAGGGCGCGGTCGGCGTGCTGCTCGGTGGAGTCGTCCACGGAGGCGTCCGGGAGCTGCTCGGTGGGCACTTCCTCCAGCTTGCGGGCCCGCCACCACTCGGTACGCGTGTTGATCATGACGCGTCGCAGATAGGCGTCCGCCAGCCGCTTGTCGGCGATGCCGTCCCAGCGGCCGTAGGTGCGGGCCAGAGCGGTCTGGAGGAGGTCCTGGGCGTCCACCGGGTCCGGAACCAGCCGGCGGGCGCTGCGCAGCAACGCGTCCTGCCGGGTGCGGACGTACTCCTCGAACTCGAGCACCTCGCCCTGCGCCATGATCAACCGCCTCCGAAACATCCCCGTGGTGCCGGCTGCCTGCTGCCGGTGTCCTGCCTGTGGTCGTCGTGTCCCTGACGGGCACGACAACGAAGGTACGGAGGCGTTGTCACGGCGCTGTGCGGAGCAGCCTGCGGCCAGCACTCGGCTGTACGTCGGTTGTGTAACGGAAGCCGCTTGTGGGTAAGGAGGTTGGTCGATTTGGTGAAGTATGTCCTGATTCGAGGTCTGTGATGGACCGTAACACGCCGCCGGACGCTGTGAAGTGTCTGTACGTCAGCCCGGAGGTGCCCGTGTGCGAACCGGCCGCGTGTTCGGCTGAGCCCGTGCGTCAGCTCAGCGGCAGCCGGTACAGCCCGTCCGGCAGCGGCTCCACCAGACCGTCCGCGACGAGACCGTCCAGCGCCCGGGCGCGCTGCACCGGCTCGTGCCACACCCGGTCCAGCGCGGCCTGCGGCACGGGCGCGTGCGCCTCCCTCAGGACGGCGAGCAGCTTGCCGCGCACCTGCCGGTCGGTGCCGGCGTACGTCTGGCCGCGCCGCGGCGGCCCGTCGTGCTCCGGCTTGCCCGCCAGCCGCCACGCGCACTGCGCGGCGATCGGGCAGCGGCGACAGTCCTCGTTCTTCGCCGTGCACACCAGGGCGCCCAGCTCCATCGAGGCCGCGGCCCAGCGCGCGGCGGTCCGCTCGTCCTCCGGCAGCAGCATGCGGGCCAGCCGCCGCTCGGCGGCCGTGGTGGCGTTCGGCGGGTACTGGACACCGCTCACCGCGCGCGCGAAGACCCGGCGCACATTGGTGTCCAGCACCGCGTGCCGCTGCCCGTACGCGAACGACGCCACCGCCGCGGCCGTGTACTCGCCGATGCCGGGCAGCGCGAGCAGCTGGGCGTGGTCGGCGGGTACGTCGCCGTCGTGCCGCTCCGCTATCGCAACCGCCGCCCCGTGCAGACGCAGCGCGCGGCGCGGGTAGCCGAGCCGGCCCCAGGCGCGCACCGCCTCGCCGGGCGCCTCCTCGGCCAGATCGGCGGGGCGGGGCCAGCGGGCCAGCCACTGCTCGTAGACGGGCAGCACCCGGCTGACCGGCGTCTGCTGGAGCATGAACTCGCTGACCATCACACCCCAGGCACCCGCCTCCGGGCGCCGCCAGGGCAGATCACGCGCGTGCGCTTCGAACCAGGCGATGACAGGGATGTGCAGTTCCTCCCCGGCCGGCGCGGCCGACGGGACGGGGCTGCTGTGCGAAAGCTTCGTGGGCGCAGTCATGGCGCTACCGATCCTGCCATGCGCCACCACGCGCGCGTGCGCACCGACGGGGGCGGGTCGGAGCGCGGGCGCGCTGAGGTGGCGGAGTGGGAGTGGGGGAGCGGACGCGGAGTGGCGGGTGGCGGCCAGGGGGACGGGACCGTGTGATCGTTGATACGGGACGGACGGACGGACGTACGGACGGACGTACGGACGGAGCCCGGAGCCCGGAGCCCGGCGGGCCCGTGCCCCGTCCCGTGCCCGGCCCTTTCGATCACGAGCGGCACGCGCCCGACTCCTCGAACACGAGGGTACGGGCGCGAGAGCAGCGAACGCCTCGTCCGCGTGGATCACTTGAAACGCCGCACACCACAGCCGTGGCCACAGGCGCAAGGGCCGCGATCGTGAACGCTCCCGTGGGCCGAGGGACGTTCGAAGGCTGGTCTCCGGAATGATGATCCGGAAAAGTTGCGTCGCGGGCGGCGGGTGGCGCAAGCGAACGCAGCGATCTCTCGTACAGTTTGCGCCGTGGGATCTCTGCGCAATCCGGTCGGGCCGCTTCCCTCCTCCATCTATTGGCGACGGAGGGCTGTACTGCTGTCTGTGGTCACGCTGTTGGCGCTGCTGATCACGTGGGTCGTCACCTCGGGTGACGGCGGCGGCAACAACGACGCCGGTGGGTCCAACGGCAAGAACCCCGCGTCCTCGATCACTCCTGGACCGTCCGGTTCCGGTCCGGCGATCAGCCAACACCCTGGCGGGCGCGACGAGTCGAGCGGTGGGGACTCCAGCGGCTCCGGTGCCGGGTCCGGTGCGGGCGCCGGCTCGGGCGGCAGCGACGGCGCCGGCGCCGGCGGTGCCGGGGGATCCGGCGGTGGTGCGGGCTCGGCCGGTGGGCCGGACGACGGAATCAACGGCAGCGCTGGCGGCGGCACCGGCGCGGGCGCGGCGTTGCCCGCCGGCTCCCCGCTTCCCAACTGCACGTCCAGCACGGTCACGTTGACGCTGCGCAGCGTTCGCAACAGCTACACGCCGGACCAGACGCCGACGTTCCAGATCGTCGCGCGCAACACCTCCGCCCACGACTGCAAGGTCGATCTGGGGCCGAGGAGCGCAGTCGTGACGATCAGTCAGGAAGGCGATCACTTTTGGTCCTCCGCCGACTGCCCCAAGGGCGGCGGGAGTCTGCTGTACCGGGTGCCGGCGAGCAGCAGCATCACGTACGTCGTGACGTGGGACCGCCGGGCGAGCGCGCCGCAGTGCGCGACGCCTCCGGCCCGGACGGCCACGCCGGGGACGTATCTGGTGGAGGCGAAGGCGCCCGGGTTCGAGAAGGCGCAGACGTCGTTCGTACTCGCGGCGGACTGACCGCGACACTGCGACTTGTCAGTGGGGCGCGAACCGCCGGAGGCCGGATCGCCGGCGGCTAGACGTACCGCTCCAGGATCGACGACTCCGCCAGCCGGGACAGGCCCTCGCGGACGCTGCGGGCGCGGGCCTCGCCGACGCCGTCGACGGTCTGGAGATCGTCGACGCTGGCGGCGAGCAGCTTCTGCAGGCCGCCGAAGTGCTCCACCAGGCGGTCGATGATGGCACCGGGCAGCCGCGGGACCTTCGCCAGCAGCCGGAAGCCACGCGGCGAGACCGCGGAGTCGAGGGCCTCGGGGGAGCCGGTGTAGCCCAGGGCGCGGGCCACCGTGGACAGCTCCAGCAACTCGGCGTGGCTGAGCTTGTCCAGCTCGGCCAGCGCCTCCTCGACCGTGCGGGAACGCTTCGCGGTCGGCTCGGGCACGTAGTCCCGCACGACCAGCTCGCGCTCGGGCTCGACCCCGGCGATCAACTCGTCGAGCTGGAGGGCGAGCAGCCGCCCGTCGGTGCCCAGTTCGACCACGTATTCGGCGATTTCGGTGGCGATGCGGCGCACCATCTCCAGCCGCTGGGCCACCGCGGAGACGTCCCGGACCGTCACCAGGTCCTCGATCTCCAGCGCCGACAGCGTGCCCGCGACCTCGTCCAGGCGCAGCTTGTAGCGCTCCAGGGTGGCCAGTGCCTGGTTGGCGCGGGACAGGATCGCCGCCGAGTCCTCCAGGACGCGGCGCTGCCCGTCGACGTACAGGGCGATCAGCCGCATGGACTGGGAGACGGAGACGACCGGGAAGCCGACCTGCTTGGAGACGCGGTCCGCCGTGCGGTGCCGGGTGCCGGTCTCCTCGGTCGGGATCGTCGCGTCGGGGACGAACTGGACGCCCGCCCGAAGGATCTTCGACAGGTCCGTGGAGAGCACGATGCCGCCGTCCAGCTTGCACAGCTCGCGCAGCCGGGTCGCGGTGAACTCCACGTCCAGGACGAAGCCGCCGGTGGACATCGTCTCGACCGTCTTGTCGAAGCCGAGCACGATCAGTCCGCCGGTGTTGCCGCGCAGTACCCGTTCAAGACCGTCCCGCAGGGACGTGCCCGGTGCCACAGCGCTCAGCGAGGCGCGCATCAGGCCATCGGAACCGGCACTCCCACCGGACTTTCCGGGAGCTGCTGCCCGGTCGTTGGCTGCCACTGCACTCCTCCGGTCGCAGGTTCTGTGGGCGCTCCCGTTGCGCACTCGGTTCGTACGGACGGGCGAGACCAGGGCAAAGTCTACCGGCGGTCCTCCGGCTCCCGTGGGGCCTCTCGGTGACGGGAGCGCGGCAGGACCCGCAGCGCGTCCCCTATGTCGGCGACTTCCAGGACCTTCATACCGGGCGGGATCTTCCCCGGGTCGCCCGGCACGAGCGCGTGCGTGAAGCCCAGCCGGTGCGCCTCGGAGAGGCGCCGCTGCACGCCCGTGACCCGTCTGACCTCGCCCGCCAGCCCCACCTCGCCGATCGCGACCAGGTTCTTCGGCAGGGGAGTGTCGCTGGCGGCGGAGGCCAGGGCGAGCGCGATCGCCAGGTCCGCGGCCGGCTCCGACAGCTTCACGCCGCCGACCGTCGCGGAGTAGATGTCCCTTTTGCCCAGGGCGCTGATCCGGCCGCGCTGCTCCAGCACCGCCAGCATCATCGACACCCGGGACGTCTCCAGACCGGACGTCGTACGGCGCGGGGAGGGGATCTGCGAGTCCACGGTGAGCGCCTGGACCTCGGCCACCAGCGGGCGGCGGCCCTCCAGGGTGACCGTCAGACAGGTGCCCGGAACCGGTTCGTCACGACGGGTCAGGAAAAGTCCGCTCGGGTCGGCGAGGCCCGTGATGCCCTCGTCGTGCAGTTCGAAGCAGCCGACCTCGTCCGTGGTGCCGTAGCGGTTCTTCACGCCGCGCACCAGGCGCAGACGCGCGTGCCGGTCGCCCTCGAAGTGCAGCACCACGTCCACGAGGTGCTCCAGCAGACGAGGGCCGGCGATCGTGCCGTCCTTGGTGACATGGCCCACCAGCAGCGTGGACATGCCGCGCTCCTTGGAGGCGCGGATCAGGGCGCCCGCGACCTCGCGGACCTGGGCCATGCCGCCGGGCGCTCCGTCGATCTCGGGCGAGGCCACGGTCTGCACCGAGTCCATGACCAGCAGGGACGGCTTGACCGCGTCCAGATGGCCGAGCACGGCCGAGAGGTCGGTCTCGGCGGCGAGGTAGAGGTGGTCGTCGATGGCGTTGATCCGGTCGGCGCGCAGCCGGACCTGGCTCGCGGACTCCTCGCCGGTGACATAGAGAGTGGGGTGCTCCTCGCTGGCCGACTTGGCGGCGACGTCGAGGAGGAGGGTGGACTTGCCGACGCCGGGCTCACCGGCGACGAGTACGACCGCGCCGGGGACCAGGCCGCCGCCGAGGACGCGGTCCAGCTCGGGCACGCCGGTGGGGCGGGCGGTGGCCTGCCGGCCGTCGACCTGGCCGATGGGCAGCGCGGACGTGGTGACACGGCCCGGCGCGGTGGTGCGGACCGCGGGCGCGCCGTACTCCTCGACCGTGCCCCAGGCCTGGCATTCGGCGCAGCGGCCGAGCCACTTCGCCGTCTGCCAGCCGCATTCCGTGCAGCGGTAGGAGGGACGGTCCTTGGTGGTCTTGGTACGGGCAGCCATGGACCACACCGTAGCGGCCGGGTCTGACAGCGGGCCCTCGCCGGCGGTACGGCGGAGCGGGGATGCCTGTATCCCTCGACGGGAACCGGCCACCCGCAACCCGGAACCGGCCGCGGACCGAAGGGCCGCTGTCCCCTATTGAGGGATCGTTTCACCCGTACGGATTAAAAGTGCTCAAGGCGCCCGAGAAGGCCTGCTCATGCCGCCTACGGTCGCACGGGTGACGAGCAGCATTCCGGAGACCCCGACCCGCACCACCGGCGCACACCGGGCGCACCGGGAGGCGCGCGATCGCGCCGCGGCGCGCACGCTGGCGCAGCGCCCGCCCGCGCGCTACGAGCCGTATCTCGACGGGCTGTTCACCTACTGCCTGTCCGTCCTGTGCGACCACGACTCGGCCACCGCCGCCCTCGCCGACGCGCTCACCCTCGCCGAGCGGCGCGGCACGCGCGTGCCGGACGCCGCCGGCGACCGCCGGGCCTGGCTGTACGCGCTGGCCCGCTGGGTGTGCCTGCGCAAGCTCGCCGAGGCCAAGCAGAAACGTCAGGCCACCCACGCCGCGGGCCGCGCGGGCACCGGCAAGGAGCCCGAGGCCGCCGTGCGGGTCGCCCCTCAGGTGCAGGAGCGGCGGCGCCGCGAACTGGGCCTGCTCGCCTGGCCGGAGGCCGCCGGCACCACACCCGAGCAGCGCGAGGCCCTGGAACTCGCCGTGCGCCACCACCTGGCCGGCCACGAGGTCGCCGCCGTGCTCGGCATGGATCTCGCCGCCGCCCGCGACCTGCTCGCCGCCGCGGCCTGCGAGGTGGAGCGCACCCGCGCGGCGCTCGCCGTCGTGGAGACCGGCACCTGCTCGAGCGTCGCCCGCCTGACCGGCGACGGCCGGTTCGTGCTGAGCAGCACCCTGCGCCGCGAACTGGTCCGGCACGTCGACGACTGCCCCCGCTGCCGTCGCACCGCCGAACGCGCGGTCCCCGGACGCTGGCCCGGCGCCAGCGTCACCCCCGCCGAGCTGCCCGTGCTGGAGGCGCCCCGCGCGGCCCTGCACGTCGCCCTCGCCCACCACCCACGCGCGCGTGGCCTCGCCGTGCCGCGCTTCGACCGGCGCGGTTTCCCCCTGGACCCCAAGGACCGCGCGGCCCGCCGCGACCGGCTGCGCGCGCGTGCCGTGACCACGACCGTCGTCGCCACCGTGGTCGCCGCCCCCGTGCTCGCCCTGTGGGCCGCCTACCGCGGCGCACCCGTCGGCGAGGACGCCGCCGGCGGCCCGGCCACCGCCCGCCAGGACCACAACGCGGGCATGCTCGACGGCGAGACGGCGAGCGGCGCGTACGAGAACGCGGGCAACGCCAGCACCCGGCCCGGCGCCCGGTTCGGCCGGGGCGACGACGGCGATGTCTCCGCCGAGGTCGTCAGCGTCGCCGGAACCGGCGCCCGGAGCGGCGACCTGGAGGTCACCGCCGGCAGCCGGGGCGACACCACGCTGATCACCCTCACCGCGACCGGCTCGGGCCCCGTGCGCTGGTCGGCCACCACCACGGCCCCCTGGCTCTACTTCAGCCAGTCCTCGGGAACCCTCCAGCCCGGCGAGTCGTTCACGATCCAGGTGCACGTCGACCCCCTGCGCGAGCCGTCCGGCCACTGGAGCGCGCGGGTGGCGATCGCGCCCGCCGGCGCCGTCGTCTCCATCGACGGCTACGGCAGCGCGCCCAGGCCCTCCGACCCGGGTACGGGCCCCGGCCCGGGCAGCCCCACGGACCCGCCGCCGTCCGACCCCGGCCCGACGCCCACCACCTCGGCTCCCTCGGACACCGGTGGCTCACCCACCCCGAGCAGCCCGCCGTCGTCGCCGGACCCCACGCCCACCGAGTCCACCCCGTCCGACCCGGGCGGCTCCACCGACCCCGGGAGCTCGACCCCGCCGCCCGGCGACAGTGGCGACCCGACCCCGTCGACGTCGTGACGCCGGACGCGATACGGCGCCGTACGCCTTGCGCATACGGCGCCGAAACCCACCCGTGGCCCGGGTCAGCCGGCCGGGTCCGCCGGGTGCGGGGCGAGCAGCGGCAGCCGGGATGCCAGCCGCTCCTTGCACAGCTCGACCAGCCGGTCGTAGCCGGCCTTGCCCATCAGCTCGGTCAGCTCCGCCCGGTAGGAGACGTACACCGGGTCGCCCGCGCCGTGCGCCGAGGTCGCCGACGTGCACCACCAGTGCAGGTCGTGGCCGCCCGGACCCCAGCCCCGGCGGTCGTACTCCCCGATCGAGACCTGCAGCACGCGTGTGTCGTCGGGCCGCTCGATCCAGTCGAAGGTCCGCCGGATCGGCAGCTGCCAGCACACGTCCGGCTTGGTCTCCAGCGGCTCGCGTCCCTCGCGCAGGGCCAGGATGTGCAGCGAGCAGCCCGCGCCTCCGGCGAAGCCGGGCCGGTTCTGGAAGATGCAGGAGCCCTGGAAGGGCCGGGTCTGCCGCTCGCCGTCCTCGTCCTCGGACACCCAGCCGTTCTCCGTGCCCTCGGCGTGGTGCTGCCAGATCTCCGGCGTGAGCCGCGCCACATGCCCGGCGACCCGTTGCTCGTCGTCCTCGTCGGAGAAGTGCGCGCCCAGCGAGCAGCACCCGTCGTCCGCGCGGCCCGCCTGGATGCCCTGGCAGCCGCTGCCGAAGATGCAGTTCCAGCGGGAGGTCAGCCATGTCAGATCGCACCGGAAGACCTGCTCGTCGTCCGCCGGATCCGGGAACTCCACCCACGCGCGTGCGAAGTCGAGTCCCTTCTCGTCGGCCACCGGCGCCTGAGGCCCCGGCAGGGCCTTCTTGGGCTTCTTCGCAGCCTTCACCACCTTCGCCTGCGAAGGAACCTCGGAGGATTTGGTCGACTTTTCGGCCTTCGCCGTCTTGGTCGGTTTTTCGTCCTTCGCCTTTTTCGTCTTTGGCACCCGTCCAGGGTAAAACGCCGGGTGCCCGTCCCGGCACCGCACGGGGGGCCGAACACGGAGCCGCTGGCAGTAGCGTTCCGTACATGAGACTCGGTGTCCTCGACGTGGGATCGAACACGGTGCATCTGCTGGTGGTGGACGCGCACCCCGGCGCACGCCCGCTGCCCGCGCATTCGCACAAGGCGGAGCTGCGGCTCGCCCAACTCCTGGACGACGAGGGCTGCATAGACTCCGAGGGCATCGACAAACTGGTCACCGTCGTCGAGGACGCCCTCCAGGCCGCCGAGGACAAGGGTGTGGAGGACCTGGTGCCCTTCGCCACGTCCGCCGTCCGCGAGGCCGGCAACGCCGACGACGTCCTCGCGCGCGTGCGGGAGGAGACCGGCGTCGAGCTGCAGGTGCTCACCGGTGAGGAGGAGGCCCGCCTCACCTTCCTCGCCGTCCGCCGCTGGTTCGGCTGGTCCGCCGGGAAGCTGCTGGTCCTCGACATCGGCGGCGGCTCCCTGGAGATCGCCTACGGCATGGACGAGGAACCGGACACGGCCGTGTCGCTGCCGCTGGGCGCCGGCCGCCTCACCGCCGGCTGGCTGCCCGGCGACCCGCCCGACCCGGAGGACGTCCGCGCCCTGCGCCGTCACGTCCGCGCGCAGATCGCCCGCACGGTCGGCGAATTCAGCCGCTTCGGCGCCCCGGACCACGTGGTCGCCACCTCCAAGACCTTCAAGCAACTGGCCCGCATCGCCGGCGCCGCCCGCTCCGCGGAGGGCCTGTACGCCCAGCGGGAGCTGAAGCGGGAGAGCCTGGAGGCGTGGGTCCCCAAGCTCGCCGACATGACCACCGCCCAGCGCGCCGAGCTTCCCGGCGTCTCCGAGGGCCGCGCGGGCCAGCTCCTCGCCGGCGCGCTGGTCGCCGAGGGCGCGATGGACCTCTTCGAGGTGGAAGCCCTGGAAATCTGTCCGTGGGCCCTGCGGGAGGGAGTGATCCTGCGCCGCCTGGACCACATGGGCTCGGCGTAGCCAACCCGAAGGGGCGCGGGGAACTGCGCGATCAACCACAACGCACCGGTACGCGCGCGTGGTGCTCACCGCAGCGGTGAGTGGGCGTCCCTCGCGCCGGCCGGTACGCGCGCGTGGTGCTCACCGCAGCGGTGAGTGGGCGTCCCTCGCGCCGGCCGGCACGCGCGCGTGGTGCTCACCGCAGCGGTGAGTCGGCCCCCCTCGCCCCGGCCGGCACACGCGCGTGGTGCTCACCACAACGGTCAAGAGGCGCCCCGCCACAGCCCGCAGCCGCGTATGGCGCTCGCCACAACGGCGATTACGCACCCCCCGTCCACGACGCCGCACCCCGTAACCTGTCCCCCATGGCAGAGCCAGTCGTACGGATCCCGGATGCGAAGGTCGCGCTGTCGACGGCCTCGGTGTATCCGGAGTCGACGGCCACGGCCTTCGAGATCGCCGCGCGCCTCGGCTACGACGGTGTCGAGGTCATGGTGTGGACCGACCCGGTCAGCCAGGACATCGAGGCGCTGCGCAGACTCAGCGACTACCACCGGATCCCGATCCTCGCCGTACACGCACCCTGTCTGCTGATCACGCAGCGGGTGTGGTCCACCGACCCGTGGACCAAGCTGCAGCGCGCCCGGGTGGCGGCCGAGAAGCTCGGCGCGAGCACCGTCGTCGTCCACCCGCCCTTCCGCTGGCAGCGCCAGTACGCCCGGGACTTCGTGGACGGAATCTGGCGCATGGCGAACGAGACGGACGTGCGGTTCGCCGTCGAGAACATGTACCCGTGGCGCTACCGCGACCGCGAGATGCTCGCGTACGCCCCCGACTGGGACGTCACGAAGGACGACTACCGCCACTTCACGATCGATCTCAGTCACACCGCGACCGCCCGCACCGACGCGATCCAGATGATCGACCGCATGGCCGACCGCCTCGGCCATGTGCACCTCGCCGACGGCCGCGGCTCCGCGAAGGACGAGCACCTGGTGCCCGGCCGCGGCACGCAGCCCTGCGCGGAGGTGCTCGAGCGGCTCGCCGTGAACGGCTTCGACGGCCATGTCGTCATCGAGGTCAACACCCGCCGCGCCATGTCCAGCGCGGAGCGCGAGGCCGACCTCGCCGAGGCCCTGGCCTTCACCCGCCTCCACCTGGCGTCCGCGGTGAAGGTGCCCCGGCGATGACGAGCCGTGGCGACACCCCGGCGACGACGGCCACCCCCGCCGGTGCCCGCCGCCGGGGGCGGCCGCCGCGCACGGAGTCGGCCGGCACGCGTGACCGCATCCTGACCGCGGCCCGCGAGGAGTTCTCCGAGCGCGGCTACGAGAAGACGTCCGTGCGCGGCATCGCCAAGGCCGCCGGTGTCGACTCGGCGCTCGTCCACCACTACTTCGGCACCAAGGAACAGATCTTCGAAGCGGCCATCGAGGTCGCCTTCGCACCGGCCCTGACGATGCGCGACGCGGCCCTGGCCGGCCCCCTCGCCGATGTCGGCGAGCGCATGACCCGCCTGCTCTTCGGCCTCTGGGAGAACCCCGCCACCCGGACGTCGCTGCTCGCGATCATCCGCTCGGCGGTGAACAACGAGACCGCCGCGGCCGCCCTGCGCCGACTCGTCTCCACGCAGCTGCTGCGCCGGGTCGCGGGAGAGCTGCGGACCGCGGACGCCGAGCTGCGCGCCGAACTGGCGGCGGCGCAGCTGGTCGGCACGGTGATGCTGCGGTACGTGATCAAGGTGGAGCCGCTGGCGTCGGTGGACGTCGAACAGATCATCGCCCGCCTCGCCCCGGTCGTACAGACGCACCTGACGGGCGGCTGAGAGACGCGGAACGGCGAGACATCCGTCCCGCATTCCGGACACCCTGTCCCGGTCCCTGGATGACCGGCGTACGCTCGACTGCAGTCAGAATTCTCTGACCGAAGGTCTTAGAAGGAGCGAGCGACGATGCCCGAGCTGAGGTCCCGCACAGTCACCCACGGCCGCAACATGGCGGGCGCCCGCGCCCTGATGCGCGCCTCCGGTGTACCCGGTGCGGACATCGGCCGGAAGCCCGTCATCGCGGTCGCCAACAGTTTCACCGAGTTCGTCCCCGGCCACACCCACCTGGCCCCGGTCGGCCGGATCGTCAGCGAGGCGATCAAGGAGGCGGGAGGCATCCCGCGCGAGTTCAACACGATCGCCGTCGACGACGGCATCGCGATGGGCCACGGCGGCATGCTCTACTCCCTGCCCTCCCGCGACCTGATCGCGGACAGCGTGGAGTACATGGTCGAGGCGCACTGCGCCGACGCCCTGGTCTGCATCTCCAACTGCGACAAGATCACCCCGGGCATGCTGAACGCGGCCCTGCGCCTGAACATCCCGACGGTCTTCGTCTCCGGCGGCCCGATGGAGTCCGGCCGCGCCACCCTCGTCGACGGCACGGTCCGCACGCTCGACCTGGTCGACGCGATGTCCGACGCGGTGAACGACAAGAT
Organism: Streptomyces sp. NPDC049915; assembly: GCF_040656475.1. Classification (NCBI taxonomy): domain Bacteria; kingdom Bacillati; phylum Actinomycetota; class Actinomycetes; order Kitasatosporales; family Streptomycetaceae; genus Streptomyces; species Streptomyces sp. NPDC049915. The sequence goes on from NZ_JBFAMH010000014.1 coordinate 188,124, forward strand.
CTCCGATGAGGACATGCTCCGTATCGAGGAGAACGCCTGTCCGACCTGCGGCTCCTGTTCCGGCATGTTCACCGCCAACTCGATGAACTGCCTCACCGAGGCGATCGGCCTGTCCCTGCCCGGCAACGGCTCGGTCCTGGCCACCCACACCGCGCGCAAGCAGCTGTACGTCGACGCCGCGCACACCGTGATGGACCTGGTCCGCCGCTACTACGAGCAGGACGACGACTCGGTCCTGCCGCGCAGCATCGCCACGATCCAGGCGTTCGAGAACGCCATGGCCCTCGACATCGCGATGGGCGGCTCCACCAACACGATCCTGCACCTGCTGGCCGCAGCCCAGGAGGCGGAGGTGCTCTTCGGCCTGGAGCAGATCGACGCCGTCTCCCGCCGGGTGCCGTGCCTGGCGAAGGTGGCCCCGAACGTCGCCAAGGACCGCACGTACTACATGGAGGACGTGCACCGCGCCGGCGGCATCCCCGCCCTCCTCGGCGAGCTGCACCGCGCCGGTCTGCTCAACGAGGACGTGCACTCCGTGCACAGCCCGTCCCTGGCCGACTGGCTCAAGACCTGGGACGTGCGCGGCGGCTCCCCGTCCCCCGAGGCCGTCGAGCTGTGGCACGCGGCGCCGGGATGTGTGAGGTCCGCCGAGGCCTTCTCCCAGTCCGAGCGCTGGGAGGCACTGGACACCGACGCCGAGGGCGGCTGCATCCGCTCGGCCGAGCACGCCTACTCCAAGGACGGCGGCCTCGCGGTCCTCAAGGGCAACCTCGCCGTCGACGGCTGCGTGGTGAAGACGGCCGGCGTCGACGAGTCGATCTGGACCTTCGAGGGTCCGGCGGTGGTCTGCGAGTCGCAGGAGGAGGCCGTCCAGAAGATCCTCACCCAGCAGGTCAAGGAGGGCGACGTCGTCGTCATCCGCTACGAGGGCCCCAAGGGCGGCCCCGGCATGCAGGAGATGCTCTACCCGACCTCGTACCTGAAGGGCCGGGGCCTGGGCAAGGCGTGCGCCCTGGTCACCGACGGCCGCTTCTCCGGCGGCACGTCCGGCCTGTCGATCGGCCACGCGTCCCCCGAGGCGGCCTCAGGCGGCACCATCGCCCTCGTCGAGGACGGCGACCGCATCCGCATCGACATCCCGAACCGCACGATCGAGCTGCTGGTCGACGACGCCGAGCTGGCCCGCCGCGAGCAGGCCCTGAACGGCGCCTACCGCCCGAAGAACCGCGAACGCAAGGTCTCGGCCGCCCTGCGTGCCTACGCCGCGATGGCCACCAGCGCCGACAAGGGCGCGGTGCGGGACGTGTCCAAGCTGGCCTGACCCTCTCCCGGCCGCCCCGGCCAGGTCGTACGACGATGAAGGGCCGCTCCCTCGGGGGCGGCCCTTCGCCTGTCTCCCCCGGGGCGGCCCAGGGCCTGTCTCTTTCTCTCTCCCCCCGGGCGGCCCGTCGCCTGTCCGCCCCCGACGGTTACCACCCGCCCGGCGCCCCCGCGGGCACCGCGAACACCGTGCCGTCGGGCGCCGATGCGTACACGCGGCCGTCGGCGACCACCGGCGTGGGCAGGCTCGCGGCGATGCGGTCCCCGCCGGTGCCGAGCCGGGCGCGGGTCTGTCCGACGAGGCCGCCCGTGCGGGCGTCGACGCCGAGCAGCCGCCCGTCGGCCGCCGTGACATACACATGGTCACGGTCGGCGGCCGGCGCCGAGGCGCGGCTCACGGACGTCTCCAGAGACCACAGCCGCTTGCGCGCGCCCATGTCGACGGCGTCCAGCGACCCTCCGTCCCCCATGAGGTAGACGACGTCCCCCCGTACGGCGGCCTGCGCCCCCTGCCGGGCGACGGGCAGCGCGACCCGGCGCGTCGCCCCGGTCGCGGGGGAGTGGCGCACGACGGCGGTCGCCTCGCCGTACGTCCGGTCCAGGGCGAGCAGATACACCGATCCGTCCTGCGCCCCGACGAGGTCCAGCATCCCGTCCAGCCGGGTCTCCCAGCGCACGTCACCGGTGCGCGGGTCCACGGCGGTGACGCGGGTGTGCTTACCGTCGCCGGACACGCTCGCCGCGAACGCCAGGGTGTCCCCGGCGAACGACTCGAAGGACGGCATGGCCTGCCCCGCGATCCGGTGGCTCCACACCGTGGCGCCCGTCGCCGCGTCGACGCCCGTCACCACGCCGTGCGCACCGGTGAGCAGCAGCATGTCGCCGACGGCCCGGAACCCGGCGTACGCGGGCACGTCCTGCCGCCTGCGCACCTGGCCGGAGGCCGGGTCGAGCGCCTCCAGCCGCCGCCCCTGGTCCGCCGGGGCGTACACGAACCCGCCCGCCACGGCCGGCGGGCCGGCGGAGCGCCCCTGCGCGGCGGGGTGCTGCCACAGCAGCCGCCCGTCCTCGGGGTCGAGCGCGAAGACCACGCCGGGCCGGGCACACAGCAGCCGGCCGGCGCCCGGGGCGCACTCGGCGGCACCATCGCTTGCCGCCACCGGCTCGGCCTCCCACCCGGCGAAGCCGTCCCGCGCGGACCGCGCGGCCGTACCGCCCGCCGCGACGCCGCCGTCGATCAGCGGCACGACGGCGAACGCGCCGCCCGCGACCAGCGCCACCGCCCCCACGGCGGCGGCGATCCGCGCGCGCCGACGCCTGCGCGCACGGTCACCCGCACCCGCTGCTCCCGCCTCGTCGTCCTCCTGCGCCCCTGCGCCACCTCCCGCCGCTCCACTGTCCGGGCCGTCCTTCGCCGCGGACGGCGGTGGTCCGTCCCCCGTCAGCCGGGCCCCCGTCCGCTGAGCCGGTATGAACGCCTGCGTGTCGTACGAGGCCGCCACCGAGCGCAGCTCCCGCATCAGCTCGTCCGGTGTCGGCCGCTCTTCCGGCTCTTTGGCCAGACAACGCCCCACCAGCGGCGCGAGGTTCCCGGGCACGCCCGTCAGATCCGGTTCGTCGTGGACGACCGAGTAGGCGACGACATACGGACTGTCGGAGTCGAACGGACCCCGTCCGGTCGCCGCGTGCACCATCACGGAACCGAGCGCGAAGATGTCGGCCGCGGGCCCCACCTGCCGGGGCCGCCGGAACTGCTCCGGCGCCATGAACGGCGGTGTGCCGATCAACTTGCCGGTCTCGGTGCGCAGTTCGCTGTCCTTGGGCCGGGAGATACCGAAGTCGATGACCTTCGGACCGTCCTCGGCGAGCAGCACGTTGCTCGGCTTCAGATCCCGGTGCACCACCCCGACCCGGTGGATGTCGCGCAGCGCCTCCGCGAGCCCCGCCATCAGCCGGCGCAACTCCGCCGTAGCCATCGGGCCGTTGTCCTTGACGTGCTCGGACAGCGTCGGACCGGGGATGAACAGCGTGGCCATCCAGGGCCGGTCGGCCTCCGGATCGGCGTCCACGACGGGCGCGGTGAAGGCGCCGCTCACCCGGCGCGCGGCCACGATCTCCTGCCGGAAACGGCCCCGGAACTCGGGGTCCCTGGCGAACTCGGCGTGCACGACCTTCACCGCGAGCCGCATGCCCGACGCACTGCGGGCCAGGTGCACGACGCCCATGCCGCCCGAGCCCAGACGGGACTCCAGCAGATAGTGACCGGCGTATTCCGGAAGTTCCGCTTCCGCGCCCGCCCCGGTGTTCCTCTGTGGCGCCATGGAACCCCCCGTGCTCTTCGTCCGCGCGCGCGACGCACGGAGCCTAGTCGATGACTCGAACAGGACAGAGGCGGCTTGCTAGCGTTCGCGTGCGAGTCGCGCACAGGTGTTTCACCGCGCGACGAAAGGGAATCAACGGGACCCCACGTCTGTCGTGGGGTGCAACGGGGGAGGTCATCATGTCGGTCGACCATGTCGACGAAACCGCAGGTGAGGCACTGCAGGCCCAGACCGCGACGGCGCTGCGCTCCTACGACGTGGCGCCCGGCGTCCGTCTGAACGTGCGCAGCGGCCCCGGCACCGGCTACCCGATCGTCAAGATCCTGCCGGAGGGCATCAAGGTGCCGGTCTACTGCCAGTCCCCGGGCACCTCGGTGTCCGGCTACTACGGCACGACCAACATCTGGGACAACATCGGCAACGGCGAGTTCGTCTCCGACGCGTACGTGCACACGGGCAGCGACGGCTACATAGCCCCGCGCTGCGCCTGAGCGAAACCGCCCCGGGCCGCGGCACCGACGAGGAGCCGCGGCCCGGGGGCGGTGGGCGCACAGCGCCATAATCGAGGGCGTGAGCGACGACAACGGCACCCGGAAGACCCCCACCGGCCCCCGGCCGGAACCCCTGCGATTCTTCGGCACCACCTGGGTCGACCACTCGCGCGGCTACACCGCCCGGCGCTTCGGTGTCGCCGTCGGCTCCCTCGTCGCCGCGGCGGCCGCCTGCCTGGTGCTGCGCTTCGCCTACGAGGGGCTGGCGATCGCGGACACCGGCAGCTTCGTCACCGTGCTCGTCATCGCGATGTTCGCGATCTGCAGCGCGCTCGCCTTCCGGCACACCTGGGACTCCTTCGGCACGCGCCCCGACCCGGAACGGCAGGCCAACCTGCGCGGCCTGCTCGCCATCGGCTTCGTCGGCTCGCTCCTCGCCTACTTCTTCCGCTCCCTGACCGAGGCCCCGGGCGAGAAGCTCCACCGCGCCGACTACGAGGAAGCCCTCGACCAGCACCGACGCCGCACCGTGAAGCGCTCGGGCAACCCCACCAAGAAGAAGCGGCGTTCCTAGGAGCCGTCGTGGGGTGAGCGCGGTGAGCGAAAACCGTCTGCTCCCGGCGACCGTCCCGGCCACCATGGCCCCATGGCAGCCACGTCAGAACCCAGCCGCGTCCCGACACCGGAGCCCCGCGACCTCGCTCACCTTCATGCGGCCCGCGCCCACTCCTTCAACGCCGCCGCGGCCCGGTACGCCGCCCACCGCCCGTCGTACCCCGACGCCCTGTTCGACGCCGTCGAAGAGCTCGCCGGCCGTTCCCTCACCGGCGCACGCGTCGCCGACGTGGGCGCGGGCACCGGTATCGCGACCGACCTCCTGACCCGCCGCCGCGCCGACGTCCTCGCCGTGGAACCGGGCGCCGGCATGGCCGCAGAGCTGCACCGCGGCCTGCCCGAGGTGCCGCTCGTCCGCGGCGACGGCAACGCCCTGCCGCTCGCCGCGGCCTCCATGGACCTCCTCACCTATGCCCAGTCCTGGCACTGGACCGACCCGGCCCGCGCGGTCCCGGAGGCCCGGCGCGTGCTGCGGCCGGGCGGCGCGCTCGCGCTGTGGTGGAACACCAGCGCCCCCGACGTGCCGTGGATCGCCGACCAGTCGGTCCGGATCGCCCGCCATTTCGGCATCGACGACGCCCACGCGAAGAAGGCCGCCTTCGATCCGGCCGCCGCCGACCCCACCGGCCGCCTGTGCTTCGCACATCGCCGAGTGCGCTGGAGCCGCCGCGTCCCCGTCGACACCCACCTCGCCAACATCGGCAGCCACTCCGTCTTCCTCGTCCACGGCGAGAACAGCGCCCGGACGTTCCTCACCGCCGAGCGCGCCCACCTGCTGACCGTCTTCCCCGACGGTGTCGTGGAGGAGACGTACGACGTGGAGCTGCTCGTGGCCCGCACCGCATGACCGGGCAGCCTCCCCGCGCCCTCAAGCCCCGCGCCCGCAAGGCCGCGAGCCCCGCGGACGCTTGACGCCGCCCTGCGCCGGGCGCAATATTCATCACATGGTGAATTACTCGTCCGGCGTACCCCCCACCGACGCCCCCGCCATCCACGCCTCCGCCCTCACCGCCGTCCGCGGCCCCCGCACCGTCCTGCACGGCCTGGACTTCTCCGTCCCGCGCGGCCGTATCACCGGCCTGCTCGGCCCCTCCGGCTGCGGCAAGTCCACCCTCCTGCGCGCGATCGTCGGCACCCAGGCCAAGGTCACCGGCACCCTCGACGTCCTCGGCCTCCCCGCCGGCCACCCCGCCCTGCGCACCCGCATCGGCTACGTCACCCAGGCCCCGTCCGTCTACGACGACCTGTCGATCCGCCAGAACCTCGACTACTTCGCCGCAGTCCTCAACCCCGCACAACCCACCCCCGACCGCCGCGCCGACGTCGACCGCGTCCTCACCGACGTCGACCTCACCCGGCACGCCGACACCCTCGCCGGCAAGCTCTCCGGCGGACAGCGCAGCCGCGTCTCCCTCGCCGTCGCCCTGCTCGGCACCCCCGAGCTGCTCGTCCTCGACGAACCCACCGTCGGCCTCGACCCCGTCCTGCGCCGCGACCTGTGGAACCTCTTCCACACCCTCACCGACCGCGGCGCCACCCTCCTCGTCTCCTCCCACGTCATGGACGAGGCCGAACGCTGCCACCGCCTGCTGCTCATGCGCGACGGCCGCATCCTCGCCGAGGACACCCCCGACGCCCTGCGCGACCGCACCGCCGCCGACACCGTCGAGGCCGCCTTCCTCCACCTGGTCGACCAGGCCAACGCCGCAGCCCGCGCTCAGGAGACCACCCGATGAGCACCCACACGACCGCACCGGCCCCCACCCGCGCCCTGCACCCCGCCCGCACCACCGCCACCGCCGCCCGGGTCCTGCGCCAACTCACCCACGACCCACGCACCATCGCGCTGATGCTCCTCATCCCCTGCGTGATGCTCTTCCTGCTGCGCTACGTCTTCGACGGCAGCCCGCACACCTTCGACAGCATCGGCGCGTCCCTGCTCGGGATCTTCCCGCTGATCACGATGTTCCTGGTGACCTCCATCGCCACCCTGCGCGAACGCACCTCGGGCACCCTCGAACGCCTCCTCGCCCTGCCCCTCGGCAAGGGCGACCTGATCGCCGGCTACGCCCTCGCCTTCGGCGCCGTCGCGATCGTCCAGTCCGCCCTCGCCACCGCCCTCGCGCTGTGGATCCTCGGCCTGGACGTCACCGGCAGCCCCTGGCTGCTCCTCCTGGTCGCCCTGCTCGACGCCCTCCTCGGCACGGCCCTCGGTCTCTTCGTCTCGGCCTTCGCGGCCTCGGAATTCCAGGCGGTCCAGTTCATGCCGGCAGTGATCTTCCCCCAGCTCCTCCTGTGCGGCCTGTTCACGCCCAGGTCCGACATGCACCCCGCCCTCGAGGCGATCTCCGACGTCCTGCCCATGTCGTACGCCGTCGACGGCATGAACGAGGTCCTCCACCACACCGACATGACCGCCACCTTCGTCCGCGACGTCCTCATCGTGGCCGGCTGCGCCCTGCTCGTCCTCGCCCTCGGCGCGGCCACCCTCCGACGCCGTACGGCCTGACCCGAGGCCGACCGCCGAGGCGTCCCGCACACCGTCCCGCGCGCCCGTCCCGCCCACCGGACAACACGGGCCCGCCCCCGCCCCGGGTGCGAGGATGCCTCCAGGACGACGCACCCTTCGGAGGCATCCCCCGCCATGACGCAGAAAGTCGCAGTTCTCGGCACCGGCAAGATCGGTGAAGCCCTGCTCAGCGGAATGATCCGCAGCGGCTGGACCCCGGCCGACCTCCTCGTCACGGCCCGCCGCCAGGAACGCGCCGACGAACTCCGCACCCGCTACGGCGTCACCCCGGTCACCAACGCCGAGGCCGCCAAGACCGCGGACACCCTGATCCTCACGGTCAAGCCGCAGGACATGGGCACCCTCCTCGACGAACTCGCCCCCCACGTCCCCGCCGACCGCCTGGTCATCAGCGGTGCCGCGGGCATCACCACCGCGTTCCTCGAGGAGCGCCTCGCCGCCGGCACCCCGGTCGTCCGCGTCATGACGAACACCCCCGCCCTCGTCGACGAGGCCATGTCCGTCATCTCCGCCGGCAGCCACGCCACCGCGGCGCACCTGGCCCACACCGAGGAGATCTTCGGCGCCGTCGGCAAGACGCTCCGCGTCCCCGAGTCCCAGCAGGACGCCTGCACCGCCCTGTCCGGCTCCGGCCCGGCGTACTTCTTCTACCTGGTCGAAGCGATGACGGACGCCGGCATCCTGCTCGGCCTGCCCCGCGACAAGGCGCACGACCTGATCGTGCAGTCCGCGATCGGCGCCGCGACCATGCTCCGCGACAGCGGCGAGCACCCGGTCAAGCTGCGCGAGAACGTCACCTCTCCGGCCGGCACCACCATCAACGCCATCCGCGAGCTGGAGAACCACGGCGTACGGGCCGCCCTGATCGCCGCCCTGGAAGCCGCCCGTGACCGCAGCCGCGCGCTGGCCGCCGGCACGAAGGACTGAGCCCGCCGGCAGGCAGGGCCGCAGGTCCAGCAGGCGCGCCGGGGTGTGGTCCCGCCATGAGTTGACACACCCCGGTGGCATCCGTAGGGTTCTTCGAGTTGTCCGACGTGAGAGCCGACTCCGGTCGGTCCCCGGACAGCCATTCCGCAAGCACCACCCACTTCTCGACGGCCAGTCGTTTCACTGCGCTGCTGTCGTGTTGCAGGCGCGCGCATTTGCGAAATGAGGAATCCACGTTCGAAAGGACGCAGGGGCCCGATTAGCTCGGGAGCCGGGAATCCGCTAAAGTCTCACTCGTCGGAACGGCCCAAGGGCCGGGAAGGCGAACCCCGCTGACTGGGGGTCAGGCGCCGAAAGGGTCTGATAGAGTCGGAAACGCCGGAAAGGAAACCGCGAGAGCGGGAACCTGGAAAGCACCGAGGAAATCGGGTCGGAAAGATCTGATAGAGTCGGAAACGCAAGACCGAAGGGAAGCGCCCGGAGGAAAGCCCGAGAGGGTGAGTACAAAGGAAGCGACCGTTCCTTGAGAACTCAACAGCGTGCCAAAAGTCAACGCCAGATATGTTGATA
>NZ_JBFAMH010000015.1:0-179540 GCF_040656475.1 Streptomyces sp. NPDC049915
CTGGCGTTGACTTTTGGCACGCTGTTGAGTTCTCAAGGAACGGTCGCTTCCTTTGTACTCACCCTCTCGGGCTTTCCTCCGGGCTTCCCTTCGGTTTTGCGTTTCCGACTCTATCAGATCTTTCCGATCCGATTTCCTCGGTGCTTTCCAGGTTCCCGCTCTCGCGTTTCCCTTTCCGGCGCATCCGACTTTATCAGAGATTCTGAGCCGGATTTCCCACCCCCTTCGGGGGCTGCCCGGCGCATGAAGCGATCGGGTTCCCGTCGAGGTGGAGCCGTAAACGTACTGGAGCGGGGCGCCTCGATGCAAATCGAGGCGCCCCGCTCCGGGTTCACGCTTGGCCGGGCGTCAAACCTCCACCACGACCGGCAGGATCATCGGCCGGCGCCGGTAGTTGTCCGAGACCCACTTGCCCAGGGTCCGGCGGACCAGTTGCTGCAGCTGGTGGGGCTCGACGACCCCGTCCTGGGCCGAGCGCTCGAGCACCTCGGTGACCTTGGGGAGGATGTCCACGAAGGCCGGGTCCTCGATGCCGGAGCCGCGTGCCTGGATGTGCGGCCCACCGGTGATCTTGCCCGTGGAGGAGTCGATCACCACGAAGACCGAGATGATGCCCTCCTCGCCCAGGATCTTGCGGTCCTTGAGGGCCGGCTCGCCGACGTCGCCGACCGACAGACCGTCGACGTAGACATAGCCCGCCTGGACCTTGCCGGAGATCTTGGCCTTGCCCTCGACCAGGTCGACGGTCACGCCGTCCTCGGCGATGACGATGTGATCGTGCGGGACGCCGGTGAGGGCGCCCAGCTCGGCGTTGGCGCGCAGGTGGCGCCATTCGCCGTGGACCGGCATCAAGTTCTTCGGGCGGCAGATGTTGTAGAAGTACAGCAGCTCGCCCGCGGACGCGTGGCCGGAGACGTGCACCTTGGCGTTGCCCTTGTGGATCACGTTCGCGCCCCAGCGCGTCAGGCCGTTGATCACGCGGTAGACCGCGTTCTCGTTGCCGGGGATCAGCGAGGACGCCAGGATCACGGTGTCGCCGTCGACGATGCGGATCTGGTGGTCCCGGTTTGCCATGCGGGACAGGGCCGCCATCGGTTCGCCCTGGGAACCCGTGCAGACCAGGACCACCTCGTGGTCCGGGAGGTCGTCGAGCGTCTTGACGTCCACCACCAGACCCGGCGGGACCCTCAGATAGCCGAGGTCACGCGCGATGCCCATGTTGCGGACCATCGAGCGGCCGACGAAGGCGACCCGGCGGCCGTACTCGTGGGCCGCGTCCAGGATCTGCTGGATGCGGTGGACGTGGCTGGCGAAGCTCGCCACGATGATCCGCTTGCGGGCGCCGGCGAAGACCTGCCGCAGGACGTTGGAGATGTCCCGCTCGTGTGCGGTGAAGCCGGGGACCTCGGCGTTCGTGGAGTCGGCGAGCAGGAGGTCGATGCCCTCCTCGCTCAGCCGCGCGAAGGCGTGCAGGTCCGTGAGGCGGTTGTCCAGCGGGAGCTGGTCCATCTTGAAGTCGCCGGTGTGCACGATCATGCCCGCGGGGGTGCGGATGGCGACGGCCAGCGCGTCCGGGATGGAGTGGTTGACCGCGATGAACTCGCAGTCGAAGGGGCCGAGGCGCTCGCGGTTCCCCTCCGACACCTCGAGGGTGTACGGGCGGATGCGGTGCTCCTGGAGCTTGGCCTCGATCAGGGCGAGGGTCAGCTTGGAGCCGATCAGCGGGATGTCCGGCTTCTCGCGCAGGAGGAAGGGGACGCCGCCGATGTGGTCCTCGTGGCCGTGGGTGAGGACGATGCCCTCGATGTCGTCGAGGCGGTCTCTGATGGACGTGAAGTCCGGAAGGATCAGGTCGATGCCGGGCTGCTCCTCCTCGGGGAAGAGCACGCCGCAGTCGACGATCAGCAGACGGCCGCCGTATTCGAAGACCGTCATGTTCCGGCCGATCTCGCCGAGGCCGCCGAGCGGGGTGACCCGCAGGCCGCCCTCGGGGAGCGGCGGGGGCGGGCTCAGTTCAGGATGCGGATGACTCAAAAGACTCTCCTCACCACGCACGCCACGTACCGGTCGGGCACGTGGCGCGTGTGACGTTCGTGCAGAAGCAGTTGTTGTTGTCGTGTCGCAGGCACCGGTGGCCTGCTTATTCAGTTGTGAAGCTCAGGTGCGCGGGCGGGTGTGCACGGCCGCGCGAAGTCTGTTGTCAGAGCTGTACCCCGCCGGCGGCAAGATCGATCTTGAGTTGCCTGATCTCCTCGGGCGAGCACTCCACCATGGGCGCGCGCAGCGGCCCGGCGGGCAGGCCCTTCAGGGCGAGCGCGGCCTTGGTGGTCATCACGCCCTGGGTGCGGAACATGCCGGTGTAGACCGGGAGCAGCTTCTGGTGGATCTCGGTGGCCTTGACGACGTCGCCGGAGACGTACGCGTCGACGAGGGCGCGCAGGTCCGGGGTGACGAGGTGGCCGACGACCGAGACGAAGCCGACCGCGCCGACGGAGAGGAGCGGCAGGTTCAGCATGTCGTCGCCGGAGTACCAGGCGAGGCCGGAGCGGGCGATGGCCCAGCTGGCGCGGCCGAGGTCGCCCTTGGCGTCCTTGTTGGCGACGATCCGGGGGTGCTCGGCGAGGCGGACGAGCGTCTCGGTGTTGATCGGGACGCCGCTGCGGCCGGGGATGTCGTAGAGCATGACCGGCAGCTCGGTGGCGTCGGCGAGCGCCGTGAAGTGCCGGTACAGGCCCTCCTGCGGGGGCTTGTTGTAGTACGGCGTGACGACGAGGAGGCCGTGGGCGCCGGTCTTCTCGGCGGCGCGGGCCAGCTCGATGCTGTGGTGGGTGTCGTTGGTGCCGACGCCGGCCACCACGTGGGCCCGGTCGCCGACGGCCTCCAGGACCGCTCGTACGAGATCCGTTTTCTCCGCGTCGCTCGTAGTGGGCGACTCGCCGGTGGTGCCGTTGATGATCAGGCCGTCGTTGCCTGCGTCCACCAGGTGGGTGGCGAGCCGCTGTGCGCCGTCGAGGTCGAGTGCGCCGTCCGCCGTGAAGGGCGTGACCATGGCGGTGAGGACCCGCCCGAAGGGGGTCTGCGGAGTGGAGGTCGGAGCCATGGGTTACACGCTACTCGTTGCTCACCATGGGGTCTTCCCTCGGGGGTCCGGGCAAGTCAGGACAAAAGAGGAGCCCGGCACTGCCTGCTCGGGGGTTCAAGCAGTGCCGGGTCCGTTTGATCAGGCTAGATGAACTTCTCTTACCCCCGCAATACGGACACTTCGCAAGGCTGACCCGTACATGTGTACCGAGCGGGGGAACGGGGGTCCGTTACGGCGCCACACGCCCGTTCGTATTGAAGGCGGCGTAGGTGAGCGGCATCAGCTCGGCCCACTCGGCCTCCATCTTCTCGCCGACCATCTCGATCTCCCGCTGCGGGAAGGACGGCACCTTCGCCAGCTCGTGCTGGGTGCGCAGGCCGAGGAAGTGCATCAGCGAGCGCGCGTTGCAGGTGGCGTACATGGAGGAGAACAGGCCGACCGGCAGCACCGAGCGGGCGACCTCGCGGGCGACACCGGCGGCGAGCATCTCCTGGTACGTGCGGTACGCCTGGCGGTAGGACTCCTCCATCGACTCGCTCATGACCTTGTGCTGCTCGGGCGTGCCCTCGACGAAGCGGTACTTGCCCGGACGGCCCTCCTGGACCAGCTTGCGGGAGGCGTCGGGGACGTAGAAGACCGGCTGGAGCTCGCGGTAGCGGCCGGACTCCTCGTTGTACGACCAGCCGACCCGGTGCCGCATGAACTCGCGGAAGACGAAGATCGGGGCGCTGATGAAGAACGTCATGGAGTTGTGCTCGAACGGGCTGCCGTGCCGGTCGCGCATGAGGTAGTTGATCAGGCCCTTGGAGCGCTCCGGGTCCTTCTGCAGCTCGTCCAGCGACTGCTCACCGAGCGTGGACACCCGGGCGGCGAACAGCACGTCGGAGTCGGCCGCGCTGTGTTTCACCAGCTCCACCGTGACGTCGCTGCGGAACTCGATCTTGATGTCATCCTCGGGGATCACGGTTTGGGTGGGCCTTCCCGTCTCGTCGTATGGCCACGCCACTCTACCCAGTGGCGGGTTTGCCGCCGCCCTGCAAGAAGTCGGTGAAACGGGGCACCTTTGAGGCGGTTCGTTCGTCTCTACGGATGACAAAGATCCGTTCTGTCCCCGAAAGGAGACCCGCCCCCGATGTCCGGTCCGCGTGAACCCGTCCCGTTCGCCTTCATAGCCGACGCCGACAGGTTCCGCAGTAATGTCACTCCTCCGCCCCCTCAGCGTGCGTCCGCCGGTCAGCTGACCAGCCGGCTGCTGCTGGGGCTGACCATCGTCGCCGCGCTGGTCGGCTCGCTGATGGTGGGGATGCCGGCGCTGAGCCTGGATCACTCCTCCACCTCGCCCCAGCACTCGCAGGCGTCTCAAGGGCACTGATGCTCACCCACGGCCGTCAGGGCGTGGGCGTGCAGCGCCGCCATGGCCCCCAATGCTGGAGAGCCAGGGCGCGGCCGGATAGCCTCACCGGGCACAGCAGATGCCGGGATCGAGTGAGGACCAGCCGTGCCCCTGCCCTTCCTGACGGCCGACCGCGCGTTCGACACAGAGGCAGCCGACGATGTCGCCCTGCCGCATGACGACCGGGACCGCTGGCGGCGCCCCTACCGGCCCGGCCCCTGGCGGGTCGGCACGGCGGCGCTCTGTCTGCTGCTGGCCTCGTACGTGCTGAGCGCTGCCGTGATCATCGCGCTGACGGGCACGGCCGGCGGAGCCGCCGCCGTCTTCGGCGTCGCGCTGCTGATCGTCGCCGGTGCGGTACGGCTGCTGCGCATGGGCGTGTGGGTGAGCGCGCGCGGGCTGCGGCACGTGGGCTTCTTCGTCACGCGCACGGTGCGGTGGGAGCGCGTGGTCAATGTGCGCACGGTGCAGCAGCCGGTGCGCTGGCTGGGGCTGCCGCGCACGGTGCAGGGGCAGGCGCTGCTCCTGGCGCGTGCCGACCGCGCCGGCGACGCCGTACCCCCGCTGCTGACCACGCACAACGCGGACTTCCTGAGCCGCGCCGAGGCCTTCGACCGCGCGGCGGATGCGGTGGAGGCGTGGGCCGCGGAGTACCGCCGGGGCTGAGAGCGGTCCCGGACGCCGGCACCCCCGTACGACGCAGCGCGAAGGGGCCGGCCCGCGTGTGGACGCGGACCGGCCCCTTCGGCGTACGACCGGGTCAGACCTGGACCGGGCGGCCTTCGTGGAGGGCTATCGCCCGCTGCATCGCCTTGCGGGCGCGCGGGGTGTCGCGGGCGTCGTGGTAGGCGACGGCGAGGCGGAACCAGCAGCGCCAGTCGTCCGGGGAAGCCTCGGTCTCGGCCTTGCGCCTGGCGAAGACCTCGTCCGCCGAGTCACGGTCGATGCGGCCGCTGGGCAGGCGTTTCAGCTCGTCGACCGGCAGGCCGCCCTCGGCCTCGAGTTCCGCGGCGAGGGCGTTGGCCTTGCGGACGAACTCGGTGTTCTTCCACAGAAACCACAGGCCGATCACCGGCAGGATCAGCACCGCGATCCCGAAGGTGACGGTCAGCGGGGTGCCGGACTGGATGAGCATGACGCCGCGGCTGCCGACCAGGACGAAGTAGAAGACGAGGACGGCGGCCGTGACGAGGTAGGTGATCTTCGCGCGCATGAGGGTCAGAGGCTCAGTTCAGGTCCAGGAAGTGTTCCAGGCCGAAGGTCAGGCCCGGGGTGCTCACGATGCGGCGCACGCCGAGCAGGATGCCCGGCATGAAGCTGCTGTGGTGCAGCGAGTCGTGCCGGACCGTGAGAGTTTCGCCCTCGCCGCCGAGCAGCACCTCCTGGTGGGCCAGCAGGCCGCGCAGCCGGACCGCGTGCACCGGCACACCGTCGACGTTCGCGCCGCGGGCGCCGTCCAGGGCGGTCACCGTGGCGTCCGGCGCCGGAGCCGAGCCCGCCTTGGCACGGGCCTCGGCGATCAGCTGGGCGGTGCGGGTGGCGGTGCCGGAGGGGGCGTCCACCTTGTTCGGGTGGTGCAGCTCGACGACCTCGACGGACTCGAAGTACGGGGCCGCGATCTGCGCGAACTTCATGGTCAGCACGGCGCCGATGGAGAAGTTCGGGGCGATGAGGACGCCCGTCTCCGGGGACTGGGCGAGCCAGCCCTTCAGCTGCGCGAGGCGCTCGTCGGTCCAGCCCGTGGTACCGACGACGGCGTGGATGCCGTGCCGGACGCAGAAGTCCAGGTTGCCCATGACCGAGGCCGGGGTGGTCAGCTCGACCACGACCTGGGCGCCGGTCTCCGCCAGCGTCTCCAGCTTGTCACCGCGGCCGAGGGCGGCCACCAGCTCCATGTCCTCGGCGGCCTCGACGGCCTTGACCGCCTCGGCCCCGATCCGGCCCTTGGCACCGAGGACCGCCACGCGCAGCTTGCTCATCTGTTGCTTCCTTAACGGAGTGACTTACGCGACCGCGTCGTGCAGCCGCGCGGCCTGCTTGTCCTTCAGCGGGCCGATGACCGACAGCGACGGACGCCGGCCCAGGATGTCGCGGGCGACGGAGCGGACCTCGTCCGGGGTGACCGCCGCGATCCGGGCCAGCATGTCGTCGACGGACATCTGCTCGCCCCAGCACAGCTCACTCTTGCCGATGCGGTTCATGAGCGCACCCGTGTCCTCCAGGCCGAGCACGGTGGAGCCGCGCAGCTGGCCGATGGCCCGCTCGATCTCGTCGTCGGACAGACCGTGCTCGGCGACCTGGTCCAGCTCGTCGCGGCAGATCCGCAGCACGTCGTGCACCTGCGAGGGCCGGCAGCCGGCGTACACGCCGAACAGGCCGCAGTCGGCGAAGCCGGAGGTGTAGGAGTACACGCTGTAGGCCAGGCCGCGCTTCTCGCGGACCTCCTGGAAGAGGCGGGAGGACATGCCGCCGCCGAGGGCGGTGTTGAGCACGCCGAGCGCCCAGCGGCGGTCGTCGGTGCGGGCCAGGCCGGGCATGCCGAGGACCACGTGCGCCTGCTCGGTCTTGCGGTTCAGCAGTTCGAGCTTGCCGGCCGCGCGGATGGTCCGGCTGCCGGCACGCGGGCCGATCGGCTCGGCGTCCTCGCCGCGGAAGGCGCCGGCCTTCTCGAAGGCGGCGCGGACCTGGCGTACGACCTTGTTGTGGTCGATGTTGCCGGCGCAGGCGACGACCAGGTGGGTGGGGTCGTAGTGCTTCTTGTAGAAGCGGCGGATGCGGTCGGCGGTGAGGGCGTTGACCGTGTCGACCGTGCCGAGGACGGGGCGGCCGAGGGGGTTGTCGCCGAACATCGTGTGCGCGAACAGGTCGTGCACACAGTCGCCCGGGTCGTCCTCGGTCATCGCGATCTCTTCGAGGATCGCGCCGCGCTCGACGTCGACGTCCTCCTCGAGGATCAGGGAGCCGGTCAGCATGTCGCAGACCACGTCGATGGCGAGCGGCAGGTCGGCGTCGAGCACACGCGCGTAGTAGCACGTGTACTCCTTGGCCGTGAACGCGTTCATCTCGCCGCCGACGGCGTCGAGGGCCGAGGAGATGTCCAGGGCGCTGCGCCGGGAGGTGCCCTTGAAGAGCAGGTGCTCCAGGTAGTGCGTGGCGCCGTTCAGGGCCGGGGTCTCGTCGCGGGAGCCGACGTGCGCCCAGATGCCGAAGGTGGCGGAGCGGACCGACGGCAGGGTCTCGGTGACGATGCGCAGACCGCCGGGGAGGGTGGTCCTGCGGACCGTGCCGATGCCGTTCTCGCCCTTGATGAGGGTTTGGGTACGGGCGACGGCCCGCGCCTCCGAAGAGGTGCGGGCCGTCGCCTTGAAGCCACGGGACGTCACTGGTCGGCGTCGTCCTTCGCGTTCTCGTCGCCGTCCTCGCCCTCGATCACGGGAACGAGGGAGAGCTTGCCGCGGGAGTCGATCTCGGCGATCTCGACCTGGACCTTCTGGCCCACACCGAGGACGTCCTCGACGTTCTCCACGCGCTTGCCGCCGGCCAGCTTGCGGATCTGCGAGATGTGCAGCAGACCGTCCTTGCCGGGCAGCAGGGAGACGAACGCACCGAAGGTGGTCGTCTTCACGACCGTACCCAGGTAGCGCTCGCCGACCTCGGGCATCGTCGGGTTGGCGATGCCGTTGATCGTGGCGCGGGCGGCCTCGGCCGAGGGACCGTCGACAGCGCCGATGTAGATCGTGCCGTCGTCCTCGATCGTGATGTCGGCGCCCGTGTCCTCCTGGATCTGGTTGATCATCTTGCCCTTGGGGCCGATGACCTCACCGATCTTGTCGACGGGGATCTTCACGGTGATGATCCGCGGCGCGTTCGGGGACATCTCGTCCGGCGTGTCGATCGCTTCCATCATCACGTCGAGGATGTGGAGGCGGGCGTCGCGGGCCTGCTTGAGGGCCGCGGCCAGGACGGAGGCCGGGATGCCGTCCAGCTTGGTGTCGAGCTGGAGGGCGGTCACGAACTGCTTGGTGCCGGCGACCTTGAAGTCCATGTCACCGAAGGCGTCCTCGGCACCGAGGATGTCGGTGAGGGTGACGTAGTGCGTCTCGCCCTCGATCTCCTGGGAGATCAGACCCATGGCGATACCGGCGACGGGGGCCTTCAGCGGCACACCGGCGTTCAGCAGCGACATGGTGGAGGCGCAGACCGAGCCCATGGACGTCGAGCCGTTGGAGCCGAGGGCCTCGGACACCTGGCGGATCGCGTAGGGGAACTCCTCGCGCGTCGGCAGCACCGGCACGAGCGCGCGCTCGGCGAGGGCGCCGTGGCCGATCTCGCGGCGCTTCGGGGAGCCGACGCGGCCGGTCTCACCGGTGGAGTACGGCGGGAAGTTGTAGTTGTGCATGTAGCGCTTGCGGGTCACCGGCGAGAGGGTGTCCAGCTGCTGCTCCATGCGGAGCATGTTGAGGGTGGTGACGCCCAGGATCTGGGTCTCGCCACGCTCGAACAGCGCGGAGCCGTGCACCCGCGGGATGGCCTCGACCTCGGCGGCCAGGGTACGGATGTCCGTCACCCCACGGCCGTCGATGCGCTTCTTCTCCTTGATCACGCGCTCGCGGACCAGCTGCTTGGTCAGCGCGCGGTACGCGGCGGAGATTTCCTTCTCGCGGCCCTCGAACTCCGGCAGGAGCTTCTCGGCGGCCAGGCCCTTGACGCGGTCCAGCTCGGACTCGCGCTCCTGCTTGCCGGCGATGGTGAGCGCCTGGGCGAGCTCGGGCTTGACGGCGGCGGTGAGCGCCTCGAACACGTCGTCCTGGTAGTCCAGGAAGATCGGGAACTCGCCGACCGGCTTGGCGGCCTTGGACGCCAGGTCCGACTGGGCCTTGCAGAGCACCTTGATGAAGGGCTTCGCGGCGTCCAGACCGGCGGCGACGACCTCCTCGGTGGGCGCCTCGGCGCCGCCCTCGACCAGCTTGATGGTCTTCTCGGTGGCCTCGGCCTCGACCATCATGATCGCGACGTCGCCGTCCTCCAGGACGCGGCCCGCGACGACCATGTCGAAGACGGCGTCCTCGAGCTCGGTGTGCGTCGGGAAGGCCACCCACTGGCCGCGGATCAGCGCGACGCGGACGCCGCCGATCGGGCCGGAGAAGGGCAGGCCGGCCAGCTGCGTGGACGCGGACGCGGCGTTGATCGCCACGACGTCGTACAGGTGGTCGGGGTTGAGCGCCATGATCGTGCAGACGACCTGGATCTCGTTGCGCAGGCCCTTCTTGAAGGACGGGCGCAGCGGGCGGTCGATGAGGCGGCAGGTGAGGATCGCGTCCTCCGACGGCCGGCCCTCACGGCGGAAGAAGCTGCCGGGGATCTTGCCGGCGGCGTACATCCGCTCCTCGACGTCGACCGTCAGCGGGAAGAAGTCGAGCTGGTCCTTGGGGTTCTTGGAGGCGGTGGTGGCCGACAGCACCATGGTGTCGTCGTCCAGGTACGCCACGGCGGAGCCGGCGGCCTGCTTGGCCAGGCGGCCCGTCTCGAAACGGATGGTGCGGGTGCCGAAGGCGCCGTTGTCGATGACGGCCTCGGCGTAGTGGGTCTCGTTCTCCACTAGTGTTTTCTCCTCGTCCTCGTCCCTCCTCGCCCGTGTGGCGGGGGGACGGTGGCGGAGAAGCGCTCCGTGCGGTGCGGGCCGGTCTTCGATCGAAGCACCCGGGATTCACTGTCCCGGGGGCCACTACCGAGGACCGGCGGCGGCGTGGTGCGCTTCTCCTCTTCGTCTTACGCGTCAGCCTCTACCCTCCGTGGGCGGGCCTTATCACGCGGTGTCGTACGTATTGCGTTGTGCTACCACACTACAAAGGGGCAGTGACAGTGCGCACGTACAGCAAAGGGAGCGGCCCCCTTTTCCCAGGGAACCGCTCCCTTCACGGCGTCTTACTTGGCGCCCGCCGCACCGCGGCGGATGCCGAGGCGGTCGACCAGCGCACGGAAGCGCTGGATGTCCTTCTTGGCCAGGTACTGCAGCAGGCGACGACGCTGACCGACCAGGATCAGCAGACCACGACGGGAGTGGTGGTCGTGCTTGTGGGTCTTGAGGTGCTCGGTCAGGTCCGAGATCCGGCGCGAGAGCATGGCGACCTGGACCTCGGGGGAGCCGGTGTCGCCCTCCTTCTGACCGAACTCGGCGATGATCTGCTTCTTCGTAGCGGCGTCGAGCGACACGCGTACTCCTCAATACTGTGATTGCCGCCGAGTGCCCCCGGTCTACGTCTCGGGGGAGCTTCCACAACTCGGGAGGCGGGGATCCGCTGGGCGCGACCACCAGGGCCCGCGAGGGCTTCCGGGGGTGCGTACACATACGGCCGTCAGCCAGGGTACCAGGCACGAGCAGGCGCCTTTCACCAGGTCCCGGAACCGCCCGGACGGAGGGGGCTCGGCCACTAGGGTGAGGGCCACTGATCGTTCCTACCTCTACGAAGGGGCCGGTGGGGCATGGCCGAGTCGGCAGAAGAGATCAAGGCGCGCAAGGAGCGGGAGCGGGACGAGCTGTACGCGCTCGACATCTCCGGCGCCGAGTGGCACAGCGCGCCGGGCACCGAGGAGCACGAGGAGCGCGTCGAGATCGCCTACCTCCCGGGCGGAGCCGTGGCCATGCGCTCCTCCCTCGACCCGGACACCGTGCTGCGGTACACGGAGGCGGAGTGGCGCGCGTTCGTCCTGGGCGCACGGGACGGCGAGTTCGACCTGGAGCCTACGCGGGGGGGTGGTGGGGCGGACGCCGGGTGACGGTGAGCGATGCGGGGCGGCACTCGTGGGTGCCGCCCCTTTGTTGTGCCGCGCCTTCCCCTTTGGGTGCCTGCCTTTCTTTTCCGGCGTATCAAGCACCTGACATGCAGGGCGTGTTGGCCGGTTTCTGGACGAAAGACGTTCACATAAGGTGATTTCGCCACCGTGTCGGCGTCCCGCGCCGGTGCGAAGCGGTGGACGGGCCTGACGAGGTGGGGTACCTGGTGATTAGGCTGGGACCGGCGCGACGTCAGAACCCGTGGAACCGGCGTCTGCGTCACAGGGGGAGGGCCGCTGATCGGACGACCTCGTTTCACTTCGGACCACTCGAACGACAAGTCAGGGTCGCCCCGGCACGGCTCGAGGGTGCTCGACCACACCAGGAGGAATTGTGAGCAGCGATCGGGACGGGAACCGCGGGGGCTGGGCCACGCCCGGCGACGACCAGCCCGACGCGGAGTCCGCCATCGAGACGACGGGCGAGTTCACCATCGACTACGCGCCGCCTGCCTGGTACACGCAGAACGCGTCCGGGGGCTCCGGGTCTGGGTCGGGGGCCGGTGCGTCCGGTTCCGGTTCGGAGGGGGATTCGGGAGGCGGTACGGCCTCGGGGCCCGCGGCCGTTCCCAACGTTCCGCTGCCCGGGCTGACGCCGCCGCCGCACGCGGCCGGTGGGTCCGGTGCGTCCTTCGCTCCGCCTCCTCCGGCGCCCTACACTCCGCCCACGTCGGCTCCGGCTCCGGCTCCGGCTCCGGCTCCGGCTCCGGCTCCGGCTCCGGCTCCGGGGGCTGCGTACACGCCGCCTCCGCCGCCCAGCGGCAGCCCTGTCGCCGTGCCCAAGCTTCCGGTGGGGAGCGGGTTCGAGCCGCAGCGGCCTCAGGCTGCGCAGGAAGCGGAGCAGGCGCGGCCAGAGACGGCGACCGCTGCTCCGGCGCCGTCGGCTGACCCCACTTCACCGACCGCTGTGCCGAACGTTCCCGTTCCGGGGTTCCAGGGGCAGTGGGGGGCCGCGGTGGCTCCTGCGGCGGGTTCGGTGGACGCGGCCGGTTCGGCTGACGCGCCTTCCTCCTCCGGCGGTGACGTCGGTGGCGAGTCCGGTAATGGGGACATCGAGAGCGGTGCCACCATGCGCTTCTCGGCGGTCGCGTTGAAGCGGCAGATCGCCGAGCATGCCGCGTCGGTCCAGGAGGAGGCCGAGACCAAGGCCGAGGTTGAGCCCGAGGCCGGGGCTGAGCCCGAGGTCGAGGCCAAGGCCGATGACAGGTCCGAAGGTGAGGAACGCGGCGAGGGTCGCGAGGACGCCTCGGGTGAGGGCGCCGCAGCGGCTGACGAGAGCGCCGGCGTGACCGCTGACGAGGACGACTCTGCGGACGCCGAGGCCGAGCAGTCCGAGTCGTCGGTCGCGGAAGAGGCGCAGGACGACTCTGACGCCGTCGCCGGGGAGAGCGACGACGAGACGCCTGCGCCCGCCGAGGAGTCCCCTGAATCTGCCGCGTCCGCCCAGTCGACCGACGAGGCCGCCGCGGACGTCGAACCGGCCGGCTCCGACGACCCCGGTGAGTCCGGCCACGACTCCCCCACCAAGGCTCCCGAGCAGGAGGCGGAGGCCGAGCCTGCTGGCACCGCGCCCTCCGCCGAGGAGCCCGCCGACGCCGTACCGGCCGCCGAGGTGGCCGACGAGCCGCGGGACGCCGTTCCCGCCGCGGCCCCGGAGCCGCAGAATGCGCCGCCCGCCGGCTGGAACACCCCGCCGGCTCCCCCGGCCGGGGTTCCTCCGCTGCCGCCGTCGTATCAGCCTGCCGCGCCCGCCCCGGCCGCTCAGTGGCCCGCGCAGTCGCAGCCGGAGCCCCCGGCCGCCGCCCCGCAGGAGCAGCCCCCGTTCCAGCCGCAGGCGCCGCAGCCCGCGCCGGCCGGCTGGAACACTCCCGCCGCGCCGCAGCCGGGCCAGCCGTACCCGCCCGCCGGTTACGGCTTCCCGCCGCCCGCACCGAACGCGCAGCCTGCCCCGAACCCGCAGGCCAACGCCCCCGAACAGCCCGCCGGTTACGGCTTCCCGCAGCCCGCGGCAGCCCCTGCACCGACACCGCCGCAGGCTCCCAGCGGCTACGGCTTCCCCCAGCCCGGCACGCCCGCGCCCCACGCGCAGCCCACGCCGTCCGCACCGAACCCGCAGCCCAACGCCCCCGAACAGCCCGGCGGCGGTTACGGCTTCCCGCAGAACAGTGCGCCCGCCTCCGCGCCGAACCCGCCCGCCGGGTACGGCTTCCCGCACCCCGGTGCGCAGCCGGAGCAGTCCGCCGCGCCCAACGCCCCTGTGCAGCCCGGTGGTTACGGACTCCCGCAGCCGCCCGCCCACCCGGGCCAGCCCGGACACCCCGGCCAGCCCGCGCAGGCGTACCCCGGCGCGCCGGACACCCCGCATGCCCCGCAGGCTCCCGAGGCCCCCCAAGCCCCCCAGCCTCCGGTCGATCCTCGGCTCGGTGCCGCCTGGCCGCAGCCCATGCAGCATGACCAGCGGCAGCCCACCAATCCGGGGGCGCCTCTCGGTTACACGGCCGCCGTGGAGTTGTCCTCCGACCGGCTGCTCAACTCCAAGAAACAGAAGGCGAAGAGCAGCCGTCCGGTCGGCGGCGGTTCGCGGTTCAAGCTGGGCGGCAAGAAGGAGGAGGCCGAACGGCAGCGCAAGCTCGATCTGATCCGCACGCCGGTGCTCTCCTGCTACCGGATCGCGGTCATCAGTCTCAAGGGCGGCGTGGGCAAGACGACCACGACCACCGCGCTGGGTTCGACCCTCGCCACCGAGCGACAGGACAAGATCCTCGCGATCGACGCCAACCCGGACGCGGGCACCCTCGGGCGCCGGGTGCGCCGGGAGACCGGGGCCACCATCCGTGACCTCGTCCAGGCGATCCCGTACCTCAACTCCTACATGGACATCCGGCGGTTCACCTCGCAGGCGTCGTCCGGTCTGGAGATCATCGCCAACGACGTCGACCCGGCTGTGTCGACCACGTTCAACGACGAGGACTACCGGCGCGCCATCGACGTCCTCGGCAAGCAGTACCCGATCATCCTCACCGACTCCGGTACCGGCCTGCTGTACAGCGCGATGCGCGGTGTGCTCGACCTCGCCGACCAGCTGATCATCATCTCGACGCCGTCCGTGGACGGTGCGAGCAGCGCCAGTACGACGCTGGACTGGCTGTCCGCGCACGGGTACGCCGAGTTGGTCTCCCGGTCCATCACCGTCATCTCCGGGGTCCGCGAGACCGGCAAGATGATCAAGGTCGAGGACATCGTGTCGCACTTCGAGACCCGCTGCCGCGGGGTGATCGTGGTGCCGTTCGACGAGCATCTGTCCGCCGGTGCCGAGGTCGACCTCGACATGATGCGGCCCAAGGTGCGGGAGGCGTACTTCAACCTCGCGGCGATGGTCGCCGAGGACTTCGTCCGGCACCAGCAGTCGCACGGCCTGTGGACCAGCGACGGCAACCCGCCGCCGGTGGCCGCCCCGCCGTTCCCGGGCCAGCAGGCCCCCGGGCAGCCGTACCCGGGTCAGCAGGCTCCCGACCAGTCGTATCCGGGTCAGCCTGCTCCTGGCCAGCCCTACCCCGGCCAGCCGCCGGCCGCGGGTCAGCCTTTCCCTGGTCAGCCCTTCCCCGGCCAGCCGATGCCCGGGCAGCCGGCCGCGGGGCAGCCTGCGCCGGGCCAGCCGTTCCACGGTCAGCCGTACCCCCAGGCGGCCCCGCAGCCGGGACAGCCCTACCCGCAGGCCACCGCCCAGCCGGCGCAGCCGTATCCGCAGGCCGCCGCCCAGCCCGGACAGCCCTACCCGCAGGCCGCTCCCCAGCCCGGACAGCCGTACCCCCAGGCCGCCCCCCCGCCCGGGCAGCCCGCGGTGCCCGCCCAGCAGCCCGATCCGCAGGCGGCCCAGCAGGGCCAGCCGGGCCAGCCCGCCCAGCAGCCCGGCTACCCGCCCGCCGGCTACGGCTACCCGCAGTCCCACACGGGACAGCCGGGACAGCCGGAGCACACGGGGCAGCCGGGGTACCCCCCGGCCCCGCCCCAGCAGTAGCCTCAGGCCAGCCATACGGAAGGGCGGCCGGTGCCCCTCAGGCACCGGCCGCCCTTCGGCGTCGTAAGGGAAGGTCAGCTCGGCGGCTGCGACCCCGCGACCAGCTCACGGCAGCGCTTCACGTCCTCCGCCATCTGCACCAGCAGCGCGTCCAGCGTGTCGAACTTCGCCTGCCCGCGCACGAAGGCCAGGAAGTCGACGGCCACGTGCAGGCCGTACAGGTCGAGCCCGACGCGGTCGATGGCGTACGCCTCCACCGTGCGCTCGGTCCCGTCGAACTGGGGGTTGGTGCCCACGGAGATCGCGGCCGGCATCGCCTCACCGTTCGCGTGCAGCCAGCCGGCGTAGACGCCGTCGGCCGGGATCGCGGTGTGCGGGAGGGTCTCGACATTGGCCGTGGGGAAGCCGAGTTCGCGGCCGCGCTGGGCGCCGCGTACGACCACGCCCTCCACCCGGTGCGGGCGGCCGAGGATCTCGGCGGCGCCCGCCACGTCGCCCTCGGCGACCAGGCGCCGGGTCAGCGTGGAGGAGAACGGCTGCCCGCCGGCCACCTCGCCCGACAGGTACAGGTCGACGACCTCGACCTCGAAGTCGTACACCTTGCCCTGCTCGACGAGGAACTCCACGTTGCCCGCGGCCTTGTGGCCGAAGCGGAAGTTGGGGCCCTCGACGACCGCCTTTGCGTGCAGCTTGTCCACCAGGACCTTGACGACGAAGTCGGCGGGCGAGAGCTTCGAGAACTCCGTCGTGAAGGGCAGGATCAGCACCGCGTCCACGCCCAGGCCGGCCATCAGCTCGGCGCGGCGGTGGTGCGGGGCGAGCAGCGGCGGGTGGCTGCCGGGGCGGACGACCTCGCTGGGGTGCGGGTCGAAGGTGACCACGACGGCGGGGACGCCCAGCTCGCGGGCGCGGTCCACGGCGTGCCGGATGATCAGCTGATGGCCCCGGTGTACTCCGTCGTAGGAGCCGATGGTGACGACGCTGCGCCCCCAGTCCTGGGGGATGTCCTCCAAGCCACGCCAGCGCTGCACTGTGACCGCTCCTCGAACCCGTGTCCGTGTCTACGTTCTTACGCAGGTCTAAGGGTGCCATGCCGCGCCCGCCCTGCCTGCATCGGCATCATCGCTGTGACCGGCTGCACGCCGCCGGGGGCGGTCCGGGGCCGTTTCGGGCGGGTGGCCGGGACCTGTTCCGACTGACGAGGCCGCCTGTTCCGACAGACGGGACCTGTTCCGACAGACGGGGCCTTTTCCGACCGAGCGGTCACGCGGGGACCCGGACACCGGCCAGTTGCTCGATCGTGCGGCGGGCGCTGGGGCCGACGAGGGCGGCCCAGCCGGCCGGGGCCGCGGTGAGCCAGCCGGTCAGGCGGGTGGCGAAGCCGCGGACGTGGCGGGCCAGGTCGACCAGGGCGCGGTCGTAGCGGGCGGCGCCCTCGGGGTGCGGACGAGGAGGAGTTCGACGCGGTCCCGGACCGTGAGGGGGAGCAGTTCGGTGCCGAGGCCGTCGGTGCGCACGAGGGCGAGACCGCGTTCGGGCAGCGGGGTGACCGCGTCGGCGGTGACGACGCAGCTGCGGTCGTCCGTGCCGTACAGCGCGAGGCGAGCGAGGCCGTCCACGGCCTCGTGACTGGTGACGACGGTGCCGTGGTGGTCGGCGGCGAAGCCGAGGCCGCGGGGGCGGCCGGCCAGGTCGCGGATGCGGACGAGGGCCGCGTCGGGGCCGGTCGGGGGTGGAGTGTCGGGCAGGTGCCGGGAACGGTCCCGCGGGCCCCGTCCCGCCATCGTCGTACCTCCCGCGTGTGCCTCTTGCCTCGACGGTAGGCGCGGGGTGATCGGCGGGACAGACGGTGTGGTGAAACGCGCCCCCCTGCACTCCCCCGGTTCACTCCGAGCGCCTGCCCGGACGGGTGAATGGAGTGGGGGTGCTGTGTACACCCTAGGGGTGGGGGAACCGAGGGGGGACCGTGGAGCGGCGGCAGCGAGTACCCCGTGACCGCCGCTCCACGGGCAGGTCCCCTCGGTCAGGCGAAGACCGCGAGGCTCTTGGCCTTGCCCTTGTGCGACTCGACGAGGCCGAGCAGCCGGTTCTCCGGGCCGAAGACGGCCACGGTACCGGCGTCCGCGTACTCGTCCGGCATCTCCAGGCGTACGCCGTTGGCAAGCAGGCGGGCGCGCCTCGCGTCCACGTCCCAGCGGCGGAAGGCGGCGGCGGCCGCGTCGGCGATCGGCATCACGGTCAGCTCCTGCTGGAGCTCGTCCAGGGTCTTGGCCGCGTCCAGCTTGTAGGGGCCGACCCGGGTGCGGCGCAGGGCGGTGAGGTGGCCGCCGACGCCGAGGTCGGCGCCGAGGTCGCGGGCCAAGGCGCGGATGTAGGTGCCGGAGGAGCAGACCACGGAGACGATCAGGTCGAGCACCGGGGTGCCGTCCTCGGCGACGGCGTCGCGGACGTCGTACACCGCGAAGGAGGAGACGGTCACCGGGCGGGCCGGGATGTCGAACTCCTCGCCCTCGCGGGCCCGCTTGTAGGAGCGCACGCCGTTGATCTTGATGGCGCTGACCTTGGACGGCACCTGCATGATCTCGCCGGTCAGCTTGGCGATGCCGGCGTCGATGGCGTCCCGGGTGATGCCGGAGGCGTCGGCGTGGGAGGTGATCTCCCCCTCGGCGTCGTCCGTGATCGTGGTCTGCCCGAGGCGGATGGTGCCCAGGTACTCCTTCTCGGTCAGCGCGAGGTGACCGAGGAGCTTGGTGGCCTTCTCGATGCCGAGGACGAGCACACCGGTCGCCATCGGGTCGAGGGTGCCGGCGTGGCCGACGCGGCGGGTCCTGGCGATCCCGCGCATCTTGGCGACCACGTCGTGCGAAGTGAAGCCCGACGGCTTGTCGACGATGACGAGGCCGTCGGGCGGGGTGGGCTTGCTGGTCATTCGGCGGCGTCGTCCGTCTCGTCGTCGTCCTCGCCCGGCTTGCGGTACGGGTCCGCCTCACCGGCGTACGTGGCTCCGGCGGAGACCTCGCGCACCTTCTCGTCGGACTGACGGGCCCGGTCGAGCAGGTCCTCGATGTTCCGGGCGGTGTCCGGAAGGGCGTCGGCCACGAAGGTGAGGGTCGGCGTGAACTTCACGCCGGCGGCCGCCCCGACGGCCGAGCGGAGGACGCCCTTGGCGCTCTCCAGGCCGGCGGCCGCGGCCTGGCGCTCCTCGTCGTCGCCGTACACCGTGTAGAAGACGGTCGCCTCCCGCAGGTCACCCGTGACCCGGGTGTCCGTGATGGTGACGTGCGAACCGAGCCGCGGGTCCTTGATCCCGCGCTGCAGCTTCTGGGCCACCACCTCTCGGATGAGGTCCGCCAGCCTTTTCGCCCGCGCGTTGTCGGCCACTGGTCCGTCTCCCGTTCTTTCTTCTCTGCTTGCGTTCTGTGGTCAGTCGTCGTCTTCGCCGTGGAACCGCCGTCGTACGGACAGCAGCTCCACCTCGGGGCGGCCGGCGACCAGCCGTTCACACCGGTCGAGTACGTCGGTGAGGTGCCCCGCGTCACCGGAGACCGCGGCGAGGCCGATGATCGTCCGCCGGTGGAGGTCGATGTGGTCCACCTCTGCCGCACTCACCGCGTACTTGCGCTGGAGTTCGGCGACGATCGGGCGGACGACGGAGCGCTTCTCCTTGAGCGAGTGGACGTCGCCGAGGAGGAGGTCGAAGGACAGCGTCCCCACGTACATGTGTGTAACCGGTTCACCCGCCGGTACGGGATCGATGGCCCGCAACCGTGTGGCCGGGGACATCAAGAACCGTACAACGAAGCGGCCCGCACGATCGACGGATATTACCCTCCGTGGACCGTGGGAACGGGCCGCAAACGGCGCACCGGCCGACGGGACCGAAGTCCCGTCGGCCGGCACGCTCCGTGGGTGTTACACCCGCGGCTTCTCGCGCATCTCGTACGTCGCGATGACGTCGTCGACCTTGATGTCGTTGAAGTTTCCGAGGTTGATACCACCCTCGTAGCCTTCGCGGATCTCGGTGACGTCGTCCTTGAAGCGACGCAGACCCTCGATGTTGAGGTTCTCCGCGATGACCTTGCCATCGCGGACCAGGCGCGCCTTGGTGTTGCGCTTGACCTCGCCGGAGCGGATGAGAACACCCGCGATGTTGCCCAGCTTGGACGACTTGAAGACCTCGCGGATCTCCGCCGTACCGAGCTCGACCTCTTCGTACTCCGGCTTGAGCATGCCCTTGAGGGCCGCCTCGATCTCCTCGATCGCCTGGTAGATGACCGAGTAGTACCGGACGTCCACACCCTCGCGCTCGGCCATCTGCGCCGCGCGGCCGGCCGCACGGACGTTGAAGCCGATCACGATGGCGTCGGAGCCCATCGCCAGGTCGATGTCGGACTCCGTGACCGCACCGACGCCGCGGTGCAGGACGCGGATGTCGACCTCTTCGCCGACGTCCAGCTGGAGCAGGGAGGACTCGAGCGCCTCGACGGAACCAGAAGCGTCACCCTTGATGATCAGGTTCAGCTGCTGGACCTCGCCGGCCTTGAGCACCTTGTCCAGGTCCTCCAGCGAGACACGGCGCGTGCGCTTGGCGAACGCGGCGTTGCGCTCGCGGGCGGCGCGCTTCTCGGCGATCTGACGGGCCGTACGGTCCTCGTCGACCACCAGGAAGTTGTCGCCCGCACCCGGGACGTTGGTCAGGCCCAGGACCTGGACCGGCGTCGACGGGCCCGCCTCGGCGACGTTGTTGCCGTTGTCGTCGAGCATGGCGCGTACGCGGCCGTAGGCGTCGCCCACCACCATCGTGTCGCCGACCCGCAGGGTGCCTCGCTGGACGAGGACCGTCGCCACGGCACCGCGGCCGCGGTCGAGGCGGGACTCGATCGAGATGCCCTGCGCGTCCTGGTTCGGGTTGGCCCGCAGGTCGAGCGAGGCGTCGGCCGTGAGGACCACGGCCTCCAGCAGCGAGTCGATGTGCAGACCCTGCTTGGCGGAGATGTCGACGAACATCGTGTCGCCGCCGTACTCCTCGGCCACCAGGCCGTACTCGGTCAGCTGACCGCGCACCTTGGTCGGGTCGGCACCCTCGACGTCGATCTTGTTGACCGCGACCACGATCGGCACGTCGGCCGCCTTGGCGTGGTTGAGCGCCTCGACCGTCTGCGGCATGACGCCGTCGTTGGCCGCGACGACCAGGATCGCGATGTCGGTCGACTTCGCACCACGGGCACGCATGGCAGTGAACGCCTCGTGACCCGGGGTGTCGATGAAGGTGATCTTGCGCTCTTCGTCGTTGACCTCGGTCGAGACCTGGTAGGCACCGATGTGCTGGGTGATGCCGCCGGCCTCGCCCGCGATGACGTTCGTCTTGCGGATGGCGTCGAGCAGTCGGGTCTTACCGTGGTCGACGTGACCCATGACGGTGACGACCGGCGGACGGACCACCAGGTCCTCCTCGTCGCCCTCGTCCTCGCCGAACTCGATGTCGAAGGACTCGAGCAGCTCGCGGTCCTCCTCCTCCGGGCTGACGATCTGAACCGTGTAGTTCATCTCGTCGGCGAGGAGCTGCAGGGTCTCGTCGGAGACGGACTGCGTGGCGGTGACCATCTCGCCGAGGTTCATCATGACCGCGACGAGCGACGCCGGGTTGGCGTTGATCTTCTCCGCGAAGTCGGTGAGCGACGCGCCGCGGGAGAGACGGATGGCCTCGCCGTTGCCGCGCGGCAGCATCACGCCGCCGACGCTCGGGGCCTGCATGGCCTCGTACTCCTGGCGCCTCTGCCGCTTCGACTTGCGACCGCGACGCGCGGGACCGCCGGGACGGCCGAAGGCGCCCTGCGTGCCACCACGGCCACCGGGACCGCCGGGACGGCCACCGAAGCCGGGACGGCCACCGCCGCCACCGGGACCGCCGGGACGACCGGCGAAGCCGCCGCCACCGCCACCGGGACCACCGGGACGACCGGCGAAGCCGCCGCCACCGCCACCACCGGGACGACCGGCGAAGCCGCCGCCGCCGGGACGACCGCCGCCACCGCCGGGACGACCCGCACCGCCCGGACCGCGACCGCCGGGGCCGCCACCGGGACGCGGGCCGGCAGCGGGACGCTGCGGCATCATGCCGGGGTTGGGACGGGGACCGCCGGGACGCGGGCCGCCGGGACCTGCGCCCTGCGGGCGAGGCATGCCGCCCGGGGTCGGACGGGCGCCGCCCGGAGCCTGCGGACGAGGACCGCCGCCCTGGCCGCCGGAGCCCTGCGGACGGGGACCGCCGCCGGGAGCACCACCGGGACCGCCGGGACGCGGGGCGCCCTGCGGGCGGGGAGCCTGCGGACGCGCCATGCCGGCGTTGCCGCCGGAGGTGAAGGGGTTGTTGCCCGGACGCGGACCGGCCGGACGGGCGCCCGGACGCGACGAACCGCCGCCGGGACGCGCGCCACCCTGAGCGGCGGCGGGACGCTGGCCCTGCTGGCCCTGACCTTGAGCGCCAGGACGGGCGCCACCGGGCTTGGGGGCACCGGGACGCGCGCCGGGGCGCGGGCCTTGGGCGGCCGGAGTCTGCGGGGCGGCGGGAGCGGCCGGCGGAGCGGTGAACTCCGGGGCGGCCGGAGCCGGACGCGGCGCGGGCTTGGGGCCGGGCACCGGGCGCGGGCCGGGGGCCTGCGCGGCCGGAGCCGAGGGAGCCGCGGGCTGCTCGGCCGCGGGCTTGGGGGCGGCCGGCGGCTTCGGGGCAGCCGGACGTGCCGCCTGCGCCGGAGACGGCGCGGGCTTGGGGGCGGCCTTCTTCGGGGCGGCGGGCTTGCCGGACTTGCCGGAGCCACCTCCCTGGAAGGCGTCGGTCAGCTTGCGTACCACCGGCGCTTCGATCGTCGAAGACGCCGAACGGACGAATTCACCGAGTTCCTGGAGCTTGGCCATGACGACCTTGCTCTCGACACCGAACTCCTTGGCGAGTTCGTATACCCGGACCTTAGCCACTTCGCTCCTTTGAGGTCCGGGTTGAAGCCGGACCGTCGCTAGTTCATGGGCGTACTCATCGCGTACTCATCGAGTGCTCATCGCAATCTCGACCTGCTTTCGACTCGCGAGGTACCTACACCGCACGGGGTGCCGTGCGGCACGTCTTCTTACCGTGTTGCCTGCTCGGCAACTGTTGCCTGCTCGACGTACTGGCGCAACGCCTTTGTGTCGAGCGCTCCCGGGGCGCGCAGTGCCCTCGTGAACGCCCGGCGGCGTACCGCCTGATCGAGACAGACCAGGGTGGGGTGCACGTACGCACCCCGGCCGGGCAGCGTACCGCGTGGATCAGGGACGCACTCGCCCTTGATCGCCACGATGCGCAGCAGCTCCGTCCTGGCCGCTCGTTTCCGGCACCCCACACAGGTGCGTTCAGGGCATGCTCGGTCCCGTGTCCGGCCAGACACCCTTAAGTCTACCTCCCCGTACGCACCTCACCCCTTTGGGGCAGGGTTCGAACAGTTGCCGTACACCAACCTGTCGTGATCTCAGCGACGCGCGGCCGGTATTTATTCCCCGCGGGCCTGCTCATCCGGCTGAGCGGCCTGCTCGGTGTCCGGCCGGATGTCGATCCGCCAGCCGGTGAGCCGGGCCGCGAGCCGGGCGTTCTGCCCTTCCTTGCCGATCGCCAGCGACAGCTGGTAGTCGGGGACGGTCACCCGGGCGGAACGGGTCGACATGTCGACGATCTCGACCTTCGACACCCGTGCGGGTGACAGCGCGTTCGCCACCATCTCGGCCGGGTCGTCCGACCAGTCGACGATGTCGATCTTCTCGCCGTTCAGCTCGCCCATGACATTGCGCACCCGGCCGCCCATCGGGCCGATGCAGGCGCCCTTGGCGTTCAGGCCCGAGCGGGTGGAGCGGACGGCGATCTTGGTGCGGTGGCCGGCCTCACGGGCGATCGCGGAGATCTCGACGGATCCGTCGGCGATCTCCGGGACCTCCAGCGCGAACAGCTTCTTCACCAGGTTCGGGTGGGTGCGCGAGAGCGTGACGGACGGACCGCGCACGCCCTTCGCCACCCGGACGACGTACGACCTCAGGCGCAGGCCGTGCGGGTAGGTCTCGCCCGGAACCTGCTCCTGCACCGGCAGGATGGCCTCCAGCTTGCCGATGTCGACCAGCACATTCTTCGGGTCGCGGCCCTGCTGGACCACGCCGGTGACGATGTCGCCCTCGCGGCCGGCGTACTCGCCGAGCGTCGCGTCGTCCTCCGCGTCCCGAAGGCGCTGCAGGATCACCTGCTTCGCGGTGGTCGCGGCGATCCGGCCGAAGCCGGAGGGGGTGTCGTCGAACTCGCGGGGCTCCTGGCCCTCCTCGAGGTCGTCCGGGTCCTCCTTCGCCCACACGGTCACATGCCCGGTCTCCCGGTTGAGCTCCACGCGCGCGTGTCGGCGGCTTCCCTCGGTGCGGTGGTAGGCGATGAGGAGGGCCGCCTCGATCGCCTCGACCAGCAGGGGGAAGGAGATCTCCTTCTCCCGGACCAAGCCCCGCAGGGCACTCATGTCGATGTCCACGGCTACGCCTCCTCTGCGTTCTCGTTCTTGTCCTTGCGGCTGAATTCCACCTGCACGCGCGCCTTCTCGATCTCCGGGAAGACGACTCGGCGGGTGGTGGCCTTGCGTCCCTTGACCCCGGGAACCTCGAGGTCGAGTCCCTCGTCGTCGACCTGCAGGATCCGCGCGAGAAGCTCGCCGCCCTCGGCCAGCTGGAACTTCACCAGCCGGCCCGTGGCACGCACGTAGTGCCGGTGCTCGGTGAGGAGGCGTTCCGCGCCCGGGGTGCCGACCTCGAGGGTGTACTCCCCCTCGCCCATCGCGTCGGTCTCGTCGAGCTTCGCCGAGAGCTCGCGGCTCACATCGGCGATCTGATCCAGGTCGGCTCCGGTGTCGGAGTCCACGACGACGCGCAGCACACGCTTGCGTCCGACGGAGTCCACGGCGATCTCTTCGAGATCGAGGCCCTGGGAGGTGACGAGCGGTTCCAGCAGTTCCCGCAGCCTCTCGTTGTGGGTGGTGCTCATCCGGGTGACTCCTCGGCCGCGTGTGCTGTTGTGGGATGGGTCGCGTGTCAGGTCAAAGGGTATCCGGTCCCAGGCGGTGATGCCGTCCACCTGTGTACGGGCGGTGCCGGTGCGTGGTGGGGGGACCGGCGGGTGCCGATGGGTGGTGGGTGGTGCCGCTGAGTGGTGGTCGACATGGGCGCGGGTACGGTGATCACGGGCCGTGTGCCCGCCGGTCCCGCTCGTACGAGTTCCCTGAGGACGACTGCCGTGCCGTTCCCTCCGCCGCCGCGCCTGCCCTCGGGGCCGCGCCGAAGAACCCTGCTCGTCGCCTCCGCCGCGGGCGCCCTGCTCGTCACCGGCTGCTCCGGCGGTCCCGGGGACGGTGGCGGAGGCCCGGGCAGCAGTCCGTCGGCGACCGAGCGGACACGCGCGCGTGCGGCGCGGGACAGCGCGGGACTGGTGGCGCGGTACGACGCCGTGCTGGCCGTTCATCCGCCGCTTGCCGGGCGGCTCCGGCCGCTGCGGGCGGAGGTCGTACGGCATGTGGAGGCGTTCGGGGGGACGGGGGGTGCGGGGGGCGCGTCCGCGGCTGCGGGGAGTCCGTCGGGGTCTCCTTCGGTGTCGGCTTCGGTGGCAGCTTCGGTGTCGGCTTCGGTGTCGGCTTCTCCTTCCGCGTCGGTGTCCCTCGCGCCCGGTGTCGTTCCCGGGACGGTGAGAGAGGCGCTGGCGCAGCTGGCCGCCGCCGAGCGGGAGCTGGCCGACCGGCGCACCGCCGAGCTGGTCGGCGTCGACGGTGAGCTGGCGCGGCTGCTGGCCTCCGTGGCGGCGGCCGGGGCCGCGCACGCGTTCCTGCTGACCGAGGGGGCCGCATGAGCGACACGAGCGATACCGAGGTGATCCGGGCGCTGCAGGCGGCGCTGGCCGCCGAGCACGCCGCCGTGTACGGCTATGGCGTCGTCGGCGGCCGGATGGGCACCGCCCGGCGCGCGGAGGCGCGAGCGGCGTACGACGCCCACCGGGCGCGGCGTGACGCACTAGTGCGCGAGGTGCGCGACCGGGGCGCGCGGCCGGCCGCCGCGGCGGCCGGGTACGCGCTGCCGTTCCCGGTACCGGACGCGGACGCGGCGGTGCGGCTCGCCGCCGACCTGGAGGAACGTGTCGCCGGGGTGTACTCCGACCTGGTGCGGGCCAGTGCCGGGGAACGGCGGCGGGAGGCGGCCGGCGCGCTGCGGGAGGCGGCGGTCCGGGCGGTGCGGTGGCGCGGCGGGAGCGTAGCCTTCCCTGGGCTCGCCGAACGGGGCGGGACGCCCACGGCGTAGCGAAGGAAGGAGCGGCTCGCGTATGGCTTTCGAACCGCCGCGGCGTCTGGTGAGGGCGCTGGGTGAGACGGCACCGGGCGGTGACGAGTGGCTGGAAAGGCTGCCGGAAGCCGTGGCGCGGGCCGTCGCGCTACGCGAGTTGACCGTCGAGCGGGTGCAGGTGCCGGGCGGTCGCAGCAGCCTGGTGCTGCTCGTGCGGTGCGCGGACGGGACGCCTGCCGTGCTGAAGCTGGCGCCTCCGCGGGCCCGGCCCGAGGCTGAGCGGGCGGCGCTGGCGCACTGGGGCGGTCGGGGGGCCGTGCAGCTGGTGGAGGACTCCGGTACGGCGGGGGCGCTGCTGCTCGAGCGGTTGCATCCGGAGGTGTCGGTGCGGTCGTTGCCGGAGGCGCGGGCGCTGCTGGAGGCGGCGGGGACGTTGCGGCGGCTGTGGGTCGAGCCGCCTGCGGAGTACGCGTTCGAGACGGTGGCCGAGCGGACCGGGCGGCAGGCTGAGGCGATGCGGGCGAGCGCCGAGCGGGATGCCGAGGTCGCGCCGTTGGTGGCGGAGGCGCTGGCCGCGCGGGACGCGCTGGTGGAGGCTCCGCCGGAGCGGCGGTTGCTGCACGGGACCTTCCGGCAGAGCAAGGTGCTGGCCGGGGATCGGATGCCGTGGCTCGCGGTGGGGCCGGATCCGGTGGTGGGCGAGTGCGCCTTCGATCTGGCGCGGCTGGTGCGGGACCGGGTGGAGGATCTGATCGCCTCGCCGTCGGGGGCGACGACCACGCGGCGGCGGGTGAAGCGGCTTGCGGAGTCGCTGGAGGTCGATCAGGAGCGGTTGCGGGGGTGGACGCTGTTCCGGGCCGTGGAGTCGGGGGTGCGGGCCCGGCGGGTGGGGCGGGAGGGGGATGCGGAGTTGTTGTTGGAGTTTGCGGGGTGGTTGTGACGGGGCCTGCGGCGCCTGTGTGGGTGACTGTGCCTGCGGCGCCGGCTTGTCGTTCGTCTGCGGGTGCGTCGTGGCTGGTCGCGCCGTTCCCCGCGCCCCTTTGATGCCTGCGGCGGCCCGTTGCGGTGCGTCGTGGCGTGCCTGGCGCCTGCGGTGCGTCGCGAGTCGGGGCCGGGGTGGGGGGTGTCCGTCCTCGGTCCGGCCGCCCGTACCCGACGGCCTCACCGTGTGCCGGTGCCGGCCGCTGCGGGCGGACACCCCCCACCCCGGCCCCTTCCCGCCGTACGCGGGTGGGGCGATGCTGTGGCGAGTGCCTCCAACCGGCAGAGCGCCGGGCGCGTAGGGAAACGCGCCCGGCGTTTTCTTTGTGTCAGGCCGTGAGGCGGGTGATCGCCTCCGCTGCGGGGAGTTCCTCGCGCTCTCCCGTGCGGCGGTTCTTCAGTTCGAGGACGCCCTCGGCCGCGCGGCGGCCCGCGACCAGGATCCAGGGAACGCCGATCAGTTCCGCGTCGGTGAACTTAACGCCCGGGGAGACGCCCGCGCGGTCGTCGACGAGGACGCGGACGCCGGCCGCGGCGAGCTGCTCGGAGACGTCGAGGGCCAGCTCGGTCTGCAGGGCCTTGCCCGCGGCGACCACGTGGACGTCGGCCGGGGCGACCTCCTGGGGCCAGCACAGGCCCTTGTCGTCGGCGGTCTGCTCGGCGAGGGCCGCGACCGCGCGGGAGACGCCGACGCCGTAGGAGCCCATGGTGACGCGGACCGGCTTGCCGTTCTGGCCGAGGACGTCCAGCTTGAGGGCGTCGGTGTACTTGCGGCCCAGCTGGAAGATGTGGCCGATCTCGATGGCGCGGTCCAGCTTGAGGCCGGTGCCGCACTTCGGGCAGGGGTCGCCCTCCTGGACGACCACGACGTCGACGTACTCGTCGACCTCGAAGTCACGTCCGGCGACGACGTTCTTGGCGTGCGTGTCGGCCTTGTTCGCGCCGGTGATCCACGCGGTGCCGGGGGCGACGCGCGGGTCGGCGATGTACTTCACCTTGTCCAGGCCCTGCGGGCCGACGTAGCCGCGGACGAGGTCGGTGCGGGTCGCGAAGTCCTCTTCGCTGACCATCTCGACCGTGGCCGGGGCGAAGTGCGCCTCGACCTTGCCCATGTCGACCTCGCGGTCGCCGGGCACGCCGACGGCGACGATCTCGCCGTCCACCTTGACGAGGAGGTTCTTGAGGGTGGCGGAGGCCGGGACGCCGAGGTGGGCGGCCAGGGTCTCGATGGTGGGCGTGGCGGGGGTGGGGATGTCCTCGGCGGCGGGGACACCGGTGGCGTCCACCGGCTTCAGCTCGTAGGTGATCGCCTCGGTGTTGGCCGCGAAGTCGCAGTTGGGGCAGTCGGCGAAGGTGTCCTCGCCGGCCTCGGCCGGTGCGAGGAACTCCTCCGACTTCGAGCCGCCCATCGCGCCGGCCGTCGCGGCGCAGATGCGGTAGTCCAGGCCCAGGCGGGCGAAGATGCGCTGGTAGGCCTCGCGGTGCAGGGCGTAGGACTTCGCCAGGCCCTCGTCCTCCGTGTCGAAGGAGTAGGAGTCCTTCATCAGGAACTCGCGGCCGCGCAGGATGCCAGCGCGGGGGCGGGCCTCGTCGCGGAACTTCGTCTGGATCTGATAGAGGATCACCGGCAGGTCCTTGTAGGAGGACGCCTGGTCCTTCACCAGGAGGGTGAAGATCTCCTCGTGGGTCGGGCCGAGCAGGTAGTCGCCGCCCTTGCGGTCCTGCAGGCGGAACAGCTCGGCGCCGTACTCGTCCCAGCGGCCGGTCGCCTCGTAGGGCTCGCGGGGCAGCAGGGCGGGCAGGAGCACCTCCTGGGCGCCGATGGCGTCCATCTCCTCGCGCACGATCCGCTCGACGTTGGCGAGGACCTTCTTGCCGAGCGGCAGCCAGGTCCAGATGCCGGCGGCGGTGCGGCGGACGTAGCCGGCGCGGACGAGGAGTTTGTGGCTGAGGACCTCGGCGTCCGCCGGGTCGTCGCGCAGCGTCTTCGCCATCAACTGGGACATGCGCTGGACCGGTGCGTTCGCCATGGCTCTCTTACTCCCGCTACGTGTAGGTGATGGCTAGGAGGTTAGCCGGGCGGCCGCCGTCGCCGGAAATCCGTTTCACGGGCGGCGCAGCGGCAGGGGGGCGCCCATCACGGCGTACGGCTTGGGGGCGCTCGGGAAGTGCACCTGGCGGGCCAGGTCGCGGTAGCCGAGGGAGCGGTACAGGGCGCGGGCCGGGCTCTCGGTGTCGATCGCGGAGAGGATCGAGCGGCGTTCGGTGGCGCTGTCGGTGATCGTGGTGATCAGGCTGCGGCCGATGCCCCGGTTCTGGTGGTCGGGGTGGACGTGCAGCTCGGTGATCACGAAGGAGTCGTCGAGCCACTCCTCGTGCCCCTGGGCGCGCAGGTAGGGCTCGACGACCGTGGACCACCAGTGGGCGCGGTCGTTGGGCATGCCGTAGACGAAGCCGACGAGGCGGCCTTCGACGGTGGCGCCGAGGGCGCGGGCACCCGGGTGGGTCATGTGGCGGATGACGATCTGACGGCGTACGGCCACCTCGTCGGCGCCCAGTCCGAAGGCGAGGGCCTGGACGGCCAGTGCCTCGTCGACGTGGGCGGACAGGTCCAGCGGGCCGATCACGACATCCATGCCGGGAGCCTACAGGGGGGCCTGTGCGAGGGGATCAGAAAAGCACGCTCATGAATTCGTCGACTTCCCGGAAGCCGACGCGCCGGTACGTCCTGCGTGCCGGGGTGTTGAAGTCGTTGACGTACAGGCTCACGACGGGTGCCACGTCGGCGAGCGCGTAACGCAGGACGGCCGCCATGCCGGGGGCCGCGAGGCCCTTGCCGCGGTATGCGGGGTCCACCCACACGCCCTGGATCTGGCAGGCCTGCGGGGTCGCCGCGCCGATCTCCGCCTTGAACATCACCTTGCCGTGTTCGTCGACGCGGGCGAAGGAGCGGCCCGAGCCGACGAGTTCGGCGACCCGGGCCTGGTAGAGCAGGCCGCCGTCGCCGGCTATCGGGGAGACGCCGACCTCCTCGGTGAACATCGCCACGCAGGCCGGCATGATCGTCTCCATCTCGTCCTTGCGGACGCGGCGGACGTAGGGGTCCGGGGCGATGTCGTCGGGCATGCGGTCGGTGACCATCAGGGGCTGGTGGGCGCGCACGTCGCGGGCCGGGCCCCAGTGGGGTTCGAGGAGGCGCCACAGCTCCGCGGTGGGGCCGGCGGGGCCGACGATCGAGGAGCAGCGGCGGCCGGCCCGCCGGGCGCGGTCGGCGAAGGCCCGCACCGCGCGCGGGGTGGCGCAGATCGGCACGAGGTTGGCGCCCGCGTAGCACAGGGACGTGAGCATGCCGTCCTCGTACCAGCCCCACATCTCGCCGCCGAGCCGCCACGGGTCGAGGCCCGCGACCTGGACGCGCGAGGTCACGAAGGCGTTCGTGACCGGCTCGCGGTGCAGGACGGCGAGCGCGGCGTCCAGGTCGCTCGGTTCGAGGACCCGTGAGGTGGTCTGGGTCAGCACGGGTGGGGCCTCACGGTCGGGTGTGCACTGATCTCCGCACTATAGCTGCGCTGTGTCGCCGGGCGCCTTTTCGATCAGGGGTGACCGGTCGCGGGCAGCTGCGGGTGCGTTGTGGCTGGTCGCGCCGTTCCCCACGCCTTTTTTGGGCGCTTGATCCGCCCGGCGCCCGGGTGTTCAGCCCGCTACCGTCACCGACGGTTCGCCGGACTCGGTGCCCTCGGACTGCATCTGCTCGGCGAGCTTCATCGCCTCTTCGATCAGGGTCTCGACGATCTTGGACTCGGGGACGGTCTTGATGACCTCGCCCTTGACGAAGATCTGGCCCTTGCCGTTGCCGGAGGCGACGCCGAGGTCGGCTTCGCGGGCCTCGCCGGGGCCGTTGACGACGCAGCCCATGACGGCGACGCGCAGCGGGACGTCCATACCGGTGAGGCCGGCGGTGACCTCCTCGGCGAGCTTGTAGACGTCGACCTGGGCGCGGCCGCAGGACGGGCAGGAGACGATCTCCAGGCCGCGCTGGCGCAGGCCGAGGGACTGCAGGATCTGCAGACCGACCTTGACCTCCTCGACGGGCGGGGCCGAGAGGGAGACGCGGATGGTGTCGCCGATGCCCTGGGAGAGCAGGGCGCCGAAGGCGACCGCCGACTTGATCGTGCCCTGGAAGGCGGGGCCGGCCTCCGTGACGCCGAGGTGGAGGGGGTAGTCGCACTGCTCGGCGAGCTGGCGGTAGGCCTCGATCATGACGACCGGGTCGTTGTGCTTGACGGAGATCTTGATGTCGCGGAAGTCGTGCTCCTCGAAGAGGGACGCCTCCCACAGGGCCGACTCCACCAGGGCCTCGGGGGTCGCCTTGCCGTACTTCTTGAGCAGGCGCTGGTCCAGGGAGCCGGCGTTGACGCCGATGCGGATCGGGGTGCCGTGGTCCTTGGCGGCCTTGGCGATCTCCTTGACCTTGTCGTCGAACTGCTTGATGTTGCCGGGGTTGACGCGGACCGCGGCGCAGCCGGCCTCGATCGCGGCGAAGACGTACTTCGGCTGGAAGTGGATGTCGGCGATGACCGGGAGCTGCGACTTGCGGGCGATCGTGGCGAGGGCGTCGGCGTCGTCCTGGGTGGGGCAGGCCACTCGCACGATCTGGCATCCGGAGGCGGTCAGCTCGGCGATCTGCTGGAGGGTGGCGCCGATGTCGGACGTGCGGGTCGTGGTCATCGACTGCACCGAGACGGGGGCGTCTCCCCCGACGGCCACGGATCCGACCTGGATCTGCCGGCTCTTCCGGCGCTCGGCGAGCTTGGTCGGAACGGACGGCATGCCGAGAGAAATCGCAGTCATCTGCTGTGCAACCCCAAGTCGTGGATCAAGGTCCCGGTCCCGTCAGCGGCGGGCTCCGGGTTTCGAGATTACGGCACGGGCGATCGAGCGGGCACATCCCACCCGCACAAC
Organism: Streptomyces sp. NPDC049915; assembly: GCF_040656475.1. NCBI lineage: Bacteria > Bacillati > Actinomycetota > Actinomycetes > Kitasatosporales > Streptomycetaceae > Streptomyces > Streptomyces sp. NPDC049915. The sequence goes on from NZ_JBFAMH010000015.1 coordinate 31,594, forward strand.
CCACTCGAAGAGAGCGGCCGGGCGCCCTGGGGTGCCCGGCCGCCGGAAAGCACACGCGACTACGAGATTCTCACCGGGTTGACCACGTCCGCGATCAGGACCAGGGCGGTGAAGCAGATGAAGATCCCGGCCACCACGTAGGCCACCGGCATCAGCTTCGCCACGTCGAACGGGCCGGGGTCCGGGCGGCGCAGCACCTTCGCGAGGTGGCGGCGCAGGGCCTCCCACAGGGCGCCCGCGATGTGCCCGCCGTCGAGCGGGAGGAGCGGGAGCATGTTGAACAGGAACAGGGAGAGGTTGAAGCCGGCGACCAGCATCAGGGCCATGCCGAGCTGCTGGGTGGGCGGGATGTGCAGGGTGAAGATCTCACCGCCGACACGGGCCGCGCCGACGACGCCCATGGGCGAGTCGGGGGCGCGGGGCGCGCCGTGGAAGGCGGAGTCCCACAGGGCGGGGATCTTGGCCGGGAGGGCGGCGAGGGAGTCGACCGCGTCGCCGACCCGGTCGGTCATCCACGTGACGGACTGGCCGAAGTCCTGCTTGACGACGCCGGTGGCGGCGCTGAAGCCGAGGAAGCCTGCCTTGACGTACTCGCCCCGGACGTAGGCGCCGGAGCCGTCCTTCTTGGCGACCATGTTGGTGGCGATCTTCGCGTGCAGGGTCACTTCCCGGCCGCCCCGGTCGACGGTGATCGGCACGGTCTTGCCGGCGCTGTCGCGGATGAGGTCGGACAGCGTGTTCCAGTCGTCGGTGCGCCGGCCGCCGAAGGCGACGATCTTGTCGCCTGCCTTCATGCCCGCGGCCGCCGCCGGGGAGGGGGGGTCGGACTTCTTGCACGTGTCGCGGTTCTCGCTCTGCGAGATGACGCAGGGCGAGACGGAGCTGACGGCGGTGGTCTGCTGCTGGATGCCGAAGCCCATGAGCACGACGAGGAAGAGGGCGACGGCGAGGATCAGGTTCATGAAGGGGCCCGCGAACATCACGATGACCCGCTTCCACGGCTTGCGCGTGTAGAAGAGGCGTGAGTCGTCACCGGGCTGCAGTTCCTCGAAGGCCGCCGAGCGGGCGTCCTCGATCATGCCGCGCCACGGGGAGGTGGAGCGGGCGGTGATCCGGCCGTCGTCGCCGGGTGGGAACATGCCGATCATGCGGATGTAGCCGCCGAAGGGGACGGCCTTGACGCCGTACTCGGTCTCGCCCTTCTTCCGCGACCAGATGGTCGGGCCGAAGCCGACCATGTACTGCGGCACGCGGATGCCGAACAGCTTGGCCGTGGACAGATGCCCCAGCTCGTGCCAGGCGATCGAGACGAGCAGGCCGACCGCGAAGACCACTATGCCGAGGATCATCATCAGGGTCGTCATGCACGGGCCTCCGCGGTCTTCGCTGTCAGTTCCCTGGCCCGGGCCCTTGCCCAGGTCTCCGCTTCGAGGACGTCCGGCACGGTGAGTGAAGTTCCCGTGACCGGCGTGTCGTGTTCCTCGACCACCCGGATGACGGTGTCCATGATCCCGTTGAACGGCAGCGCGCCGCGCAGGAACGCGTCCACGCACTCCTCGTTGGCGGCATTGAACACCGCCGGGGCGGTGCCCGCGAGCGTACCCACGTGCCGGGCGAGGTTCACGGAGGGGAAGGCGTCGTTGTCCAGCGGGAAGAACTCCCACGTGGAGGCCTTGCTCCAGTCGAAGGCGGGCGCGGCGCCGGGGACGCGTTCGGGCCAGCCGAGGCCGATGGCGATCGGGCCCCGCATGTCGGGGGGCGTCGCCTGGGCCATCGTCGATCCGTCCGTGAACTCCACCATCGAGTGGACATACGACTGCGGGTGCACGACGACCTCAATGCGGTCGAAGGGAATGTCGTACAGCAGGTGTGCCTCGATGACCTCCAGACCCTTGTTGACGAGGGTCGCGGAGTTGATCGTGATGACGGGTCCCATGGCCCAGGTGGGGTGGGCGAGGGCGTCCTCGACGGTGACGTGGGCGAGGTCGGCCCTGGTGCGGCCGCGGAAGGGGCCGCCGGAGGCGGTGACGACGAGCTTGCGCACGTCCGCGCGGGTGCCGGCGGCGAGCGCCTGGAAGAGCGCGGCGTGCTCGGAGTCGACCGGGATGATCTGGCCGGGCTTGGCCAGCGCCTTGACCAGCGGGCCGCCGACGATGAGCGACTCCTTGTTGGCGAGCGCGAGGGTGCGGCCCGCCTCCAGGGCGGCGAGGGTCGGCGCGAGACCGATGGAGCCGGTGATGCCGTTGAGGACGGTGTGACAGTCGGAGGCGGCGAGCTGCGTGGCCGCGTCGGGCCCGGCGAGGATCTCGGGCAGCGGCTCCCCGGCGCCGTACTGCCCGGCGAGCGCTTCGCGCAGGTGCGGTACGACGTCCTCGCGGGCCACCGCGACGGCGCGCACCCTCAGCCGGCGGGCCTGCTCGGCGAGGAGGGCGACGCGGCCGCCGTTGGCGGACAGGCCGGTGACCCTGAACCGGCCGGGGTTGCGCAGCACGAGGTCGACGGCCTGGGTGCCGACCGAGCCGGTGGAGCCGAGGATCACGACGTCCTTCGGGCCGTCCGCGGTCACCGGGTCGTAGACGAGGTGCGGATCGGCGAGGGGTGCGGGACTGTCACTCATGACCCCCATTCTTGCCCCTCCGGGGCCCGGGAGGTGTTCACGGGGTCGCGCGCCGGAACTTCCGCCACTGCGCGTCCACCACGTCCTGCGGTACGCCGCCGACGTCCTCGGTGCTGTGCGTGTCGGCCCGGAAGGAGAGGGTGGTGGAACCGGCGCGGATGACGGTGAGGTACTCGTACAGCTCCACGCGCGTGTCCTCGACGTCCTGTGTGGTGATGCGGAAGGCGTACGCCTCGTCGCCCGCGTCGGGCGGCCGCAGGGTCTCCACCCGCACCACCTTCGCGTCGCCGAGCACCCGTTCCTCGGTGAAGCCGTGCGCGCACTCCCGGCCCGCCCTGCCGAGGGCCCTCATCACGGCGGCGGCGTCGGCGGCGGTGTAGGAGCGCAGACGGAGGTCGATGTCGACGCCCCTTTCGGCGTCCGGGTCCCAGACGGTGCGGACGATCTCGGCGGCGGGGTCGTGCGGTGTGGCGCCCTTGGTGAGGCTGACGAGCGGCTGGCAGACGTCCGGTTCGGCGGTGTACGTGTCGCCGGCGGGCGGCTCGCCGCCGACGGGTTCCTCCGCCGTGTACGCCCCGGCGTCGTCCTCCTCGGAGAGCGCGGCGGCCAGCAGCTGTGTCCGGGTCAGCGGCTCGGGTCCGGCCGGGGCGGCGGCCGGTGGGGCGGGCGAGGAGACGGCCGGTGAGGCGGCGGCCGTCCGGCCGGCGTCGTGTGCGCCGCACGCGGCCGTGGCCATGAGGACGGCCGCCGCGAGCGCGGCGGCCGCCGTGTGTCGTGCCCGTGCCCCGAGCATCCCCACCCCTGTGGTCGTGTGCCGTCGGTCGAATGGTCGACGATTGTGCACACGCGCCGGGGCGGGAAGCGCGGGATGTCACCGGATCGGGCGGTGCACGTTCTCCTTCGTGCTCGGGCCGGGGGTGGTGTCGGCGATCCAGGGGCCGTCGCCGGAGGCGTCGATGATGCCGTCCTCCAGCCACGCGTACGTGCCCGTGAGGACGCCCTTGACGACCGTGCGGTCCAGGTCGTCGGTGTTGTTCCACAGGCGGCCGAAGAGTTCCTCGACGCGCAGCCGGGACTGGCGGCAGAAGGCGTCGGCGAGCTGGTAGGCCTCGCGGCCGTTGCGGCCCTGGGCGCGCAGCAGCTCGGCACGCACGCAGGCGGCGCTCATCGCGAACAGTTCGGCGCCGATGTCGACGATACGGCCGAGGAAGCCCTGCTTGGACTCCATGCGGCCCTGCCAGCGGGACATGCCGTAGAAGGTGGAGCGGGCGAGCTTGCGGGCGGTGCGCTCGACGTAGCGCAGGTGCGGCGAGAGGTCCACCTCGCGCTTGAACTCGGCGTAGGCGGTGGGCAGCTGGCCGGGTCCGGCGACCAGTTTCGGCAGCCACTTGGCGTAGAAGACGCCGGCGTTCGCGCCCGCCTTCGCCTTGTCGGACAGGGACTTTCCGGGGTCGATGAGGTCGCCCGCCACCGACAGGTGGGCGTCGACGGCCTCCCGCGCGATCAGCAGGTGCATGATCTCCGTCGAGCCCTCGAAGATGCGGTTGATGCGCAGGTCGCGCAGCAGCTGCTCGGCGGGGACCGCGCGTTCGCCGCGGGCGCGCAGGGACGCGGCGGTCTCGAAGCCGCGGCCGCCGCGGATCTGGACCAGTTCGTCGGCCATCAGCCAGGCCATCTCGGAGGCGTACAGCTTGGCGAGCGCGCCCTCGATGCGGATGTCGTTGCGGTCCTCGTCGGCCATCTGGGAGGCGAGGTCGGTGACGGCCTCCAGGGCGAAGGTGGTGGCGGCGATGAAGGAGATCTTCGCGCCGACCGCCTCGTGCTGGGCGACGGGCTTGCCCCACTGTTCGCGGGCCGCCGACCACTCGCGGGCGATCTTCAGGCACCACTTGCCCGCGGCGACGCAGGAGGCGGGCAGGGAGAGCCGGCCGGTGTTGAGGGTGGTCAGGGCGATCTTCAGACCCTGGCCCTCCTCGCCGATGCGGTGCGCGGCGGGGACGCGGACCCGGTGGAAGCGGGTGACGCCGTTCTCGATGCCGCGCAGGCCCATGAAGGCGTTGCGGTTCTCGACGGTGATGCCGGCCGAGTCGCTCTCCACGACGAAGGCGGTGATGCCGCCCCTGTGGCCCTCGCCGCGTGGCACCCGGGCCATGACGACGAGCAGGTCGGCGACCACCCCGTTGGTGGTCCACAGCTTCACCCCGTCGAGGACGTACTCGTCCCCGTCGGGTACGGCTGTGGTGGCGAGCCGGGCCGGGTCGGAGCCGACGTCGGGCTCGGTGAGCAGGAAGGCGCTGATGTCGGTGCGCGCGCAGCGCGGCAGGAACTTCTCCTTCTGCTCCTGGGTGCCGAACATCTTCAGCGGCTGGGGCACGCCGATCGACTGGTGCGCGGAGAGCAGCACGCCGATCGCGGGGGACGCCGAGCCGGCCAGGGCGAGCGCCTTGTTGTAGTACAGCTGGGTGAGGCCGAGCCCGCCGTACTTGGGGTCGATCTTCATGCCGAGCGCGCCGAGTTCCTTGAGGCCGTCGATCACCTCGTCGGGGATGCGGGCCTCGCGCTCGATGCGGGCCGCGTCGACCCGGGTCTCGACGAAGTCGCGCAGCTTGGCGAGGAAGGCCTCGCCGCGCTGGACGGCGTCGTCGGCGGGCAGCGGGTGCGGGTGGATGAGGTCGAGCCGGAAGCGGCCGAGGAACAGCTCCTTGGCGAAGCTGGGCTTGCGCCAGTGCTGTTCGCGGGCGGCCTCCGCCACTTCACGGGCCTCGCGCTCGCTGACGGCGGGCCGGGAGGGCGGTGGGGTGGAGGGAGAGGAGGAGGGAGTGGTGGGGGCGGACATGAGGGTCACCTCGCCGCGAAGAGGGATGTTCGGGGACCGTTCGTTACCGACCAGTGCTACTGGATCGTTGGTACCCGAAAGCGGACGTCCTCACCAGTCCTCGCGCGTCCGTTCAGCCGATGCCGGTACCTTCGGGGCAGGTGCGGCAGGAGGCCGACTGAGCTGCGGGTACGATCTGGCGTCGAAGCGCTTCGACACCGCGTCTGGACACCGGACTCCGAGGCAGACTAGGGTCGAAGCGCCCTGATTACACCTGCCCACCGCGAGCGCCGTCGAAGCGCTTCACATCGCTTGGAGAACCGGATGGTCACCCTCGCCGAGGTCGCCCAGCACGCCGGAGTCTCGGCGAGCACGGTGAGCTATGTCCTCAGCGGCAAGCGGTCCATCTCCGCGACCACCCGGCAGCGCGTCGAGCAGAGCATCCGGGAGCTGGGCTACCACCCGAACGCCGGAGCGCGCGCCCTGGCCAGCAGCCGCTCGAACATCATCGCGCTGATGATCCCGCTGCGCACCGACATGTACGTGCCGGTGATGATGGAGATCGCCATCGCGGTCGCCACCACCGCCCGTACCCACGGGTACGACGTGCTGCTGCTCACGGGCGAGGAGGGCCCCGACGCCGTGCGCCGCGTCACCGGCAGCGGGCTCGCCGACGCGATGATCCTGATGGACGTCCAGCTGGAGGACGAGCGGCTGCCGCTGCTGCGCGGGAGCGGACAGCCCACTGTGCTGATCGGTCTGCCCGCCGACACCACCGGCCTGACCTGCGTCGACCTGGACTGGGGCGCGACGGGCGCGCTGTGCCTTCAGCATCTGGCGACGCTCGGCCACGGTGACATCGCCGTCATCGGCGAGGCACCGGCCGTCTACGAACGGCACACCGGCTTCGCCGAGCGCACCCTGGACGGGCTGCGTTCACGCGCCCGCGAGCTGGGCCTGCGCGTGCTGCACCGCCCGAGCGAGGGCGGGTACGACGCGATGGCAGCCACGCTCGCCCGGATCTTCGACGAGCGGCCCGGCACCACCGGCTTCGTGGTGCAGAACGAGGCGGCGGTGGAGCCGCTGCTCGCGCTGCTGCGCCAGCAGGGCCGTGCCGTACCGGAGGACGTGTCGGTGGTGGCCATCTGCCCCGACCAGGTCGCGACGCAGGGCTCGGTGCGGCTGACGTCCGTGGCCGTGCCCGCGCAGGAGATGGGGCGCAACGCCGTCGAGCAGCTGGTCGCCAAGCTGGACGGACGCGGCAGCGACGACGTCGTGCTGATCGCGCCGGAGCTGACGGTCCGGGCGAGTTCGGGGCCGGCGCCTTCCTGAGCCGTGGGGCCGGCCCCGTAGGGGAGGGACCGGCCGCACCCTTCGGTCAGCCGCCGCTCACCGTCAGGTTGTCGGTGACGAAGTCGAGGCCGCCCGAGGACGAGGTGATCTCGTAGCCGAACTGCACGTCCCCGATGGTCTCGTTGCCGAACCAGCCCTTGGTGTCCTTGATCCACTTCAGGATCGGAAGGATGTTCACCGTGCCGGAGGTGGAGTTGGCGGTGCGGACGAAGGAGAACACCTCGTTGGCGCCGTTGTTCCCCTTGTAGACCGTCCAGGTGTGCCCGCCGAGCGTGACGTTGCCCTGCGAGGTGCCGAGCGGGCCGACGGCTCCGGTCCTGTTGACCCAGAGCATGATCTCGTAGGCGTGGTCGGTGTCCCAGATGTCGTACGAGGTGTTGTACGCGCCGGCCGACGGGACGGTGACGTGGTAGCTGCTGGTGAGCGAGGACAGCGAGGTGATCGGCTTGTTGATCACCTTCTTGGCGTTGGGGTAGGACTTGATGCCGCCGGTGTCGGGGTGGTTCGCCCAGACGCCCCAGTCGGTGCCGGAGTTGGCCCAGACGCACTGGCTGCCGGCGCCGGAGCCCCAGATGTTGTTGTAGAGGGTGTAGCCGTTCAGGGCGGTGTTGCCCCACTGGTCGCAGGAGTTCCAGACGGCGGCCGAGGCGGGGGCGGCGGCGAGTCCGACGGTGGCGCCGAGGGCCAGCGCGGGGGCGAGGAGGCCCCGGGTGATCCGGCGCGTTGTACGTGTGGCCATGGTGTCCCTTCCATGGGTGGGGGGATCTACGGGGGGGGATTGCGGGTCACCACGTCCCCAGGGTGAGGACGCGGTCTTCCCCGACGACCAGGTCGAGCGGCTCGGTGCCGGAGCAAGTCCGTAGTTCGACGCGGACGGTGCGGGTCGGCGTGAGGACGGCCCGGGCTCCGTCGGGTGACCAGGCGAGGTCGACCCGGGCGCCGAACCGGGTGCGCACGCCGCGCAGTTCGCCCTGCGGGCAGCTCGGCGGCACCGCCGGGAGCAGGACCAGCCGATCGGGCGTGGACTGCACCAGCGCCTCGATGAGCACGGCGGGCAGGGTGTGCGCGGCGTCGGCGTTGTACACGTCGCGGTGCGGGTAGTGCGCGCTCATGAGGGAGGTGTGGAAGAAGTCGCCGCCGAGGACGGCGGCCAGGGCCCGGCCGACCCGGTCGGCGTCGCGCAGCCGGGCCGCGATCAACGCGTGGTGCAGATACCCGTGCGCGGAGTCGTTCTCGGCGCCGCGCAGGGCGAGGGCGCGGTGGGCGGCTGCGGCCGGGCCGGGCGCGTCGTAGGGATTGATCTCGTCCAGCGGCCAGACGGCGTAGAGGTGGCTGAGGTGGCGGTGGTCGTAGGCGTCCTCCAGCCCCGGCCAGGCCCACTCCGCCAGCGCGCCGTCAGCGTTGACCCGGTGCCGGGGCAGCCGGTCGGCGAGGGCGAGCCATCGCTCGGCGTCGGCGGTGCCCGGGTGGTAGGCGGCGGCCGTGCGCAGGGCGTGCCGGGCCGCGGAGAGGTCCATGGCCGCGTTGATCGCGCCCCAGCTCGCGTTGGCGGGCCGGTTCTCGGGCGAGTAGGACGGGACGACGACCAGGTGCCCGTCGGCGTCCGTGCGGGTGAGGAAGTCCTCGTAGAAGCGGGCCACTTCGGCGAGGACCGCGCCGGTGCGCGCATCGCGCCCGCCGTGGATGTCGTCGTGGTCGACGAGGGCCTTGAGCAGCCAGTCGGCGCCCGCGGTCCACAGGTGCAGCGGGTACTCCCGGCTGAAGTGGTACGAGTGTCCCGACTCACCGTCGCTGTGCGCGGGCGCGACCACGCCACGGGCGCCGAAGACCGCGCGGGCGTTCTCCCGCCAGTACGGCAGCTGACGATGTATCAGTGAGGCGAGAGCGTCGGTCACTTCGGGGAGCGCCGCGGCCGGGGCGGAGGCGGTCTGCAGGGGGAGGTTGGCGTCGTGGGTGAACGCCCCCGACCACGCCGTGTCCCAGGTGCCGGTCCACAGGCCGGTCAGGCGGGGCGGGTTGAGGCCGCTGGAGGACAGCAGGTGGTAGCGGCCGGCGGCGAACAGGCGCTCCAGCAGGGCCGGGCTGTGCGGGCGGGCGAGCAGCGCGGAGCCGGGCAGCGCGCGTTCGGCCGGGTCGGCGCCCAGGTCGAGGGTGACCCGGGTGTAGGCGGTGCGGTGCCGCTCGAGATGCCGGCCGAGCAGGACGTCGTACGACGACGGCAGCTCGCGCAGGGCCCGTGTCTCGGCGGTGACGTCCAGCTCGCCGCGGTGCCGCCGGACCCGGGTGAGCAGCAGGACGGCGTCGGCGCCCTCGATACGGACGCCGGGCGAAGTGAGGGTGGTGCGGCCGCCGGTGACGGCGAGGACGGTGACGCCGGTACAGGCCCGGTCGCTGCCGGGATAGCGGGCGCGCAGGCTGAGGTCGGCGCCCTGCGGGGTGAGGAGTGCGCCGTGGCCGACGGCCAGGGTGGCGGGGGCGCCGGGGAGACACGGGTCGAGGTGGACGTCGACGGTGAGTCCGGCCGCGGTCAGATGCTGGACGATCACGTCGTCGGCGCGGGAGACGAAGACGCGGCTGGTCCGGTCGGCGCACCGCGCGATGGCCTCGCCGGTGGTGAAGTCGAGCCGGCGCCGGTAGCTGCGCCGGTCGCCCACGCTGCTGCGCAGCCGTATCGCGAAGGCGGGGTGGAAGGGCTGCACCCATTGCAGGGGCCGCCCGTCGGTGAAGTCCTCGGCGGCGGTGGTGTCACCGGCCAGCAGCCGGTCCTGGAGGGAGGGGAGCCGGTCGGCGAGGCGCGGTGGGCGGGCGCGCTCGCCGCCGCCCGGGCGGACGAGGGTGTGGTGGGTGACGATGATCCGGTCGTCGCCGGGATCGCCGTGCACCAGGGCCCCGTGCCGGCCGTTGCCGGTCAGGAAGGCGTCCTCCCAGCGGGCGGCGGGCTCGCTCTCCCAGGTGCCGTGGACCGGGGTGCCGCTCATCGCCTCAGCACCGCCGCTCCGTAGCGCCCGAGAGTGACCTCGCCGGTGACGCTCGCGCCGGTCAGCAGTTCGCCGTGGGTGCCGGGGACGGCGACGGTGACCGGCTCGCGGCTGTGGTTGAGCAGGAACAGCAGCTCACCGCGGCGTACGGCCTCCACGTGCGCCGGGAGGCCGTCCAGGACCGGGCGGACGCCGGCGTCGGCGGCGATGCGTGCCAGCAGGGCGCGCAGCGCGTCGGGCTCGGGGAGCGTGGAGAGATACCAGGCGCGGCCCCGGCGCAGCACGGCGGGCAGGCCGTCCAGCTCGCCTCCCTTGTAGGGCATCGTCTCGTCGGGGTCGGCGGGTTCGATCTCCTCCGACCACAGGGTGCCGGCGAAGTCCCCGCGGGCGAGGCTGCTCCCCGGCCCCGGGGCGCCGGTGAAGCCCGCGCAGGTGACGGTCTCCCCCGTCTCCAGCGGCCACCACTCGTGCAGGACGCGGATGCCGAACAGCTCGCGCAGCCGGGCGTCCATGCCGCCGGGGCGGATCCGGTCGTCCCGGTCGGCGACGCCGGTGTGGAAGCCGCAGACCAGGGTGCCGCCCCGGCGGACGTACGCGAGGAGGTTCTCGATCGCGGCGTCGGCGAGCAGGTAGAGCTGCGGGACGAACACCGCCTTGTACCCGGACAGGTCGTGCTCGGGGTGGACGACGTCCGTGGTGAGGTGGGCCTCGCCGAGAGCGCGGTGCCAGGCGTGCAGCAGGTCGGGCAGGGCGAAGCGGGTGGACGGGCGGGCCTCCTGGTCGCCGGCCCACCAGGAGTGCCAGTCGTGCAGGACGGCGATCTCGGCCGTGACTGGGGTGCCGGTGACGTGCGGGCCGAGCCGGGCCAGCTCCGCGCCGAGCTGTCTGACCTCCTGGTACGTCCGGCCCTCCTCCCCCGCGTGGCCGACCATCGCGGAGTGGAACTTCTCGGCGCCCTGCCGGGACTGGCGCCACTGGAAGTAGCAGACGGCGTCCGCGCCCCGCGCCACGGCCTGCAAGGTCCACAGCCGGTTCAGGCCGCGCGGCTTGGGGTGGTTCACACCGCGCCAGTTGACGGCTCCGGCCGCCTGCTCCATCAGCATCCACGGTCCGCGGGCCTGCGAGCGGGTCATGTCCTGCACGAGCGCCCCGTGGCGGGCGCCGCCGAGCGGGTCGCGCGGGTCGGGGTAGAGGTCGACGGAGACGACGTCCTCCTCCTGGGCCCAGCGCCAGGCGTCCTGCCCGGCCCACAGCGGCATGAAGTTGGTGGTGACCGGGAGGTGCGGGGTGTGCCGGGCGACGATGTCGCGCTCCGCGGTGAAGCACTCCAGGAGCATGTCGGAGGTGAAGCGGCGAAAGTCCAGCACCTGGGTGGGGTTCTTCAGGTAGTGGGCGTGGCGCGAGGGCAGGATGCCGTCCCAGGTGTCGTAGCCCTGGCTCCAGAAGGCGGTGCCCCAGGCCTCGTTGAGGGCGTCGAGGGTGCCGTACCGCTCGCGCAGCCAGCGGCGGAAGGCGGCGGCTGCCTCGTCGCCGTGGTCGACGGTGCAGTACTCGTTGTTGATGTGCCACATGGTGAGGGCCGGGTGGGTGCCGTAGCGGGCGGCCAGGTCCTCGGTGACGGCGGCGGCGTAGCGGCGGTAGGTGGGGCTGGAGTGCGAGAAGTGCTGGCGGCCGCCCCACCACTCGACGCGGCCGTCGGCGTCGCGGGGCAGGGTGTCCGGGTGCAGACGGCCCAGCCAGGGCGGTGGTGAGGCGGTGGGGGTGGCGAGGACGACGCCGATGCCGTGGTCGTGCATCAGGTCCATGAGCCGGTCCAGCCAGCCGAACTCCCGTGCACCGGGCTCCGGTTCCAGCTTCGCCCAGGAGAAGACGCCGACGGTGACGGAGTTGACGCCGGCCTCGCGCATCAGCCGCACGTCGTCCTGCCAGGTCTCCTCGGGCCACTGCTCGGGGTTGTAGTCGCCGCCGAAGAGAAGGCGGCCCCGCGTGGCGTCGGCGAGGGCCGGTCCCTTGCGCCGCGGTGTCATGCGGGCTCCCCGTACTGGAGAGAGGCCCGGCAGCTCGGACAGGTCACGTGCATGACATACCTCGTTCGGTGCGGCTCTGGAGGGACGGGGCGTGGGTCGCCGCGGCCGACCGCGGGGCTGGCTCAGGTCGGCCGCGGCGGATCCGGGGGGGCGCGGGTCTCGGGGTCAGCCCTTGACCGCGCCCGTGAGCATGCCCTTCTTGAAGTGCTTCTGGACGAAGGGCGAGAGAACGGCCACCGGGAGCAGCGCCATGACCATGACCGCCATCTGCACCGCGAGCCCGGACAGCTCGCCCGTCTTGATGGCCTGGCCCAGCCCGACCGGTGCCTCCTGTTTCTGCACCAGCTGGATCATGACGTTCTGCAGCGGCATCATGTCCTGGTCGTTCAGGTACAGCGAGGCGTTGAACCAGGCGCTCCAGTAGCCCACGGCGTAGAACAGCGTGATCACCGCGAGGACCGCGCGGGACAGGGGCATGACGATCTGCCACAGGATGCGGACGTCACCGGCCCCGTCGATCCGTGCGCTGTCGATGAGTTCCGGCGAGATGCCCATGAAGAAGCCGCGCAGCACCAGGATGTTGAACACGCTCACCGCGCTCGGCAGGATCAGCGCGAGGTAGGTGTCGGTCAGGCCGAGCGTCTGCACCAGCAGGTAGGTGGGGATCAGGCCGGCGCTGAAGAACATGGTGGCCATCAGCACCATCAGCACCCAGCGGTGGCCGAGCGACCCGCTGCGGGACAGGCCGTAGGCGCACAGCACGGACACGGTCATCGAGAGCAGCGTGCCGACGAGGGTGACCAGGACGCTGATGACCGCGGCCCGGGTGACCTGGCCGCCGCTGAGCAGTTCCCGGTAGGCGACGAAGGTGACGCTCCTGGGGATCATGACCAGGCCGCCGGCCTCGTCGATGGTCTGCCGGGAGGACAGGCTGGTGACGACGACGATCCACAACGGGAAGAGGACGCCCAGGCAGGCGAGGGAGAGCACCAGGCCCTTGCCGGCGAGTCCGGCCCGGGTCGGGGTCTCCTCCCACACCGGACGGGGCGGCGCGGCCCACCGGCGCTTCCGGTCCACCGGCCGGGACCCGGGGTCGTCGAGGACGGCGGTCATTTCTTGTACACCCCCTGCTCGCCCATGAGATGGGCCACCTTGTTCGCGGCGAGGACCAGGCCGATGCTGACGACGCCCTTGACCAGTCCGGCGGCGGCCGCGTAGCCGAAGTCCTGGTTGCGCACGCCGTTCCACCACACGAAGGTGTCGAGCACCTCCGACGCCCCCGGTCCGACCGCATCGCGTTGCAGCAGGATCTGCTCGAAGCCGACGGTCAGCGCGTCACCGACCCGCAGCACCAGCAGCAGGGCGATCACCGGGCGCAGCGCGGGCAGCGTGACGTGCCAGATGCGGCGCCAGCGGCCGGCGCCGTCCATCGCGGCGGCCTCGTACAGATCGGGGCTGACGGAGGCGAGGGCGGCGAGGAAGACGATGATCCCCCAGCCGGCGTCCTTCCACACGCCCTGCGCGGTGATGAGGAACTTGAACGTGCTCGGGTCGCTCATGATGTCGAGGCCGTCGTAGCCGTGTTGGCGCAACAGCTGGGACAGCAGCCCCGCGCCGCCCAGCAGTTGCTGGAAGACGGCGATGACGAGCACCCACGAGAAGAAGTGCGGCAGGTAGAGCACGGCCTGCGCGACGGCCCGCACCCGGGGCCTGACCACGCTGTTGATGAGCAGCGCGAGCAGGATGGGGACCGGGAAGTACAGCACGAGCTGGAGCGCGAACAGCACCAGGGTGTTGCGGACCGCGCTCCAGAAGTCCGGGTCCTCGAAGATCCGCTGAAAGTTCTCCAGGCCGACGAAGGGGCTGTGGAGGATGGAGACGACGCCGTTGTCGCTGATGTAGGGGTCGTAGTCCTGGAAGGCGACGACATTGCCGAGGATCGGTACGTAGTTGAAGAGCAGTACCAGCACCAGGGCCGGGAGCGTCATCAGGAGCAGCAGACGGTCGCGGCGGAACCTGGCCCCGAATCCCGCCTTTCCCGAGGGGCGCTTGCCCCCGGACCCGGTGGCGCCACGGGCCGTCACCGACGTGTGCGCCGTTGTGTCGGCCTCGGACCTGCTCCGAGGCACCGTGCTGTGGGACACGGCCGATCTCCTTGCCTGAAGGCGGCGGGTCAGTTGGCCGGGCCGTTCTCGTCGAGGATCTTCTTGTACCAGTCGCGCAGTCTGTCGCCGCCCTTGCTCTTCCAGTCGGAGACGGCCTGCTGCATGTCGCCGATCTTCTTGCGGCCGCGGACGATGTCGTCCTCCAGCTGCTCGAAGTCGTTGCCGAGGCTGGTGTAGCGGCCGGGCTCGGTGATCTGCATGCCGTAGAAGGACGACTTCCTGGTGAAGGCGCCCATCCGCTGCTGCCACTCCACCTGTCCCTTGGCGACGTCGGGGAAGTCGGGGTGGGCGATGGTCGCGGCGGGGCTCGCGACCATCACGTAGGCGTTCATCACGTCGATGTTGCCCTGGTCGGTCTTGACCGGGGTGCCGTCCCTCACCGTGTAGTGGGTGCCCTCGACGCCGTAGTTGGTGAGCATGTACTCCTTGGTGCCGTACGGCGCCGCGGTGACGTTGGCGAGGGCCAGCACGTCGCGGACGACCGACTCGGACGCCTTCTTGTTGACGAAGGCGAAGATGTTGGCCGGCTGCGTGGCCCACAGGGTGGGACGGCCGCCGTCATGGCCGAAGACGTCCATGCCCCAGATCCGGAAGTCCGGGTTCTGCTTGGCCTGTTCGGCGGTGCGGCTCCACCACTGCGAGATGTCGTTGGCGTAGACGAGGAACTCGCCCGCCGCGAACTTGGGTCCCGGGTCGGTGGCTTGGCTCTTGCCCAGCCGGGCGTCGGGGTGCACGACCCCGGCGGCGAAGAGCTTGCGGGTCCACTCCAGGGCTTCGAGGAACTCCTCGGTCTCGATGCGGTTGATCAGCTTGCCGTCGACCAGGTTCCAGCCGAGCGGCTTCTCGCCGCCGGAGAGCACGCCGAAGGCCTGGAAGGCGGTCCACTTCATGTCGAGGCAGGCCCAGCGCTTGGCCTTGGCGTTGGTGATCTCCTTGGCCAGCGCCAGGAACTCGTCCGCCGAGCGCGGGATCTCGTAGCCCTCCTTGTCGAAGATGTCCTTGCGGTAGAGAGGAACGATGTTGGGCACGTAGGAGGCGGGCATGGGCAGAGCGCGCAGCTTGCCGCCGAAGAGGGAGCGCTGCCAGGCGTCCGTGGGGATCGCGGCGAGGTTGGGGTAGTCCTTGACGGCGTCCCCGGACAGGTAAGGGCCGAGGTCGGCGAACTTGCTGATGACGGCGCTCGGGATCTTGCCGTTCATGTTCCAGCCGGGGACGACGACCACGTCCGGGACGTCGCTGGAGGCGAGGACCGCGCCGAGCTTCTGCTCGTAGGTGTTGCCGTCCTGGTTCTGCCACCGGACGTCGACGCCGATCAGGTCGTTCATCGCCCGGTAGTAGGCGTTGTCGTTCTTCGGCGGGGAGCCCCAGAACGGCGACATGACGGTGACCTTGCCGCCCTTGCCGAGCTTCTTGGGCACCGACGTCTTCAGCCCGGCCAGGTCGAGCTTGCCGGTGAAGCCGATCGCGGAGCCGTTCTTGGAGGGGATGTCGGGCGCCACCACGCTGCCGGCGACATACGCCGGAAGTATCTTCCCGGCGTTCTTGCCCGACGTGGTTCCCTCGCGCGAGCCGCTGTCCGAACCGCCGCAGGCGGCGAGGAGCGGCATGCCCCCGGCTACCGCTGCGGTGGCGACCGCGGTGGAGGCGAGGAAGCTTCTCCGGCTGGTCCCGGAGGCAGCGGAGGCGGCGTTCGGCGTCATTGCGTCAACCCTTCAGGGAACTGCGTGAACCGGTTGAACTGGCTGAGGCGGAAGCGGACTTCGCAGCGGACCACACGGCGTCGAAGCGCTTCGATGTTGCAGCGAGGTTAAGTGACGGCCCGAGGGCGCACAAGAGTCGTGTCGCGGTCTCTTGACAGCGGGTGACCCCGCCGATGAGCATCGAAGCGCTTCGAAGAAGGGGACTTCACGTGACCGCAGACACCACTCCCGCCCTGCCCTTCCGCGACCCGCGGCTGCCGATGGGCAAGCGCGTCGAGGACCTTTTGGGCCGCCTCACCCTCGACGAGAAGATCTCCTTCCTGCACCAGTTCGCGCCCGCCGTGCCGCGCCTCGGCGTCACCGCGTTCCGCACCGGGCAGGAGGCACTGCACGGCGTGGCCTGGATGGGCCCGGCGACGGTGTTCCCGCAGGCCGTCGGCCTCGGCGCGACCTGGAACCCCGAGCTGGTGCGCCGGGTCGGCGAGGCGGTGTCCAAGGAGGTACGGGCGATGCGCGCCCGTGACGAGCGCGTCGGCCTCAACGTCTGGGCGCCGACCGTCAATCTGCTGCGCCACCCGCTGTGGGGCCGGGGCGAGGAGGGCTACTCGGAGGATCCGAAACTCACCTCCGCCATCGCCACCGCCTACACCCACGGCCTGCGCGGTGACCACTCGGTGTACTGGCGCACCGCGCCCGTCCTCAAGCACTGGCTCGCCCACAACAACGAGACACGGCGGGACACCACCTCCAGCTCGGTGCGGCCGCGCGTGCTGCACGAATACGACCTGCGCGCCTTCCGCGAGACGGTCGAGGCGGGCGCGGTGGCCGGGGTGATGCCGGCGTACAACCTGGTCAACGGCCGCCCCAACCACGTATCGCCGTATCTGAACGAGCAGTTGCGGCGCTGGACGGACGAGGAACTGCTGGTCTGTTCCGACGCGGGCGCGCCGTCCAACCTGGTCGACTCGGAGCGCTACTTCGCCACCCACGAAGAGGCGACGGCAGCCGCGCTGAAGGCGGGCGTCGACAGCTTCACCGACCACGGCACGGACGCGACGCAGATCGTGGCGCGGGTGGAGAAGGCGTATGCGCAAGGGCTGCTGACGGAAGCGGACATCGACACGGCCGTCCGCCGCCGGCTCTCGGTCCGGTTCCGGCTCGGGGAGTTCGACGGGTACGAGGACGCGGGCGCCTTCGACACACCGGTCCACCGGGAGCTGGCGCGGGAGGCGGCCGAGCAGGCGATCGTGCTGCTGCGCAACGACGGGCTGCTGCCGCTGGCCGCCGGTACCCGGATCGCGGTGGTGGGACTGCTCGCCGACGAGTGCAAGCTCGACTGGTACAGCGGCACCCTCCTGCACCGGTCCACTCCGCTGGAGGGCCTGTACGAGCGGTTCGGGGCGGACCGGGTGGAATTCGCGGAGGGCGTGGACCGGGTCCTGCTGAAGACCAGCGCCGGTACGTTCCTGCACATCCCGCCTGCCGGGCACACCCCCGAGCAGGCGCGCGGCGCCGAGGGTGCGCTGGACCCGGCGCTGCTGGCCGGCCGAACCGACCTGCCGCCCCTGACCACGTCCCCGGAGGGCAGCGAACTGGCCCTCGTCGACTGGGGCGAGGGCGTGCTGACGCTGCGCGCGGCCGACGGCCGTTACCTGTCCGTCGCCGGGGACGGCTACCTCCGCGCCTCCGCCGACCAGCCCGGCGGCTGGGTCGTCCAGGAGACATTCCGCCTGGAACCGCATGGCGACGGTCACCTCCTCCGTCACCTGGGGACGGGTCGCCATGTCACGGTCGCCGCCGACGGCGTGAAGGTTGCCGAGGAGAACGCGGAGATCTTCACGGTGGTCGTCACCGAGCGGGGCGAGGACGCGGTGGCCCGGGCCGCGGCACGGGCCGACGTGGTCGTACTGGTGGCCGGCAACGATCCCCACATCAACGGCCGCGAGACCGAGGACCGCACGACGCTCAGGCTGCCCGCCCACCAGGAACGGCTGCTGCGCGCGGCCCGGGAGGCCAATCCGCGCACGGTGCTCGCGCTGGTGTCGGCGTACCCGTACGCGGTGGACGCGGAGCGGCTGCCGGCGGTGCTGTGGACGGCGCACGGCGGCCAGGCGGCGGGCACCGCGCTGGCCCGCGTCCTGGCCGGTGACGTCTCCCCCGCGGGCCGCCTCCCGCAGACGTGGTACGCCGACGACGCCGACCTGCCCGACCTGCTGGACTACGACGTGATCGGCTCCCGCCAGACCTACCTCTACTTCGAGGGCACCGCGCTGTTCCCCTTCGGCCACGGCCTGTCCTACGCCGCCTTCGCCTACGACGAACTGCGCACGCGCGTCGAGGCCGGCACCCTGCACGTGTCGTTCACGGTGACCAACACGTCGGCGCGCCCGGCGGACGAGGTGGCCCAGTTGTACGCGCGGGCGGTGAAGCCGTCGGTGCCGCGGCCGCGGCGGGAGTTGCTGGCGCACCGCCGTCTCCCCCTGGCCCCGGGCGAAACGGCAAAGGTGCGCTTCACCGTCCCGTTGTCCGCCTTCGCGTTCTGGGACGTGGCGCACGGCCGGTGGCGCCGCGAACCGGGACCGTACGAGGTCCTGGCCGGCGCCTCCAGCGAGGACATCCGGCTGCGGACGACGCTGGAGCTCGACGGCGAGCCATCGGCCCCCCGCCCGGTCCGCGAACGCGGCCTGGCCGCGGCCGACTTCGACGAGCACAGCAGCGCGGAGATCGTCGACCGGACGAAGGTCTCCGGGGACGCGGTGACACCGGCGCCGGGCAGGACGGCGGAACTGATGTTCCGTGCTTGCGACTTCGGCGGGGGCGTGACGGCGGTGACGGCGGAGGTCGCCGGCGAGGGGACACTGGAAATCTCGGTGGACGGGGGCCGGGGGCCGGCCGTACTCACCGCGGAGGGCAGTGATCCGTACGCCTACACGCGGGTCACCACGGGGTGCGTGGTCCAGGGCGTCCGCGACCTGCGCGTCACCGTGCGCGGCACGCTACGGCTCGCGCGCCTCGGCTTCTCCGGCTGAGAGGGCGGGTACGACAACGGCCCGAGCTCCCGCACAGTGAGCTCGGGCCGTTGGCCTGGGGAGGGGTCGGTCAGAGGGCGATGCCCGTCAGGACCAGGACCCGCTCGTAGGTGTAGTCGTCCATCGCGAACCGCACGCCCTCGCGGCCCACGCCGGACTGCTTCACGCCGCCGTACGGCATCTGGTCGGCGCGGTAGGAGGGGACGTCGCCGATGACGACGCCGCCGACCTCGAGGGCGCGGTGGGCGCGGAAGGCGGTCTGCAGGTCGTGCGTGAAGATGCCCGCCTGGAGGCCGAACTTGGAGCTGTTGACCGCGGCGAACGCCTCGGCCTCGCCGTCGACCTTGTGCACGGTGAGGACCGGCCCGAAGACCTCCTCGCAGGCGATCGTGACGTCGGCCGGGACCTCGGCGAGGACGGTCGGCGCGTAGGAGGCACCGTCGCGATTGCCGCCCGCGAGCAGCTTCGCGCCGGCCGCCACCGCCTCGTCGACCCAGGACTCGACGCGCTTGGCGGCGTCCTCGCTGACCAGCGGGCCGACGTCCACCTTGTCGTCGGACGGGTCACCGGTGACCTGCGCCTCGACGGCCGCGACGATGCGCGGCAGCAGGCGGTCGTACACCGACGCGTCGGCGATCACGCGCTGCACCGAGATGCAGGACTGGCCGCCCTGGTAGTTGGAGAAGGTCGCGATGCGGGTCGCGGCCCAGTCCAGGTCCTCGTCGCTCGCCCAGTCGCCGAGCACGACGGCCGCGCCGTTGCCGCCCAGCTCCAGGGTGCAGTGCTTGCGCGGCACCGAGTCCATGATGGCGTAGCCGACCTTGTCGGAGCCGGTGAAGGAGATGACCGGCAGGCGCTCGTCCTTGACCAGGGCGGGCATGCGGTCGTTCGGGACCGTCAGGATCGACCAGGAGCCGGCCGGCAGGTCCGTCTCGGCCAGCAGCTCGCCGAGGATCAGGCCCGACAGGGGGGTGGCGGGGGCCGGCTTCAGGATGATCGGGGCGCCTGCGGCGATCGCGGGGGCGACCTTGTGGGCGCACAGGTTCAGCGGGAAGTTGAACGGCGCGATGCCGAGCACGACGCCCTTCGGGAAGCGGCGGGTGATCGCCAGACGGCCCTGGCCGCCGGCGTCGGTGTCGAGGCGCTGGCCGTCGCCGCCGTTGAAGCGGCGGGCCTCCTCGGCCGCGAAGCGGAACACGGACACGGCACGGCCGACCTCGCCGCGGGCCCACTTGATCGGCTTGCCGTTCTCGGCGGAGATCAGCTGGGCGATCTCCTCGGTGCGCTCGACGAGCCGCCTGCTGACGTGGTCCAGAGCGGCGGCGCGCACGTGCGCCGGGGTGGCGGCGAACTCGTCCCGCACGGCGTACGCGGCGGCCACGGCCTCCTCGACCTGCGCCTCGGTGGGCACGGCGACCGTGCCGACGAGCCGGCCGTCCCACGGGGAGGTGACGTCGAAGGTGTCGTCGCCGGTGGCCTGGCGGCCGGCGAGCCAGAAGGCGTGGGTGGAAGTCATGTGCGAGTCCCGGCCCTTCCGCGTAGGGGGTGAGCGTGCTTTCGAGACCACGGTAGGGCCGGGGCGGGCAGGGGTCGTTTGTCCGACCCGTAGCAGTCGGCGGCGCGCGTACGCCGCTTTGGCGTACGACTATTCGGCCGATGTCGCCTTCAGCGCCAGCCACAGCTCCATACGGACGTCCGGGTCGTCCAGGGAGCGGCCGAGGATCTCCTCCACGCGGCGCATCCGGTAGCGCAGGGTGTGCCGGTGCACGCCCAGGTCGGCGGCGGCCGCGTCCCACTGTCCGTGCCGGGACAGCCAGGCGCGCAGGGAGGCCACCAGGTCGCCGCGGCCCGTCGCGTCGTGCTCGTGCAGCGCCCGCAGCAGGCCGTCGGCGAACGCCTTGACCGCGTCGTCGGCGAGCAGCGGCAGCACCGACCCGGACGCCAGATGCTCGTGCTCGACGCACACCCTGCCGCGCCGGCGGGCCACCGACAGCGCCTGTTCGGCCTGCTTGTACGCGGCGGCGGCCGCGATCGGCCCGGACGGCGCGGACAGGCCCACGATCAGTTCGTCGTCCTCGCCGCCGGCCTGCTCGTGCGGCTCCGTGGTGCGTCCCGCCTCCAGGGCCGCCGCGTACGCGGTGCAGGCGCCGACGGCCGCGCCGCCGTCGGTGGCGAGCACCACGAGCCGCTCCCCGTCGGGGACGACGAGCACGGCCTCACCGGCGCGGGCGGCGGCCGCCTCGACGGTCTCGGCGAGGCCGCCGAGCGGGTCGCCCGAGGAGTCGACGGCGGCCGCGGGCCCGGCGGGGGCCGGTTTCGTCGCCGTCACGTGCGCGTGGGCGTCGGCATGGGCCCGGGCGGCGGAGGCGGACGCCGACTCGGCGACGATCACCCGGAACGGCGCGTCCAGCAGCGTCCCGTACAGATCCCCGGCGACGGCCCGCGCGTGGTCGGGCTCCCCGGCGAGCAGCATGCGCAGCACGGCGGTGCCGACCCGCTGCTCGGCGGCGTGCAGCGAGCGGGAGCGCTCGGTGGTGAGGGTGAGCAGCGCGATCGCGGAGTGCACGGCGTAGCGCTCGGCGGTGCCGAGGGTGGCGGCGGTGCCGACGGCGAGGGCGGCGCGGGGGCGGCGGCCGGTGCCGATGGAGTGCAGTTCGACGCGGTCCTCGTGGTCCGGGCCGCCGACCACGGAGGAGGCGGGGGCGGGCCGCTCGCGCAGCCGCTCCACGTCGGGGGTGAGCCGGGCCGCCCGGCGTACGGCCCAGTCGGGCGCGGTGGCGACGACGGCACCGGAGGCGTCGTACAGCGCCGCCCAGCCGTCGACCTGCGCGGCGAGCGCGGCGAGCAGCCCCTCGGGGCCGGAGTTCAGGGCCTGCTTCGTCAGCTCGCGCTGGGCGGCGAAGCCGGCGGTGACGGCCCGGTACTGCTCGGCGGCGATCGCGGCGGACACGGCCTTGCTGATCGCCAGGAAGGGCGTGCGGCGCGGCACCTCCAGCAGCGGCAGGCCCTCGTCGGCGCAGGCGTCGACCAGGGCCTTCGGGGTCTCCTCGTAGTTGACGCCGACGGCGAAGCCGATGCCGACCACGCCCGCGCCGGCCAGCCGCCGCACGTACCGCCGCATCGCCTCCGGGTCCTCGGCGTCCAGCTTCAGCGCGGTGATCAGCAGCAGCTCCCCGCCGTCCATGTACGGGACGGGGTCGGCGAGCTCGCTGACGTGCGCCCAGCGCACGGGCACGTCCAGGCGGTCCTCGCCCGCCCGCACGGTCAGCTTGAGCGCCGAGTGGTGGACGAGGGAGGCGAGCGTCAGGGGCATGGGGCCTTCAGGTCTGCGGCAGGTCTGCGGATGTCGTGGGAGCGCTGTGATCGCTGTGATCCTTTGGCCGCCACGTATGAACGACCTATGTCGATTCTGCCTCACCGTACGGTCGCCGCGCGCCGCCGTCCCGGAGTTCCGGTCAGCGGTGAGGTCAGCCGTGAGCGATGTCAGCCGCGCAGGTCCACCAGCAGCGGCGGGGCGTGCTCGCCGGTCACCGTGGTCAGCGAGAGCACTGCGTGCCCCGGCGGCACCGAGTGCGCCAGCTCGGACGCGGACCACCGCTCCCGCTCGACCTGCCGGACGGTGACCGCCTCCGTGGTGACGGCCTTGCCGGTGACCAGTTTGCGCAGCGCGTGCAGGGCGCGGGTCATGGGCTGGTCGGCGAAGACGGTGTGCTGGGCGACGTCCCGGGTCTCCACCCACTCGGTGCCCCAGGCCCCGGCGAACCGGCTGCCGTCCCAGGTGCTGACCCCCGACAGGGCCATACGGCACCCGACGGCGGCGTACAGCGGCCCGTGCAGCGCCTCGGGCACGTCGGCGACGGTGCGCAGCGCGAGGACCACGCCGGCGTTCTGCGAGCGCAGCCGCTGGATGCGGCGGACGGACTCGGCGGTGACGGCTCCGGTGGCGTCGTCGACGACGAGGCAGGCGAAGTGGTCGCGGCCGCTGACCCGGGCGACGGCGGCGAACTGCGCGAGGACCAGCCGGGTCAGCAGCCGGGCGGCCTCCTCGTGGCCGTGCTCGGGCAGGTCGATGCGCAGGCGCAGCGGGTGGTGGGCGAGGGAGCGCAGCGAGAACGGCCGGATCGTGTCGTCGCCCGCGCCGAAGAACTCCGCGAACACCGGCCGGTCCAGCAGGGCGAGCCGGTCGGCGAGCGCGAGCCCGGGGTCACCGGGGGTGCCGGACTGGCGGGCCCGGGCGTCCAGCTCGCGCCGCATCACCGCGTGCCGTTCCTCGGCGAGGGCCGCGCGCAGCTCGGTGAGCGGCGCGCTCTCACCGGCGAGCAGTTCGCGCAGCACGGGCAGGGTGGGGAAGGCGCCGTAGGCGGCCCGGTAGGGGCCGAGCAGCTGGGCCAGCGCGGTCGCGGCGCGCTGGGCTCCGACGGAGTCGAGGTCGCCGGCGAGCGCCTCGGCGAGCAGGGACGCGGCCTCGTCGGGGTCGGTGGCGCCGGCGTAGGGGTCGAGGTCGTGCACGGAGGCGGGGTCGCCGATGCGGACCACCACGTCGAAGGAGGCGTCGGGTCCGCATCCGGCGCCCACCGCGACGACGGCGCACTGCCCGGTCAGCGCCTGCAGGGCGAGGGACTCGACGAGGGGGGCGATCACCTGCCGGGTCTTGCCGGCGCCGGAGGGGCCGACGACCAGCAGGGAGGTGCCGAGGGCGGCCGGGTCCAGGGCGGCGCCGGCGTCGCCGTACGCGAGCGGGGTGCGCTCCCCCGCGACCCAGCGGCCGATGCGCACCTGCCCGGCGCGCAGGTCGTGCCGGGCGGTGCGGGCGGGCAGGTCGCGGGCGCCGGAGGGGTGGGTGAGCGCGGCGGAGCCGTGGCGCAGGACGGCGTCGGTGAACTCGGCGAGGCGGCCCCGGCCGCGCGCCCGCCGCCAGGCGTGTTCCAGCCGGGCACAGTCGACGTCGTTCATCCGCCCGGCGAGCACGTCGGCGGTGAGCAGATCGGCGGCCTGGTGCCGGCCGGCCTCGCGCAGGGCGGGCCACTGGGTGGGCGGCACGGGCTTGTCGGGTACGGCGGTGGTCTGCGCCTCGCGGCGGGCGCCGAGCCGTTCCCTGGCGTAGGGCAGCCAGGCGCCGAGGCGGGCGAAGGGCGCCACCACGAGCGCGGTGACGACGGCGTAGAGCAGGTCGGTGACCCAGGGCGAGGTGAAGACGTCGTAGCCGCCGGTGACCAGCGCGACCAGGGAGAACACCGGCCCTACGACGGGCAGCGCGTCCCAGCCGACGCCGGGGAAGGCGCTGGGGAAGACGAAGCTCAGGGCGACCAGGGCGAACAGCAGCGCGAGCAGGGCGCGGGCGGGCTGCGGGCGGCGGGCCACGATGTGCCGGACGACACCGGGCCAGCTGCCGAGCCGGCCCATGGCGTAGACGAGCACGCCGAAGAAGACGCCGCCGTAGACGACGGTGGCCTCGGCGCCCTGCCAGCCCTTGGGGGAGGCGAAGGTGCCTCCCCACCACCAGTCGTCGGGGGTGACCAGGCGCAGCAGGCTCCACTGGTAGGGGACGCTGCCGTGCCGCCACAGGGACCACAGCAGCAGCCCGATGACCAGCGGGACGGCCATGCCGACGAGGGTGACGGGGGCGAGCCGCTCGCGGCCGGTGCCGGGGTCGGGGCGGCGGTAGCCGAGCCGCCAGATCCCGGGCTCGGCGTCCGGGCGCGGCGCGTCCAGCCACTCGGCGACGGGGGACGCGGGGGTCTGCCCCGGTACCTGCCCGGGCACCGGGGCCTGCCCCGGCGCGTGTGCCGGCCGTGGTGGCACCCCGGCGGCCCCGGAGGGCCCAGCGGCCCCCGGCACCTGCGGCGGCCCCGCCGGGCGCGGCACCGGGTTCGCGTGGGTGCCTGGCCGGGCGCCCGGCTGAGCACCCGGCCCGGCGTCCCGCGCCTCGTGCGTTCCGTCGCTCTCCATCGCCCCTGCCCCCTGACCAGCCGTTCCGTCGACCACTAGCGAGCCAATCTAACGCCCCCGCCAAGGGAGTTCACCGAGTGCGCGGCCGGTCCCGCATCGCCGGCCGCCCTCACCTGTATATCCATCGCGGACAACGGGCACCCCCGACAACGCCCACATGGAGCATGCCCGCCCCTCCTTTCCCGTCTTAGCCTGCGAGAAAAGAAGGCAAGCATCCGCAAGACCCCCAGGAGCCCCGCATGACCGCACTTCCGCAGGAGCGCCGCGTCGTCACCGCCATCCCCGGCCCGAAGTCGCAGGAGCTTCAGGCCCGCCGTCTCGCCGCGGTCGCGCAGGGCGTGGGCTCCACGCTGCCGGTGTTCGTCACGCGCGCCGGCGGCGGCGTCATCGAGGACGTCGACGGCAACAGCCTGATCGACTTCGGCTCCGGCATCGCCGTGACCTCCGTCGGCGCCTCCGCCGAGGCCGTGGTCCGCCGCGCCTCCGCGCAGCTCGCCGACTTCACCCACACCTGTTTCATGGTCACCCCGTACGAGGGCTACGTGGCCGTCGCCGAGGCGCTGGCCGAGCTCACGCCTGGTGACCACGCGAAGAAGTCGGCGCTGTTCAACTCCGGCGCCGAGGCCGTCGAGAACGCCGTCAAGATCGCCCGCGCGTACACCAAGCGTCAGGCCGTCGTCGTCTTCGACCACGGCTACCACGGCCGCACCAACCTCACCATGGCGCTGACGGCGAAGAACATGCCGTACAAGCACGGCTTCGGCCCGTTCGCCCCCGAGGTCTACCGCGTCCCGGTCGCCTACGGCTACCGCTGGCCCACCGGTGCGGACAACTGCGGTCCCGAGGCCGCCAAGCAGGCCATCGATCAGATCACCAAGCAGGTCGGCGCGGACAACGTGGCCGCGATCATCATCGAGCCGGTGCTCGGTGAGGGCGGCTTCATCGAGCCCGCCAAGGGCTTCCTGCCGGAGATCGTGAAGTTCGCCAACGACAACGGCATCGTCTTCGTCGCCGACGAGATCCAGTCCGGCTTCTGCCGCACCGGCCAGTGGTTCGCCTGTGAGGACGAGGGCATCGTCCCGGACCTGATCACCACCGCCAAGGGCATCGCCGGCGGTCTGCCGCTGGCCGCGGTGACCGGCCGCGCCGAGATCATGGACGCCGCGCACGCGGGCGGCCTGGGCGGCACGTACGGCGGCAACCCGGTGGCCTGCGCCGGTGCGCTCGGCGCGATCGAGACGATGAAGGAACTCGACCTCAACGCCAAGGCCAAGAACATCGAGGCGATCATGAAGTCCCGCCTCACCGCCATGGCCGAGAAGTTCGAGATCATCGGCGACATCCGTGGCCGTGGCGCGATGATCGCCATCGAGCTGGTCAAGGACCGCGCCACCAAGGAGCCGAACGCCGAGGCGGCCGCCGCCCTGGCCAAGGCCTGCCACCAGGAGGGCCTGCTGGTCCTGACCTGCGGCACCTACGGCAACGTGCTGCGCTTCCTGCCGCCGCTGGTCATCGGCGACGACCTGCTGAACGAGGGCCTCGACATCATCGAGCAGGCCTTCACCCGCATCTGAGTACGACGTCCGCACGCACGTCGTGCGCACGTCCGGCGGCCCTGCGGCAGAGGGTGTGAAGAACGTGTGCGAGGTGGATGGCAGGTGGCCGTTCCTGCTGTTCGCCACGCACCGGCTGTCGTAGGTTCTACCCAGATGAGAGATACACCCCCACCCACAGGGGACTGTGGGTGATCTCAGGCCGAGGCCTCCCCAGCTTCGACCTGGTCGTGCCTCGCGCACACAGATGGAGCCCCAGGGCTCCGGATCTCCTCACCGATCGGACGGTCGCCCGCCCCAAACCCCCCGGGGCGCGCGACGTTCCGGTCAGTTCGGCCGCCCCGGAACGCCCCCCCTGTTCCGGGGCGGCCGGCCTCCTTTTCTCGCAGGCCCGCCGTCCGCTGACGGATCATGGGCGTCATGCTTCTGCTGCTCCTGCCGGTCCTGCTCTTCGCCCTCGTCACCTGGCAGGTCGTCACCGACGGCCCGCTGCTCACGGTGGACGAGCATCTCAGCGGCGACATCGTGCACCCCGACCGCTTCTGGGAGCTGCTCTCCGACCTCGGCGACGTCCAGGTCGCGGTGCCGGTGCTGGCCCTGGCGGTGGGCTGCGCCGCCTGGCGCGGCCGGCTGGCCGGCCTGGACCGCTGGTGGCTCCCGCCGGCCGCGGCGGCGCTCACCATGGCGCTGGTCCCGGCCCTGGTCGTCCCCCTGAAGGACTGGACCGCCCGCCCCGCCACCCCGGTCATGCCCCCGGCCGTCGGCTACTACCCGTCCGGCCACACGGCGACGGCCGCGGTGGCCTACGGCGCCACGGCCCTGCTCGTGCTGCCCTGGCTCCGCTCCCCCGCCGGCCGCCGCGTCACCGTCGCCGCGTGCACGGCCCTCGTCCTGGCCGTGTCCACCGGACTTCTGATCAGGGGCTACCACTGGCCGCTGGACGTGGTGGCCAGCTGGTGCCTGGCCACCGTCCTGCTGACGGCACTGTGGCGGGTGATCAGCCGAAGTAGCCGTCGAACGTCCGCTGGAACTCCCCGCCGCCGTAGCGGTCCCAGTTGACCGACCATGTCATCAGGCCGCGCAGCGACGGCCAGGTGCCGTGGGGGGTGTAGGAACCGCAGTTGGTCTTCTTCGTCAGGCAGTCGAGGGTCTTGGTGACCTCGGCGGGGGTGACGTAGCCGTTGCCCGCGTTGGTGGAGGCCGGCATGCCGATGGCGATCTGGTCGGGGCGCAGGGGCGGGAAGACGCGGGCGGGGTCACCGGCGACGGGGAAGCCGGTGAGGAGCATGTCGGTCATCGCGATGTGGAAGTCGGCGCCGCCCATGGAGTGGTACTGGTTGTCCAGGCCCATGATCGGGCCCGAGTTGTAGTCCTGGACGTGCAGCAGGGTCAGGTCGTCGCGCAGGGCGTGGATCACCGGCAGATACGCCCCGCAGCGCGGGTCCTGGCCGCCCCACTTGCCGGTGCCGTAGTACTGGTAGCCGTTCTGCACGAAGAAGGTCTCGGGGGCCATCGTCAGCACGAACTTGGCGCCGTACTTCGCCTTCAGGGTCTTCAGCGCGGAGATCAGGTTGACGATCACCGGGGTTTTGGGGTTCCGGAAGTCGGTGTCGTCGGCGTTCAGGGACAGGGAGTGGCCTTCGAAGTCGACATCGAGGCCGTCGAGGCCGTACTCGTCGATGATTTTGGAGACGGAGGCGACGAAGGTGTCGCGGGCCGCCGTCGTCGTCAGCTGGACCTGGCCGTTCTGGCCGCCGATGGAGATCAGGACCTTCTTGCCGGCCGCCTGCTTGGCCTTGATCGCCGCCTTGAAGTCGGCGTCGGACTCGGCGTTCGGGCACTCGGTGAGCGGGCAGCGGGTGAAGCGGATGTCCCCGGAGGTGACCGAGGTGGGCTCGCCGAAGGCCAGGTCGATGACGTCCCAGCTGTCGGGGACGTCGGCGAGGCGGGTGTAGCCGGCGCCGTTGGCGAAGCTCGCGTGGAGGTAGCCGACCAGGGCGTGCGCGGGGAGATCGCCGCTGCCGCCGCCCGTCATCGCCCCGGTCGTCGCCGTCACGGCCGCCGACTTCGCGGACTCACCGGCGCTGTTGACCGCGGTGACCTGGAAGGAGTACGGCGTCGACGGCGCCAGGCCCGTCACGGTGGCCGTCGTGCCGGTCACCGTCCGGTCCTTCGCGCCGTCGCGGTAGACGGCGTATCCCGTGGCGCCCGGCACCGCCGGCCAGGACAGGGCGACGGTGGTGGAGGTGACGGTGCCGATCGCCGGGGCGGCCGGAGCGGCGGGCGGCTGTCCGGTCGTGCCGCCGGGGCCGGTGAGGGTGAGGTCGTCGGCCTGGTAGGCGCCGGTGCCGTACCAGCCGTGGGTGTAGATCGTGACCGCGGTCGTGGCGGCGCCGGTGCGGAAGGTGGTGGTGAGCTGCTGCCAGTCGGGGGCGGACTGGGTCCAGGTGGAGACGTCGGTGGTGCCGGTGCCGCTCGCGCCGAGGTAGACGTAGGAGCCGCGGACGTAACCGGTCAGCGTGTACTGCGCGTTCGGCTGCACGGCCACCGTCTGGGCGCACTGGGCGTTGTCGTTACCGGCCGGGGTGGCCTGCAGCGCGTGACTGCCGCTGTGCACCGGTGAGGTGACGGTCTGTCCAGTGGGGCAGGTCCAGCCGTCGAGGCCGGACTCGAAGCCGCCGTTCACCGCGAGGTTCGCGTCGGCCGCGCGGGCGGCCGACGAGAGCGCGGTGATGCCGGGGACGGCCAGGACGGCGGCCGTGATCAGGACGGCCAGGGGTCTGGTGCGGTCCACAAGTGCCTCCGGGCATGGGGGAAGTGGAGGGGTGGAGCGCGCCCAACTTGGTCCAGACCAATCGCGTTGTCAAGGCTTTCGGCGGATCACCCCTGCTCGCCCCCGGCCGCCAGGCCCGCCGCCGCCTCGTGCATCGCCAGTTCCAGCAGCGCCGGGTCGGTCAGCGTGCCGGAGCCGTCCGGCTGGAGCAGCCAGCGCACCGCGCCGGTGGACCGGCCCGGGTGGGGCACCACGATCCAGGTGCCGGACCCGGCGCTGCGGATGCCGGTGCCGATCCAGCGCGCGGCGGTCCCGGGCGGCACGAAGAACCCCATGCGGTGGTCGCCGAAGTCGACGAGGACGGGCCCGGGCCGGTCGAGGATGCGGGTGAGGACGTCGAGCGTCGGGTAGCCGAGGTCGCCCGGCAGGATCAGCACGTCCCAGGCCCGGCCGGCGGGCAGCAGCGTGACCCCGAGGGGATTGCGCTCCCACTCCCAGCGGCAGGCCTCGGGATCCGGCGCCACCGATGCCAGCCACTCCACCGCCGTCTTCGCCGCTGCCATGAGAAGACCTCCCTGTCTCGTGCACCTGCCGCGGCGCGGTGCGCGTCGCGGACGTCACGAACGAGAGGGAGGTCTTCCGGGGAGCATTACGCGGGTTGCGGCAACCCGTTGGGGTGATCCGGGTCATGCGACAGGGTCAGCTGTCGAAGCCGAGCCCCAGCTTGTCCATCGTGCGCAGCCACAGGTTGCGGCGGCCGCCGTGGGCGTCCGCGCGGGCCAGGGACCACTTGGTGAGGGCGATGCCGGTCCAGGCGAACGGCTCCGGCGGGAACGGCAGCGGCTTCTTGCGGACCATCTCCAGCGCCGTGCGCTCGGTGCGCTCCCCCGCCAGCAGGTCCAGCATCACGTCCGCGCCGAAGCGCGTCGCGCCGACGCCGAGGCCCGTGTAGCCGGCCGCGTACGCCACCCGGCCCTGGTGGGCGGTGCCGAAGAACGCCGAGAAGCGCGAGCAGGTGTCGATCGCGCCGCCCCACGCGTGCGTGAAGCGCACGCCCTCCAGCTGCGGGAAACAGGTGAAGAAGTGCCCGGCGAGCTTGGCGTAGGTCTCCGGGCGGTCGTCGTACTCGGCCCGCACCCGGCCGCCGTAGGGGTAGATCGCGTCGTAGCCGCCCCACAGGATCCGGTTGTCGGCGGACAGCCGGAAGTAGTGGAACTGGTTCGCCGAGTCGCCGAGGCCCTGCCGGTTCTCCCAGCCGATCGACTTCAGCTGCCCGGCCGTCAGCGGCTCGGTCATCAGCGCGTAGTCGTACACGGGGACGGTGTAGGACCGCACCCGCTTGACCAGGCTGGGGAAGATGTTCGTGCCCAGCGCCACCTGCCGGGCGCGGACCTGGCCGTACGGCGTGCGTACGGCCATGCCGGCGCCGTACGTCTTCAGCGTGAGCGCGGGGGTGTGCTCGTAGACGCGGACGCCGAGGTCGATGCAGGAGCGCTTGAGGCCCCAGGCCAGCTTGGCCGGGTTCAGCATCGCCACGCCCCGGCGGTCCCACAGGCCCGCCTCGAAGGTCGGGGAGTTCACCTGCGCGCGCACCGCGTCGGCGTCGAGGAACTCGATGCCCTCGGCGAGACCCTTCGCCTCCAGTTCGTCGTACCACTCGCGCAGTTCCCGCGCCTGGTACGGCTCGGTCGCCACGTCGATCTCACCGGAGCGCTCGAAGTCGCAGTCGATGGAGTAGCGGGCGATGGCCTGCTCGATCTCGTCGAGGTTGCGCCGGCCCAACTCCTCCAGTGTCTGGATCTCGTCCGGCCAGCGGGTCAGCCCGTTGGGCAGGCCATGGGTCAGGGACGCGGCGCAGAAACCGCCGTTGCGGCCGGAGGCGGCCCAGCCCACCTCACGGCCTTCGAGCAGGACCACGTCCCGCTGCGGGTCGCGCTCCTTGGCGATCAGCGCGGTCCACAGTCCGCTGTACCCGCCGCCGACGACCAGCAGGTCGCAGGTCTCGGCGGTGGTCAGCGCGGGCTCGGGACGCGGCCTGCCGGGGTCGTCCAGCCAGTACGGGACCGGCTGCGCTTCGGAAAGAGACTCTGTCCAACGGCTCATGGCGCTCGGGGCCATGATTTCAACTCCCTACAGGGTTTTACGGAAAGGGACTCACGCCTTGTGCTTGCCGCGGCGGTTTCCTGCCGCCATGGCGAACAGCACGCACAGGACGGCGACCAGGAACATGGCCGTACCGATGACATTGATCTGGACGGGCGTGCCGCGCTGCGCCGAACCCCACACGAACATGGGGAAGGTGACGGTCGAGCCCGCGTTGAAATTGGTGATGATGAAATCGTCGAAGGAGAGCGCGAAGGCGAGCAGCGCGCCCGCGGCGATTCCGGGCGCCGCGATGGGCAGGGTGACCCGCACGAACGTCTGCACCGGTCCGGCGTAGAGGTCCTGCGCGGCCTGCTCCAGGCGCGGGTCCATCGACATCACGCGCGCCTTGACCGCGGTGACGACGAAGCTGAGGCAGAACATGATGTGCGCGATCAGGATCGTCCAGAAGCCCAGCGGCGCGCCCATGTTGAGGAACAGGGTGAGCAGCGAGGCCGCCATGACGACCTCGGGCATCGCCATCGGCAGGAAGATCAGCGAGTTGACCACGCCCCGGGCGCGGAAGCGGTAGCGCACCAGCGCGAAGGCGATCATCGTGCCGAGCAGGGTGGCGCCGACGGTCGCCCACACCGCGATCTGCAGGCTGATGCCGAGCGAGCCGCACATGTCGGCGACGCCGCACGGGTCCTTCCAGGCGTCCGTGGAGAACTGCTGCCACTCGTAGTTGAAGCGTCCCTTCGGTTTGTTGAAGGAGAACACCGTGACGACGATGTTCGGCAGCAGCAGATAGGCGAGCGTGATCAGGCCCGCGATGACGACGAGCTTCTTCTTGAGCCAGTTGACGAAGGGCATTTAGACCAGATCCTCCGTCCCGGACCTGCGGATGTAGAAGGTGACCATGAGAAGGATCGCGGCCATGAGGATGAAGGACAGCGCGGCGGCTGTCGGATAGTCCAGGATCCGGAGGAACTGTGTCTGGATGACGTTGCCGATCATGCGGGTGTCGGTGGACCCGAGCAGTTCGGCGTTGACGTAGTCGCCGGCCGCCGGAATGAAGGTGAGCAGCGTGCCGGAGACGACGCCCGGCATCGACAGCGGGAAGGTCACCTTGCGGAAGGTGGTCCACGGCCGCGCGTACAGGTCGCCGGCCGCCTCGTGCAGCCGCCCGTCGATGCGCTCCAGGGACGTGTACAGCGGCAGGATCATGAACGGCAGGAAGTTGTACGTCAGACCGCACACCACCGCGAGCGGTGTGGCCAGCACACGGTCGCCGGCCGTCCAGCCGAGCCAGCTGGTGACGTCGAGGACGTGCAGCGTGTTCAGTGCGCCGACGACCGGGCCGCCGTCGGCGAGGATCGTCTTCCAGGCGAGGGTGCGGATCAGGAAGCTGGTGAAGAAGGGCGCGATCACCAGGATCATGACCAGGTTCTTCCAGCGTCCCGCGCGGAAGGCGATCAGATACGCCAGCGGGTAGCCGAGCAGCAGGCACAGCACGGTCGCGGCGGCCGCGTAGGCGACCGAGCGCAGGAACTGCGGCCAGTACTCGGCGAGCGCGTTCCAGTAGGTGGCGAAGTGCCAGGTGACCTTGTAGCCGGTCTCCAGGGAGCCCGTCTGCACGGACGTGGAGCCCTGGTAGATCATCGGCAGCGCGAAGAAGACGATCAGCCACAGCAGGCCGGGCAGCAGCAGCCAGTACGGCGTGAGGCGGCCCCGCTTGCGCGGCGGCTTCTTCTCCGGTGCGGTGGGGGTGAGCGGCGGGGGCGCCTCGGTGAGCGTCGACATCAGGCCGCCGCCTCTTCCTCGGTGCCCGCGTCGATGTCCTGGGTCGCGTCCATGCCGAAGGTGTGCGCGGGGCTCCAGTGCAGGACCACGTCGGCGCCGGGAACGAGCCGGCCGTCGCGCTCGACGTTCTGCACGTACACCGCCAGCTCGTCGCAGACGGGGCTGTCGATGACGTACTGCGTGGAGACGCCGATGAAGCTCGCGTCGGCGATCTTTCCGGTGACGCGGTTGCGGCCCTCCGGGATCGAGCCCGCGTCGTCGGCGTGCGTGAGCGCGATCTTCTCCGGGCGGATGCCGACCAGCACCTTGCCGCCGGCGGTGGCGGGCGCGGAACAGCGCGCCTGTGGCAGCACCAGCTTGCCGCCGCCCGCCTTCAGGACGATGTCGTCGCCGCTCTTGGTGTCGACCTCGGCCTCGATCAGGTTGGAGGTGCCGAGGAAGTTCGCGACGAACGTGGTCTGCGGGTTCTCGTACAGGTCGGTGGGCGCGCCGAGCTGCTCGACGCGGCCGGCGTTCATCACGGCGACCGTGTCGGCCATGGTCATGGCCTCCTCCTGGTCGTGCGTGACGTGCACGAAGGTGATGCCGACCTCCATCTGGATGCGCTTGAGCTCCAGCTGCATCTGGCGGCGCAGCTTCAGGTCCAGGGCGCCGAGCGGCTCGTCGAGCAGCAGCACCTTCGGGTGGTTGATCAGCGCGCGGGCGACCGCGACGCGCTGCTGCTGGCCGCCGGAGAGCTGGTGCGGCTTCTTGCGCGCCTGCTCGCCGAGCTGGACCAGCTCCAGCATGTCCTCGACCTGCTTCTTCACGCTCTTGATGCCGCGCCGGCGCAGACCGAAGGCGACGTTCTCGAAGATGTCGAGGTGCGGGAAGAGGGCGTAGGACTGGAAGACCGTGTTCACGGGCCGCTTGTAGGGCGGCAGACGGGTCACGTCCTGGTCGCCGAGGCGGACGGTGCCGCTGGTGGGCTCCTCCAGGCCGGCGATCATGCGCAGGGTGGTGGTCTTGCCGCAGCCGGAGGCGCCGAGCAGGGCGAAGAAGGAGCCCTGCGGCACGGTCAGGTCGAGCGGGTGTACGGCGGTGAAGGCGCCGTAGGTCTTGCTGATCCCGGAGAGGCGGACGTCGCCGCTGTTGTCTGTCGTCGTCATGATCGTCACGCCCCAGTGAGCTTCGCGAATTTCTGTTCGTAGGCGGTCTCTTCCTTCTGCGTCAGGGAGCGGAAGGGGCGGGACTTCGCCTGCATTGCCTTGTCGGGGATGATCAGCGGGTTGTTCGCCGCATCCTTGTCGATCTTTGCAAGCTCGGCCTTCACGCCGTCGACCGGACAGACGTAGTTGATGTAGGCGGCGAGCTCGGCGGCCGGCTGCGGCTCGTAGTAGTAGTCGATGAGCCGCTCGGCGTTGGTCTTGTGACGCGCCTTGTTGGGGATCAGCATCACGTCGGTCGAGGTGATGTACCCGCTGTCCGGGATGATGAAGTCGACGTCCGGGCTGTCCGCCTTCAGCTGCACGACGTCACCGGCCCAGGCCAGACAGGCGGCGAGGTCGCCCTTGGTGAGGTCGGAGGTGTAGTCGTTGCCGGTGAAACGGCGGATCTGGCCGCTGTCCACGCCCTTCTGCAGGCGGGCGATCGCCGCGTCGAAGTCGTCGTCGGTGAACTTCGCCGGGTCCTTGCCCATGTCCAGCAGCGTCATGCCGACGCTGTCGCGCATCTCGGTGAGGAAGCCGACGCGGCCCTTGAGCTTGCGGTTGTCGAGCAGGTCGGAGACCGACTTCACCTCGACGCCGCCCAGTGCCTTCTTGTTGTAGGCGATCACCGTGGAGATGCCCTGCCAGGGGTAGGAGTACGCCCGTCCCGGGTCCCAGTCGGGATTGCGGAACTGCTGCGAGAGGTTGGCGTAGGCGTGCGGCAGGTGCGCCGGGTCCAGCTTCTGCACCCAGCCCAGACGGATCAGGCGGGCGGCCATCCAGTCGGTGAGGACGATCAGATCGCGGCCGGTGTCCTGGCCCGCGGCGAGCTGCGGCTGGATCTTGCCGAAGAACTCGTTGTTGTCGTTGATGTCCTCGGTGTAGCGGACCGTGATGCCGGTGCGCCGGGTGAACCGGTCGAGGGTCGGGTGGTGCTTGCCCGCGTCGTCGACATCCATGTACTCGGTCCAGTTGGAGAAGTTGACGGTCTTCTCCTGGGCCGAGTGGTCCTCGGCGGACGTGCCGCCCGCTGTCTTGCCGGCCGCGGGGATCCCGCAGGCGCTCAGCGCCCCGAGTCCGCCGACCGCGAGCGCGCCGCCCGCGGAGGCGCGCAGCAGGGAACGGCGGGTGAGGGCGGCCCGGCCGCTGCGGAAGCTGCGCCGCATGGCGGCCGCTTGGGCCGGCGTCAGGCGGTCGGGCTCGTAACTCTCCATGCGCGTGGTTGCCCTTTCGGGAGGGGTGGACCGTGGTCGGTGGCCCGTCGTGGCTATCGGTCCCCGAAGATCGTGCGGTGCCAGTCCTTCCTGACGACCGCCGTGTTGTCGAACATGACGTGCTTGATCTGCGTGTACTCCTCGAACGAGTACGATGACATGTCCTTGCCGAAGCCGGACGCCTTGTAACCGCCGTGGGGCATCTCGCTGATGATCGGGATGTGGTCGTTGATCCACACGCACCCCGCCTTGATCTCGCGTGTCGCCCGGTTCGCCCGGTACACGTCCCGGCTCCAGGCGGAGGCGGCGAGGCCGTAGGGGGTGTCGTTGGCCAGCCGGATGCCTTCATCGTCGCTGTCGAACGGCAGAACGACCAACACGGGGCCGAAGATCTCCGCCTGGACGATCTCGCTGTCCTGCGGGGCGTCGGCGACCAGGGTGGGCCGGTAGTAGGCGCCCTTGGCCAGCTCGCCGCCGGGTGCCTCCCCGCCGGTGACCACGCGCGCGTAGGCACGCGCCCGGTCGACGAAGCCGGCCACGCGGTCGCGCTGGGCGTGCGAGATCAGCGGTCCGAGGTCGGTGCCGGGGGCGAACGGGTCGCCGAGCCGCACCGTCTCCATCAGCGCGGCTGTCCGGGCCACGAACTCGTCGTACAGCGGGCGCTGTACGTACGCGCGCGTGGCGGCCGTGCAGTCCTGCCCGGTGTTGATGAGCGCGCCGGCGACCGCGCCGTTGACGGCCGCGTCCAGGTCGGCGTCGTCGAAGACCACGAAGGGGGCCTTGCCGCCGAGCTCCAGATGCAGGCGCTTGACGGTGGCGGTGGCGACCTCGGCGACCCGCTTGCCGACCCCGGTGGAGCCGGTGAAGGAGGTCATGGCCACGTCCGGGTGACCCACCAGGCGCTCACCGGCCTCCTTCCCGGTCCCGGTGACGACGTTGATGACGCCGTCGGGGATACCGGCCGCGGTGGCGGCCTCGGCGAACAGCAGCGAGGTGAGCGGGGTCAGCTCGGCGGGCTTCAGCACGATGGTGTTGCCCGCGGCGATCGCCGGGAGGATCTTCCAGGCGGCCATCTGCAGCGGGTAGTTCCACGGCGCGATGGACCCGACGACACCGATCGGCTCACGGCGGACGTACGACGTGTGGTCACCGGAGTACTCACCGGCCGACTGCCCCTGCAGGTGCCGGGCGGCACCGGCGAAGAACGCGGTGTTGTCGACCGTCCCCGGCACGTCGAACTCGCGGCTGAGCTTGAGCGGCTTGCCGCACTGCAGCGACTCGGCGCGGGCGAAGTCCTCCGCCCGGTCGGCGAGGACCGCGGCGAAGCGGTGCAGGGCGTCGGACCGCTCCCCGGGTGTGGCACCGGCCCAGCCGGGGAAGGCCGCGCGGGCTGCGGCCACGGCCGCGTCGACGTCGTCGGCGCCGGCCAGCTCGTAGGTGAAGACGTCCTCGCCGGTGGCCGGGTCGACGACCGCGTGGGTGCGGCCCGAGGTGCCCCGGGTGAGGCGTCCCGCGATGTACTGCGCGCCGTCCGCGAAACGCTCCTGTGCGGGGAATTCCGCGGACCTCTCCGGGGTGGTGCCCGGGTTGTGCATGTCGCTCTCCTCCGCCGTCGTACCCCTGTCCCGTGAGGGAGGTGGGTGGCTGTCCCGTGGGGATGGGTGGCTGTCCCTGGGGGGTGGGTGGCGTAGCTCCAGCTCGATTTGAGTGCCGATCCTGACAGAGGCCCGGGACGTGGACAAGGGATTCCGTTGTTGCCTTTCGGTTACGCGACGAATTCGGTCGACCAGGTGTCGAGTGATACCGGAAAAGGGCGGACGCAGTGTCAGTGGCGCGTGCCAGACTCGCGTGCATGACGAAGATCGATTCTCGGGAGGCCCTGGTCAGGGCGGTCCACGCGGGGGCGAGGATCAAGTACCTCTGCTTCTGGGGACACCGGCCGCGGCCCGACGGCCGGGTCGGCGCGAGCTGTCTGAGCCAGTGGTGGTCCTCACCGTTCGTGGTCGACGGCGTGCGGTACGCCACGGCCGAGCACTGGATGATGGCCGGCAAGGCGCGGCTGTTCGACGACGCGGAGGCGGAGCGGCGGGTTCTGGCCGCCTCGCACCCGGCCGAGGCCAAGAAGGCGGGGCGCCTGGTGCGCGGCTTCGACGAGGCGGTGTGGGCGCGCGAGCGGTTCCGGATCGTCGTCGAGGGCAGCGTGCACAAGTTCTCGGCCGACCCGGAGCTGCGGGAGTTCCTGCTGAACACGGGCGACCGGGTGCTGGTCGAGGCGAGCCCGGTCGACCGTGTCTGGGGCATCGGCCTCGCGGCGGACGACGATGCGGCGACGGACCCGGAGCGGTGGCAGGGGCCGAACCTGCTGGGCTTCGCGTTGATGGAGGCGCGGGAGCGGTTGGGTCACGGGCTCGCGTGAGGGGTCGGCGGGCGCTGCTCGCGTGAGGGTCGGCGGGCGGCTCGTGTGGGGGTGTGGGCGGGCGCTGCTCGCGTGAGGGGGCGGGCGGCTCGCGTGGGGGCGTGGGGGGGGCGCCCCTCGCATGAGGGGTCGGCCGGCGTTGCGCGCCCGGCCCGGGACGTCGGCTCGCATGCGCGTCCGTGTCAGGAGGTCGCGATCACCAGGATCAGGAAGCCCACGCCGAGGACGATGCCCGCGGCGCCGCAGATGATGCCGGCGAGGGCCTGGCCGGGGTTGGTGGCCTCGCCCCGCTTGGCCTTGCTGCGGCCGATCGCGCCGAAGATCACGCCGAGAGCACCCGCGATGATGGCCAGCGGCCACGCGCAGAAGATGACGGCGCCGATGATGCCGAGCACCAGTCCCGCCGTCCCCATGCCGTTGCTGGGCAGGGGCTGCATGCCGGGCCAGCCGTAGTAGCCGGCCGGGTAGCCGTGGGCCTGGGGGCCATGGGCGCCGCCGGCCGCTCCCGGGTAGCCGAGAGGGCCGGGGTAGCCGTAGGGGACCTGGCCGGGACCGTCCGGGGCGATGGGCGGCGGCGGCACCGGCTCACCCGGCGACGAGGACACGGCCGGGGGCGCGAAGGGGTTGGCGTCGGTGACATGGCCCGGCTGCGGCGGCGCGAAAGGATGGGCACCGCCGACGTGGTGCGACGGCGGCGGGGCGAAGGGGTTGGGTTCGGGCCAGGAGTGCGCGGTGTCCGTGCCGCCGGGGACGGAGGCGAACGTCTGCTGCTCCTGCAGGGGTGACGGGGCGAGCGGCCCCGAGGAGGCGACACCGTGTCCGTGTCCGGGCCCCTCCGCCGCGCCGGGAGCGGCCCACGGGGCGGCACGGCCGCCGGAACCGGACGCAGCGCCCGTGGCCTGCGCCGGGGAGTCACCGGAGGCGGACCCACCCCCGGCCGCCGGGCCCTTGCCGAGCGACACCCTCGGGCTCTCCCCCGCGCCGGGCCGGTCTGCGGTCCCGTTCTCAGGCGTCCCCAGTATCCCCGGTGCCCCCGTGTCGTCGGCCATGCGCGAATCCCCCCTCTGCGAACGTCCCGCCATGCTACGGCGCGACCGCACGCCCCACCCCAGCCCCCCGGTCGGCCCGGCGACAGCGACAGCGACAGCGACAGCGACAGGAGCGAACCCCCCGCCCAGGACCTCCCGTCACCCCTCCCCCGTCCCGGCCTACGATGATCCCGAATCACCGATCAGCCGATCACCGCGTCCCGGCACCGGCACCGCCGGCCGGGGCGCCGTCCCGGGGAGGACCCTTGACCGAGCACTTCGACGCAGCCGCCGCGCCCGTCCCGCGCGACCTGCACGCCTTCATCGCCGGTCTGCCCAAGGCCGAACTGCACGTGCACCACGTCGGCTCCGCCTCTCCCCGGATCGTCTCCGAGCTGGCCGCCCGCCACCCCGACTCCAAGGTCCCGACCGACCCCGAGGCGCTGGCCGACTACTTCACGTTCACGGACTTCGCCCACTTCATCGAGGTCTACCTGTCCGTCGTCGACCTGATCCGCACCCCGGAGGACGTCCGCCTGCTCACCTACGAGGTGGCCCGCGACCTGGCCCGCCAGCAGGTGCGCTACGCCGAGCTGACCATCACGCCGTACTCCTCCGTGCGCCGCGGGATCGACGAGCAGGCGTTCATGACGGCGATAGAGGACGCCCGCAAGGCGGCCGAGGCCGAGTTCGGCACGGTGCTGCGCTGGTGCTTCGACATCCCCGGCGAGGCCGGCCTGGAGGCGGCCGAGGTGACGACCCGGCTCGCCACGGACGACGCGGTGCGCCCCGAGGGGCTGGTCTCCTTCGGCCTGGGCGGGCCGGAGATCGGTGTGCCGCGCCCGCAGTTCAAGCCGTACTTCGACCGGGCGATCGCGGCCGGGCTGCACTCGGTGCCGCACGCGGGCGAGACCACCGGCCCGCAGACGGTGTGGGACGCGCTGACGTACCTGGGCGCGGAGCGGATCGGGCACGGCACGAGTTCCGCGCAGGACGCGACGCTGCTCGCGCACCTCGCCGAGCACCGCATCCCGCTGGAGGTGTGCCCGACGTCGAACATCGCCACGCGCGCGGTGGCCACGCTCGACGAGCACCCGATCAAGGAGTTCGTGCGGGCCGGTGTCCTGGTGACGATCAACTCCGACGACCCGCCGATGTTCGGCACCGACCTGAACAACGAGTACGGGGTCGCCGCCCGGCTGCTGGACCTCGACGAGCGAGGCCTCGCCGGGCTGGCGAAGAACGCCGTCGACGTCTCCTTCCTGGACGACGCCGGCAAGACCCGTATCCGCGAGGAGATCGACACGTACACCGCGCGGTGGCTCACCGCCTGACGATCACCGGCCCGCTGCCGTCGACGGGCCCGGAACGACCTTGGTCGACGGCCGGGGACCGGCTGCCGTCACAATGGCCCGCATGGAGACCCTGACGGCCGTGGCGCACCGCGGCGACCCGTACCGCGTCCGGGAGAACACGATCGCCTCCCTGCGTTCCGCGCTCGCCGCGGGCGCGGACGCCGTGGAGATCGACGTACGGCTCACCCGGGACGGCGTCCCCGTCCTCCTGCACGACGAGACGCTGAAGCGGCTGTGGGAGCAGGACCGCCCGCTGCTCGCGCTGTCGCTGGCCGAGGTGGAGGGCCTGACCGGCGGCGGGGTGCCGACCCTGGCGGCGGCGCTGGCGGCGACGGACGGCAGCCGGGTGATGCTCGACCTGCCCGGCACGCCGGACGTGAGGGCAGCGCGCCGGGTCGTGGACGTGGTCCGGGAGGCGGGCGCGCAGGACCGCGTGTACTACTGCGCGGCGGCCCGGGCCATGCTGGCGGTGCGTGCCGCCGACCCCTCCGCGGAGATCGCGCTCACCTGGACGAGCCTCGCGCCGCCGCGCCCCACGCTGCTGGAGGCGGTGCAGCCGCGCTGGCTGAACTACCGCTTCTCCCTGGTGGACCACGCCCTGGCCGAGCGCGTCCACCGCGACGGCTACCTGCTGTCCGTCTGGACCCCCGACACCCGCCGCGCCATGCGCCGCCTGATCGCCGCCGGCGTCGACTCCATCACCACCAACCGCATTGACGTCCTCAACTCCCTGCGCGAGAGCCCGGGGCGTCGTTCGGATCACTCGTCGTCCACACGACAGCCCTAGAAGGCGAGCGGTGGTGCGATCGCCTGTGCGTCCGCGCCCTCGCCCACCCACAGGCGGATGAGGAGCGCGGCCGTGGCCTCCACGAGACCGGCCTCCGTCAGTCCCCCGGCGTTCAGCGGCTCGCACCCCAGGTCGCGGACGAGATGGCGTACAGCGGACAGCGCGTCCTCGTCGTCGCCGCACAGCGGGACCGCCAGCGGGCGACCGCCGAAGACGGGCGGGGTCAGCCGCCAGACGTCGACATGGCAGAGGTTGAACGCCTTGACCACGTGCGCGGCGGGTGCCGCTGCGGCGATGCGTTCGGCGGCCGAGGGGCCGCCGGCCGTGCGGAGGGTGAATCCTGGGCCGACCGGGTTGGTGCAGTCGATCACAGTGCGCCCGGCCAGTGTGTCGGCGAGCCCCACGACCACGTCCACCACGGCGTCGTACGGCAGGGCCAGCAGGACCGCGTCCGTGCCGAACCGGGCCGCCTCCCGCAGGCCGCCGTCCCCGCCGGAGCGGCCGCCGGTGAACACCGCGTGCCCGGCCCGCCGCCACTGTGTGCCGAGCGCGTCGGCCATGCCGCCGCTGCCCAGAATTCCGATGCGCATCCGCGTCTCCTCCGTCGTTCCCCGACCAACACCGCCACGCTAGGCAGAGGTTGAGGCACCATTCGGTACGTGACCACCGACCAGGACTTCCTCGCCGACTGCCGGGCCCGCCTCGCCTTCGACCTGCTCGCCAACACCTGGAACGCGGTAGTGCTGTGGGCCCTCGGCACCGGCCCCCGGCGCCACGGTGAACTGCGCGCGCTGATCGGCGGGATCAGCCAGAAGGTGCTGACCGAGACGCTGCGCCGACTGGAGTTCAACGGGCTGGTCGCCCGCCGGGCGTACGGCGGTGCGCCGCCCCGTGTCGAGTACGAACTCACCGCCCTGGGCCGGACGTTGCTCGCCCCGATCGACGCGGTCGGCGCATGGGCCTTCGAGCACTGCGACGAGGTGCTCGCCGCGCAGGACCGCTATGCGGGGCACGGAGGCAGCGGCTGCCCTTAGGGGGTGACCCCACCCGTGCCCCGACACATCGGGTGCGTCGATGGGGGCCCGGCCAGGGTCGGCAGCCCTCCTCGGAGACGATCCGGGCAGCCGTGCGGACGACGACGATGATCACGCACCGTCTTCGTCCGGGTCTCTGGAGCAGCCCATGTCCCCTCGCCGCCGCACCCTGGTAGCCACCGCCGCTCTCGCCCTCGCCGTCACGGTGGCCACGCCGGCCTCCGCGGCCGTCGCCGCGCCCGCGCCGCAGTCCCTGACGGCCGCCCGGGGGACGTCCGACCCGGACGCCGCCGCGCTGCGGGCGGCCATCGCCGGGCTGCCCGACGAGGACGCCACGGCCGCCCTGGTCCGGGCCGGCGGCACGGACGGCCGCTGGCGCGGCAGTTCGGGTGTGCACGACCTGGCCAGTGGCCGGGCGGCAGATCCGGACGCCCGCTTCCGGGCCGGCTCGACGACGAAGGTGGTGACGGCGGCGACCGTGCTGCGGCTCGCGGCGCAGGGCCGCGTCGACCTCGGGGCGCCGGTCGAGCGGTATCTGCCCGGACTGCTCGGGCCGGCGTTCCACGAGCCGGTGACGGTACGGCAGTTGTTGAACCACACCAGCGGCGTCCAGGCGGGTGACGGGTTCGGGGACTCCTTCGCCGAGCAGTACGCGCATCGCTTCGACACCCTCACGCCGGCTCAGGTGGTCGCGTCGGCGGTGGCGAAGGGGCCGGAGTTCGGCCCCGGGAAGCGGCAGCACTACCTGAACGTCAACTACACGATCCTGGGGATGCTGATCGAGAAGGTGACCGGGCGCCCGTACGCCGAGGAGGCGATCCGGCTGGTACTGCGCCCGGCCGGGATGCGGGACACGTACTTCCCCGGCACCGATCCGCGCATCCGCGGCCCGCACCACCACGGCTACCAGAAGGTACGGCAGCCGGACGGGACGACGACGCTGGTCGACGTCACGCAGTGGAACCAGGCGGACCGCTGGGCGGCCGGTGACATGATCTCGACCACGGCCGACCTGGAGCGGCTGATCACCGCCCTGTTCCGGGGCCGGATCGTGCCGGGGCCGCAGCTGGAGGAGATGTTCACGCTGCCGGCCGGCATCGACGGCGCCACGTACAGCGCGGGACTGCAGACGTACACGGCCGGGGGACGCACCTACTGGTTCAAGACCGGTGCGCGGTACGGCTACAGCTCGGCCGTCGCCGCGACCCGTGACCTGAGCCGGGTGGTGGTGTACTCCGTCGGCGACACCGATGCCAAGGACGACGACCCGAACCCGGTCGCCGAGCGGATCGTGGCGGCGGCGACCCGCTAGCCGAGGCCACCGCCCGACCGCCCACCGCGCCACCGCCCGACCGCCCACCGCGCCACCGCCCGGCCGCCCGCCGGGCCACCGCGTGTGCCACGGCCGTGACGGCGCCCGCCGTGGCCAGGCCGACGGCGAGGTCGCAGGGGCGGGTCGGGCGCAGTACGCCGGCGCGGCGCAGGCGGCCGCGGGCCCAGAGGGTGAACGGCACCACGAGGAGCGGCGAGGTGGCGACCCCGGGGGTATAGCCGCGTACGGCGGCGGCCTGCGCCATGTGGACCAGGCCGTGCAGGCCGAAGCCGTTCAGCGCGGCCTGGTAGAAGGCCGACCGGCCACCCGTGGCGTGACCGGCGGCGGACGCCGCGGCGACGAAGGTGGTGACGACCGCGACCGCCGCCGGGAACTCCCGCTCGTCGACGGCCTCCATCCCGCGCCACGCCCGCTCGGGC
Source organism: Streptomyces sp. NPDC049915 (assembly GCF_040656475.1). Taxonomy (NCBI): domain Bacteria; kingdom Bacillati; phylum Actinomycetota; class Actinomycetes; order Kitasatosporales; family Streptomycetaceae; genus Streptomyces; species Streptomyces sp. NPDC049915. Next base: position 75,211 of record NZ_JBFAMH010000015.1, read on the forward strand.
ACGGCCGGGAACCGCTCGCGCAGCCGGGGCAGGCTGCGCCGCACCCAGCGCGGGCCGGCCGCCAGCTCCTCGAGGTCGTGGAGCGCCCAGGCCGCGAGCAGGCCGAAGGTCACCCGGGCGGACAGGTTTTCACCGATCGATGAATTATCCACACGGGCGATTCTGCTACAGCCCGGCGATCTTGTTCCACCGCTTCGCGAAATCCACCCGCTCCTCGGCCGTGATGTCGCGGGCGATGGCGAGCCGGCGGCGCATGCCCGCGTCCGGGAAGATCAGCGGGTCCTCCGCCAGGGCCGCGGTGTCCTTGTCGTCCGAGTCGGCCAGGACGTGCCGGGCCGCCGGGACCGGGCAGACGTAGTTGACCCAGGCGGCCAGTTCGGCGGCGACCTCGGGCCGGTAGTAGTGGTCGATCAGCCGCTCGGCGTTGGCCTTGTGCGCGGCGAGGTTCGGGACCATGAGCGACTCCGCCCACAGTTCGGCACCCTCCTCCGGTACGACGAACTCGATGTCGGGGTTGTCCGCGCGCAGCTGGATGACGTCACCGGAGTAGGCCTGACAGGCCAGGACGTCGCCGCTGACCAGGTCCTTGGTGTAGTCGTTGCCGGTGAAGCGGCGGATCTGGCCGCGCCGCACCTGGGTCTGGACCTGGTCGCAGACCCGGTGGAAGTCGTCCGCGGTCCACCGGGTGATGTCGACGCCGTTGCCCAGCATCAGCAGCGCGAAGGACTCGTCCAGGCCGGAGAGCAGGGTGACCCGGCCGCGCAGGTCGTCGGCCCACAGGTCGGCGACGTGCCGTATCTCTCGGCCGAGCCTGCGGCGGTTGTAGGCGATGCCGGTGATCCCGGACTGCCACGGCACGGTGAACTTGCGGCCCGGGTCGAAGGCCGGCGAACGCAGCAGCGGGTCCAGGTGCTCGGCGACATGGGGCTGCCGGGCGCGGTCCAGTTCCTGCACCCAGCCCAGCCGGACGAACCGCGCGCACATCCAGTCGCTGATGACGATGAGATCCCGGCCGGTGGACTGATGGTTCATCAGCGCCGGGCTGATCTTGCCGAAGAACTCGTCGTTGTCGTTGATCTCCTCGACGTAGTCGACGGCGATCCCGCTCTGCTTCTCGAACGCCTCCAGCGTGGGCCGCCGGTTCGGGTGGGCGTCGTCGGTGTCGATGTACAGCGGCCAGTTCGCCCAGGTCAGCCGTCTGTCGCGGGCCGAGGCGTCGGCTGCTGCGCGGTCGCCGGGCCGGACGTACGCGGCGGGCACGCCGCAGCCGGCCAGCGCACCGAGCGCGGTGGTTCCGCCGAGGGTGCGCAGCAGGGAACGGCGGGAGACGGTCTGGTGTGGGAGGGCCATGGGCGCAGCATGCCGCCCGGTGACACGCGTGATCAATTGACGCGGCGTCGAGCGAAACGGCGCCTGCCCGACACCTTGTCGATCACCGCGGGCCCCGGGGTTCCCCCGTCTCTCGCCGGACACAGCGGCCCCGGACACCCCCGTCCCGTCGCCGGACACGCCGCCGCCCCAGACCTCCCCGTCCCGCCGCCCCGGGCCCCCGTCCCGTCGCCGGACGCACCGCGGCCCCGGACGGTCCGTCCTCCGTCCGGGGCCGCGCGTCGTGGGCCGAGGCCGTCGGCCTCAGCGCACCCGCAGGGGTGGTGTCACGCGTCCAGGGACGTCATGACGTGCTTGATGCGGGTGTAGTCCTCGAAGCCGTACGCCGACAGGTCCTTGCCGTAGCCGGACTTCTTGAAGCCGCCGTGCGGCATCTCGGCGACCAGCGGGATGTGGGTGTTGATCCACACGCAGCCGAAGTCGAGCTTCTTCGACATCCGCATGGCACGGCCGTGGTCCTTGGTCCACACCGAGGAGGCCAGGGCGTACTCGACGCCGTTGGCCCACTGAACGGCCTGGTCCTCGTCCGCGAAGGACTGGACGGTGATGACCGGGCCGAACACCTCGTTCTGGATGATCTCGTCGTCCTGCTTCAGGCCGGAGACGACGGTCGGCGCGAAGAAGTAGCCCTGGTCGCCGACGCGCTTGCCGCCGGCCTCCACGCGCGCGTGGGCGGGCAGCCGCTCGATGAAGCCCTCGACCTGCTTGAGCTGGTTGGGGTTGTTCAGCGGGCCGAAGAGCACGTCCTCGTCGTCCGGCTGACCGGTCTTGGTCTCGGACGCGGCCTTGGCGAGCGCGGAGACGAAATCGTCGTGGATCGACTCGTGCACGAGCACGCGCGTGGCGGCCGTACAGTCCTGGCCGGCGTTGAAGAAGCCGGCCACGGAGATGTCCTCGACGGCCTTGGCGATGTCGGTGTCCTGGAAGACGACGACCGGGGCCTTGCCGCCCAGCTCCAGGTGGACGCGCTTGACGTCCTTGGCGGCGGACTCGGCCACCGACATGCCCGCGCGGACCGAGCCGGTGATGGAGGCCATCGCCGGGGTCGGGTGCTCGACCATGGCACGGCCGGTCTCACGGTCACCGCAGACGACGTTGAAGACGCCCTTGGGCAGGATCCCGCCGAGGATCTCGGCGATCAGCACGGTGGAGGCCGGTGTGGTGTCCGACGGCTTCAGCACGACGGTGTTGCCCGCGGCGATCGCCGGGGCGAACTTCCACACGGCCATCATCATCGGGTAGTTCCACGGCGCGACCTGCGCGCAGACGCCGACCGGCTCACGGCGGATGATCGAGGTCATCCCCTCCATGTACTCGCCGGCCGAGCGGCCCTCCAGCAGTCGCGCCGCACCCGCGAAGAAGCGGATCTGGTCGACCATCGGGGGGATCTCCTCGGAGCGGGTCAGCCCGATCGGCTTGCCCGTGTTCTCCACCTCGGCCGCGATGAGGTCCTCGGCGCGCTCCTCGAACGCGTCCGCGATCTTCAGCAGGGCCTTCTGGCGCTCCGCCGGGGTGGTGTCGCGCCAGGCCGGGAAGGCGCGCGCGGCGGCCTCCATCGCGGCGTCGACGTCCGCCTGGCCGGACAGCGGCGCGGTCGCGTACGCCTCGCCCGTCGCGGGGTTGACCACCTCGGTGGTCCGTCCGTCGGCGGCGTCCCGGAACTCACCGTCGATGTAGTTGCGCAGACGACGCAGCTCGGTGCTCACTGCCGGCCCTCCAAGTTCGGTGTCCAATCACTGAGATGCCCAGACTAATCGCTGCGCCCACGTTTTCAACACCCCTGATCCCCTCGCTTCTGCGAAATCCGTCGGTCTCGGTCTCGTAAACAACGAATTTCATCGATCAGGGCTTGCACAACTGTCGAGACGTCGTGCACAGTGAGGTCGTGGCCAGTCGAAGCGCAGACCCCAGGGACGCACGGGACTCCCGCGAGTCCCTCCGCGACACCCCTCGTGAGTCCAGGAACGGCAGCAATCCGAATCTGGACGCCGTCTCCCTCGCCATCATCGAACAGCTTCAGGAGGACGGCCGCCGGCCGTACGCCGCCATCGGCAAGGCCGTCGGCCTTTCCGAGGCGGCCGTGCGCCAGCGCGTCCAGAAGCTGCTCGATCAGGGCGTGATGCAGATCGTCGCCGTCACGGACCCGCTCACCGTGGGCTTCCGCAGGCAGGCGATGGTCGGCATCAACGTGGAGGGCGACGTCGAGGCGGTGGCCGACGCGCTGACCGCCATGTCGGAAGTCGAGTACGTGGTGATGACCGCGGGCTCGTTCGACATCCTCGCGGAGATCGTCTGCGAGGACGACGACCACCTGCTGGACGTCATCAACAAACGCATCCGGGCCCTGCCCGGCGTGCGCTCCACCGAGAGCTTCGTCTACCTCAAGCTCAAGAAGCAGACCTACATGTGGGGAACCCGATAACCGTGAGCTCAAAGGACCTCAGCAAGTCCGCGTACGACCACCTGTGGATGCACTTCACCCGCATGTCCTCGTACGAGAACTCCCCCGTCCCGACGATCGTCCGGGGCGAGGGCACCTACATCTACGACGACAAGGGCAAGCGCTACCTCGACGGTCTCGCCGGCCTGTTCGTGGTCCAGGCCGGTCACGGTCGCACGGAACTCGCCGAGACGGCCGCCAAGCAGGCCAAGGAGCTGGCCTTCTTCCCGGTGTGGTCCTACGCCCACCCCAAGGCCGTCGAGCTGGCCGAGCGCCTGGCGAACGAGGCCCCGGGCGACCTGAACAAGGTCTTCTTCACCACCGGCGGCGGCGAGGCCGTCGAGACCGCCTGGAAGCTCGCCAAGCAGTACTTCAAGCTGGTCGGCAAGCCCACCAAGTACAAGGTCATCTCCCGCGCGGTCGCCTACCACGGCACCCCGCAGGGCGCTCTGTCCATCACCGGCCTGCCGGGCCTGAAGGCCCCCTTCGAGCCGCTGGTACCGGGCGCGCACAAGGTGCCGAACACCAACATCTACCGCGCCCCGCTCTTCGGCGACGACCCCGAGGCCTTCGGCCGCTGGGCCGCCGACCAGATCGAGCAGGAGATCCTCTTCGAGGGCCCCGAGACCGTCGCCGCGGTCTTCCTGGAGCCGGTGCAGAACGCCGGCGGCTGCTTCCCGCCGCCCCCCGGCTACTTCCAGCGCGTGCGCGAGATCTGCGACCAGTACGACGTGCTGCTCGTGTCGGACGAGGTCATCTGCGCCTTCGGCCGCCTCGGCACGACGTTCGCCTGTGACAAGTTCGGCTACGTTCCGGACATGATCACCTGCGCCAAGGGCATGACCTCGGGCTACTCCCCGATCGGCGCGTGCATCGTCTCGGACCGGCTCGCCGAGCCGTTCTACAAGGGCGACAACACCTTCCTGCACGGCTACACCTTCGGCGGCCACCCGGTCTCCGCGGCGGTCGGCCTCGCCAACCTCGACCTGTTCGACAAGGAGAAGCTGAACCAGCACGTCCTCGACAACGAGGGTGCCTTCCTCTCCACGCTGCAGAAGCTGCACGACCTGCCGATCGTCGGTGACGTCCGCGGCAACGGCTTCTTCTACGGCATCGAGCTGGTGAAGGACAAGGCCACCAAGGAGTCCTTCAACGACGAGGAGACCGAGCGCGTCCTGTACGGCTTCCTCTCCAAGGCGCTGTTCGACAACGGCCTGTACTGCCGCGCCGACGACCGTGGCGACCCGGTCATCCAGCTCGCCCCGCCGCTGATCTCCACCCAGGAGACGTTCGACGAGATCGAGCAGATCCTGCGCGCGACGCTGACGGAGGCGTGGACGAAGCTGTGACCGTCCGGACGGCCCTCACCGTCCCGACAACGCCGATCGTCCCGGCGTCCTGATCGGTCATCCCCCGGCCGATCTTCCGTCTGGATGATCATCCCGGCCCCGGTGCCCCCGTTCGAGTGAGAAACGGGAGCCCGGGGCCGCGTGCTGTCCGGGCTCCCGGCGTCTGCTGCCTAGCGTGCCAGTGACCGATCGGCCCTGCCTTCGTTCCCCCGCACGGGGGAATGGCACGGGAACTACGGATCTGACACGAGGTGTACGCCCATGGAGGCCCCGCCGGACAACGACGTGCTCTGGGCACGCTCCCTGCACTTCACGCACAGCGACGGCTCCCCCGCGCTTCAAGGGGTCTCGCTCGGCGTGCGCGAGGGCGAGATCCTCGCCGTCGGCGGCCCGCGCGGCAGCGGCAAGACGACGCTGCTGCGCTGTCTGTCCGGACTCACCCCGGCCCAGAGCGGCGAGGTGTGGTTCAACAGCATGCCGCTGCACACCATGGGCCCGGTCACCCGCGAGCGCCTGCGCCGCGACCGTTTCGGCTGGATCGACCCCGCCCCGCTGCTGGTGCCCGAGCTGAACGTGTGGGAGAACGCCGCCCTGCCGCTGATGCTGCGCGGCGTCGGCCGGCGCCGCGCCAAGGTCGCCGCCACCGAGTGGCTGGAGCGCGTCGACATCGGCGACAAGGCCCGCCGGCGCCCGCACGAGCTGACCCAGGCCGAGCGGCAGCGCACCTGCATCGCCCGCGCTCTCGCCCCGGCGCCCACGGTCCTCTTCGCCGACGAGCCCACCGCGCCCCTGCACCGCGCCGACCGCGCGCACGTCCTGCGCACCCTCACCACGGCCGCCCGCTCGCACGGCATCACCGTGGTCCTGGCCACCGCCGACCCGGAGACGGCCGCGCTCGCCGACCGCACCGTGTCGCTGCTCGACGGGCGCCGGGTGAAGACGGTGCACCTGCCGCCGGTCGCCGAGACGGAAGGCCGGACCGCGTGGTCGCTCTCCGTCTGACCCGCGGTGCCCGCCCGGCCGTCCATCTGCGCCGCCTGGTGGTGGCGGCGGCCTCGGCGGGCACGGGCTTCCTGCTCCTGTGCACCCTCGGCTACGCGCTGGGCCACCCCGGTGCCTCCCCGGCGTCCCTGCTGCTGCGCCTGGCGTGGTGCGTCGTACCGCTGGCCGCCACGGTGTGGTTCGCGCTGGCGGTCGCCCGCACCGACCCCGCTACCAAGCCCCGCCCCGGCCTGTCCGCCGTAGGCCTCGGCCCGGCCCGCCTGATGGCGATCGCGGCCCTGACGACGGCGCTGTCCACCGTGCTGGGCTCGGTGCTGGCCCTGCTGGTCTTCCTGCACCTGCGCGGTGACCTCACCGGCATGCCGTTCGACGGCGCCGCGTCCCAGTTCCTCGCGGCGGACCAGCCCCTGCCGGTGCCGGCGGCGCTGACCCTGCTCGCCGTCCTGCCGGTCACCGCCTCGACCCTGGTCGCCTTCGCCCGACGCCCCCGCGAACCCCGCCTGCGGCCCACCCCGCACCCGTACGGCCGCTTCGGCGCGTACGGCACCACGGCGGTCCGCGAGACGTTCGGGGCGTACGGCAGGTTCGGCGCACGCCTGCGGGGCAGCGAACCGGTGAGCAGGCCGCAGCCCCCGGCCGGCCCTGCCGCCGGGGCGGCACCGGCGGACACGGACGTCCTCACGCGAGCGCCGGGCGAGGCCACCGATCCCGACGGTCCGCGGGAGACTCCGGTCGAGAGCACCCGTCCGGCACCGCCCACCGAGCCCCACCCCACCGCTCTCCTCCCCTGGGGCGTCGCCCTTCTCGCCGCCGGCCTGGCCACCGAGGCCTACGCCACCCGCACCACCGACCCGGCGACCCTGCCCATGCCCGGCGGTCTGACCACCGGCCCGGTCACCGTCCTCCTCGGCTGGCTGCTCACCGCCGTCGGCCTGGCCCTCGCCGGGCCCGGCCTCACCCACCTCACCGGCCGCCTGCTGCAGGCCGTCCGCCCGGGTGCCCTGCGCCTGCTCGCCGGGCGGGTGCTGATGGCGGAGGCCACCCGCATCGGCCGTCCCCTCGGTGTCGTCTGCGCCGTCGCGTCGGCCGCGTTCGCCACGACCGCCCTGCGCGACGCCGGCTCGCCCGCGCTCGGTCCGCTGACCACGCTGGGCGCCCTCGTCACCGCCGGCTGCGCGGTGGCGACGCTGTTCACCGCCGCCGTGGAGGCGCGCCAGGACCGGGCCGACACCATCGCGGCACTGCTCCGGCTGGGCGCCCCGACCATGATGCTGCGCTCGGCCGCGGCCCTGCGCGCGGCCGCCCTGCTGGCCGTCTTCGGCCCGCTGACGCTGCTGGTGGCGGAACTGGCCGCGCTGCCCCTCGCCCGCTGAGCACACCGGGGCGAAAAAGTGTCCCCGGCCACCGATGAGTTCCGTGGTGTCCGGGCGTCTACCCCCTCGACGACACCGCGCCACCAACGGAAGAGGCCCCATGTCCCAGCAGATGATCTTCGTGAACCTGCCCGTGAACGACCTCGAGGCCTCGAAGAAGTTCTTCACCGGCCTCGGCTACACGATCAACCCCCAGTTCAGCGACGAGAAGGCCGCGTCGGTCGTCATCAGCGACACGATCGTGGTGATGCTGCTGACGAAGCCCTTCTACGCGACCTTCACCGACAAGGGGATCGCCGACACGAAGACGACCAGCGAGGTGCTGATCTGCCTGAGCGCCGAGAGCCGCGACAAGGTCGACGAGCTGGTCGACCGGGCGATCGAGATCGGCGGCACCGCGACCGGCAAGACGCAGGACATGGGCTTCATGTACGGCCGTGCCTTCGACGACCTCGACGGCCACACCTGGGAGATCATGTGGATGGACCCGGCGGCCGTACAGGGCTGACGGACCCCCTTGCCTAGCATGGGCGGGTGCACCCGACACCCGCCCAGCCGTACGACGGCTCCCATGACCGTGAGATCGAGTCCCTCGCCCGGTTCGACGAGGTGGTCGCCCGGCGCGGCACTCTCGCCGGGTTCCGGGTCCAGGCAGTGGACCTGACGGGCCGTACGGACGTGCTGCTGTCCGTGGAAACCGCCGGCGCCGTCTTCCTCGGCTGCCCGATGACCCCCGAGGCAGCCGCCCGCGTCCGGGCGTCCGACGCCCTGGTCTTCCCGCCCGTCCCCGGCCTGCCCTTCGACCCCTACCGGGGATTCGTCTACTCCGCCGAGGAACTCTTCGCCGGCCTCGACCGCGGCTACGAGGCCACCCCGGACGCGCTCGCCTACGCCTGGTTCCAGCAGACGAAGGCCGACGGCGACATATTCGCCTCCATGCTGCGTTCGATCCACGACGACGCAATCTCCGACGCCCTCGACGAAGTCCTCGCCGGCGCCCGGGTCGTGGGGGTGATGGGCGGCCACGCGATGGCGCGCGGCAGCCGGGAGTACGCCGGTGCCGCGCGCCTGGGCCGCGTCCTGGCCCACAACGGCCTCACCGTGGCGACGGGCGGCGGCCCCGGCGCTATGGAGGCGGCGAACCTGGGCGCGTACACGGCGCCCTTCGGCGACGACATGCTGACCGCGGCCCTCGAACTCCTCGCCCCGGTACCGTCGTTCAGGCCCTCGGTCACCGACTGGGCGCGGGCCGCGTTCGAGGTGCGTACCCGCTGGCCGCGCGGCGGCACGTCGATCGGCATCCCGACGTGGTTCTACGGCCACGAGCCGCCGAACGCGTTCGCCACGCACATCGCCAAGTACTTCGCCAACGCCACCCGTGAGGACGGCCTGCTGGCCCGCTGCACCGCGGGTGTGGTGTTCCTGCCGGGTGCGGCCGGCACCGTACAGGAGATCTTCGACAACGCGACGCCGAACTACTACGGGTCCCGTGGCGAGGCGACGCCGATGGTGCTGGTGGACCGGGCGCACTGGACGGAGCGGCTGCCCGCCTGGCCGCTGCTGCAGTCGCTCGCACGGGACCGCTCGATGGCGTCCCGGATCGCGCTGGTCGACCGGATCGAGGAGGCGCCGGAGGCGTTGAAACATCTGTCCGGTTAATAAGAGGGCAAAGGCAAGGTCCTTGGCGGGCATATGCGTTGACACTTCTTATGGAACGCTTATAAACCTGTGAGCCTCATGGGGGCTATGGTGCCGGGCGGTTGCGATCGCATCCCCTCGGCGCCGCAACTCCCCTTCAACCCCCCGCAGTTGCATCCCGTAAGGACAAACGTGTCCATATCCCGCCGTACTGCCGCCCGTTCCGTGCGCGCCCTCGGGGTCGCCTCCGCCGCGGCGGCGCTCGCGCTCACAGTCGCCGGCAACGCGCTCGCCTGCGACATCAGCGAATTCTCCGCCAAGGCCGCGTGCGAGGGTGACAAGGGTGTCATCACCGTCACCGATGTCGATGCCTCCGGCACCCCGGCCCTCGTCTCCGTCTTCCTGGAGAACAAGGGCAGCGACGACCACAAGGTCGGCGAGCAGACCGTCACCGGCTCGTCCCAGGGTGTGACCATCACCTTCGCCGAGGACTGGAAGCCGAACGCCATCTACCGCGTCCATGTCCTGGCCGGCGACACGAAGCACCCGATCGTGGACAAGGACATCACGCCGAACCTCACCACGCCGCCCACCGCCTGCAAGAAGGACACCCCGACGACGCCTCCGGCCCCGCCGGCCAGCCCGGCGCCGAAGCCGTCGGCGTCCGCTCCGGCCGAGGACACGCCGAGCCCGTCGGCTCCGGCGAGCACCGCCCCCGCGGGCACCGTGAGCAACGCCCCGTCCCCGGCGGTCGGTGACTCCAACCTCGCCGAGACCGGTGCGAACTCCAACACCGGTCTGATCGCCGGCATCGCGGGCGCCCTGGTCGTGGTCGGCGGCGGCGCCGTCTTCCTCGGCATGCGCCGCCGCGGGGCCAAGGACAACGGCTGACCCCACGCACGCACGACGGCCCGTCCCCAAAAGATCGGGGACGGGCCGTTCGCCTGCCCGGCGGCGGTGCCGGAAGCGTCCCTCAGCCGAGGACGACGACCTCCGCCCCGTCGAAGGCGACGCCCACCTCGGCGCCGACCTCTGGGGCTTCGCGCAGCGCGCAGGCGGCCTCCAGACGGGGCGCGTCCTCGGGCTGGAGACGGACGGCGACATGGGTGCCGCGGAAGGTGCGGGCGGTGACGGTGCAGCGCAGGCCCTGCGCCACCTCGGTCAGCCGGACCCCGGCCGGGCGGACCAGCAGGTCGCGCGGCCCCTGCGGGGAGCCGTCGGGCACCGGCAGCTTGCCCCAGGGAGTGTCGGCCGCCTCGCCGACGACGGTCCCCGGCACCACGTTGTCGAAGCCGAGGAAGCGGGCGACGAACGCGTCCGCCGGATGCTGCCACACCTCGAGGGGTGTGCCGGACTGGGCGATGCGCCCGTCCCGCATCACCACGACCCGGTCGGCGAGCGCGAACGCCTCACCCTGGTCGTGGGTGACGGCGAGCACGGTGGTGCCCAACCGGCCGAACAGCTCCCGCAGTTCGACGACCAGGCGCTCGCGCAGCGAACGGTCCAGCTGACCGAGCGGTTCGTCCAGCATCAGCAGCCGGGGGCGCGGAGCGAGCGCCCGGGCGAGCGCGACCCGCTGCTGCTCACCCCCGGACAGCGCGGCCACGGCCCGCCGCCCGGCGCCGGGCAGACCGACCAGCTCCAGCAACTCCCCGACGCGCTCGCCCTGTTCGCCCTTGCCGGTGCCGTGCATACGCAGCCCGAAGGCGACGTTCCCGGCGACGTCGCGCTGCGGGAAGAGCTGGTGGTCCTGGAACATCAGCCCCACGCCCCGCTTGTGCGCGGGCACCTTCGCCTGGTCGTGGCCGTCCAGCAGGATCCGGCCCGCGTCCAGCGGCTGGAGGCCGGCGACCGCCCGCAGCAGCGTGGACTTGCCGCTGCCGCTGGGGCCGAGCACGCACACCACCTCGTGCACGGCGACATCGAGATCGACGGCGTCGAGGACGCTCCGCTCGCCGAAGCGGACGGTCGCGGCGTCGAGGCTGAGCAGCATCTAGAACTCCCCCGTCCGGTCAGGCACCCGCAGGCTCTCCAGGACGAGCAGCGCCACGGCACACACCACCATCAGAATCGTCGACAGGGCCATCGCCTGCCCGTAGTTGAGGTCACCGGGCCGCGCCAGCAGCCGGGCCACGGCCACCGGCAGCGTCGGGGTGTCGGCCCGCGCGATGAAGACGGTCGCCCCGAACTCGCCCAGCGACACGGCGAAGGCGAACCCGGCGGCGATCAGCAGGGCCCGCCGCACCATCGGCAGATCGACCTCCCGCCACACCCGCCACGGTGAGGCCCCGAGCACGGTCGCCGCCTCCCGCAGCCGTGCGTCGACCGCGCGCAGCACGGGCAGCATGGTCCGGATGACGAAGGGAACGCCGACGAGCGCCTGCGCGAGCGGCACCAGGATCCAGGAGCTGCGCAGGTCCAGCGGCGGTTTGTCGAGGGTGATCAGGAAGCCGAAGCCGACGGTCACCGCGGACACGCCGAGCGGCAGCATCAGCAGCGCGTCGAATCCGCGCACCAGACGTCCGGCGTCCCGGCGGGTCAGCGCGGCGGCGGCGAGCGCGCCGATCAGCAGCGCGATCGCGGTGGCGGCGACGGCGTACTGCAGCGAGTTGCCGATGGCCTCGATCGGCGGGACGAGGAAGGTGTTGCCGTCCTGGCTGGTCAGCGCCCGGTAGTAGCCGAGGCCGCCGTCCAGGGAGCGCTGCACCAGCACCGCGGGCGGCAGCACGAGCAGCACGGCGATGGTGAGCAGCACCCCGCCGAGCAGCGCCCACTGCCCGGCGCCGCGCGGCCGGCGTGCCGTCGTCGCCGCGTCCACCAGTTTCAGGGCGCTCTCCCGGTGCCGTACCGTCCGGGCGTGCACGGCGAGGATCGCGCCGACCGCGATGAACTGGACCACCGTCAGCACGGCGGCGGTGGACAGGTCGAAGACGTCGGCGGTCTGCCGGTAGATCTCCACCTCCAGGGTGGAGAAGCCGGGGCCGCCGAGGATCTGGACGATGCCGAAGGAGGTGAAGCAGAACAGGAACACCATCAGCGCGGCCGCCGCGACCGCCGGCGCGAGCGCGGGCAGGGTGACCGTGCGCCAGGCGGTGAAGCGGGACGCGCCGAGCATCCGCGCCGCGTCCTCCTGGCGCGGGTCGAGCTGCGCCCACAGACCGCCGACGGTCCGCACGACGACGGCGTAGTTGAAGAAGACGTGGGCGAGCAGGATCGCCCACACGGTGGTGTCCAGCCGTACGCCCCACAGCTGGTCGAGCAGGCCGCCGCGGCCGACCAGCGCGAGGAAGGCGGTGCCGACGACGACGGTCGGCAGCACGAACGGCACCGTCACCACCGCCCGCAGCAGCCGCTTGCCGGGGAAGTCGAAGCGGGCGAAGACATAGGCGCCGGGCAGGCCGAGCAGCAGGGTGAGCCCGGCGGAGACCAGCGCCTGCCAGGTGGTGAACCACAGCACGTGCCGGATGTCGGACTGCCCGAGGACGTCGGTGAGCCGCCCGAACTGCCAGGCGCCGTCGACCTTGAGCCCGCGGGCGACGATCGCGGCCACGGGGTAGGCGAAGAACACGGCGAAGAACGCGACGGGCAGGGCCATCAGGCCGAGCCGCGCCGCGCTCCCCGCGCGGTCCGGGCGCCGGGCTACTTCAGTACGAGTGAGGTCCACTGCTTGACCCACTGGTCGCGGTGGTCGGCGATCTTGGCCGGCGCCAGGGTCTCGGGGTCCTTGGCCGCGGGGCCGTACTGGGTGAACTCGGCGGGCACCTTGGCGCCGTCGAGCACCGGGTAGACGAACATGTTCAGCGGCATGTCCTGCTGGAACTCCTTGGAGACCAGGAAGTCGATCAGCGCCTTGCCGCCCTTGGTGTTCTTCGCGTTGCTGAGCAGCCCGGCGAACTCGATCTGCCGGAAGCAGGTGCCGGCCGCGACGCCGGTCGGCGCGGTCTTCGGCTGCGGCTTGGCGAAGACGACCTCGGCGGGCGGCGAGGAGGCGTACGAGACGACCAGCGGCCGGTCGCCGTGCGCCTTCTTGCCGCCGGACGAGCCGGAGAACTCCTGGTCGTAGGCCTGCTCCCAGCCGTCGACCACCTTCACGCCGTTGGCCTTGAGCTTCTTCCAGTAGTCCTGCCAGCCGGCGTCGCCGTACTTGGCGGCGGTGCCGAGCAGGAAGCCGAGGCCGGGCGAGGAGGTGGACGCGTTCTCGGTGACGAGGAGGTTCTTGTACTCCGGCTTGACCAGGTCGTCGAAGGAAGCCGGCGGGGTCAGCTTGTGGTCGGCGAAGTACTTCTTGTCGTAGTTGACGCAGATGTCGCCGAAGTCGATCGGGGTGACCCGGTGCTTGCCCTGGTCCAGCTGGTACCGGGCACCGATGGCGCCGAGCCCCTTGGCCTCGTACGGCTGGAAGAGGCCGTTGTCCAGGGCGCGGGAGAGCAGGGTGTTGTCGACGCCGAAGAAGACGTCGCCCTGCGGGTTGTCCTTGGTGAGGATGGCCTTGTTGACGGCCTGCCCGGCGTCGCCGCCGGGGAGGACCTTGACCTTGTACCCGGACTGCTTCTCGAAGTCCGCGAGGACGTTCTTGGACACGGCCCACGAGTCGTGGCTGACGAGCGTGACGGTCTTGGACTCGGCGGCGCTCTTCTCACTGCCGCCCGACCCGCACGCGGACAGCGTGACGAGGCCGAGGCCGACCACCACGACCGTGGCCCTCTTGGTGATGCTCACTGACATTCCTCCTGGAGTGACCAGGAAGAGACGCGGCCCTGCCCGGGACGCCTCAGGGTGTCCCGGGCAGGGCGCAACAGCTCGAGTGATGACCGATCTCCCTACCCAGAATGACCTGGGCGAGGTTCAGAGGGTCTGCGGCCGGTGCCGCACTCTCAGCGCTGTGGCGCTCCCCTGTCGGAAAGATGTTCCGGCTATGAAGTTGTCGTTACGACAGTCAGATTACCGCTCGGTGGCGGCGAGCTGACCACATGCCCCGTCGATCTCCTGCCCACGGGTGTCCCGGATCGTCACCGGTACACCATGGGCGGCGATGGCCTCGACGAACGCCTTCTCGTCCTCGGGCCGGGAGGCGGTCCACTTGGACCCCGGCGTCGGGTTGAGCGGAATGAGATTGACGTGCACGGGCTTGCCCTTGAGCAGCCGCCCCAGCCGGTCCCCGCGCCACGCCTGATCGTTGATGTCCCGGATCAGCGCGTACTCGATGGACAGCCGCCGCCCGCTCTTCTCGACGTACTCGAACCCGGCGTCGAGCACCTCGCGCACCTTCCACCGCGTGTTCACGGGGACGAGGGTGTCGCGCAGCTCGTCGTCCGGGGCGTGCAGCGAGATCGCCAGCCGGCATTTGAAGCCCTCGTCGGCGAACCGGTGGATGGCGGGCACGAGGCCGACGGTCGACACGGTGATGCCGCGCTGGGACAGCCCGAGGCCGTCGGGCGCGGGATCGGTGAGCGCGCGAATGGCCCCGACGACCCGCTTGTAGTTGGCGAGCGGCTCGCCCATGCCCATGAAGACGATGTTGGACAGCCGGGAGGCACCACCGGGGATCTCCCCGTCCCGAAGCGCCCGCATGCCCTCGACGATCTGATGCACGATCTCGGCGGTGGACAGATTGCGATCCAGCCCGGCCTGCCCGGTCGCACAGAACGGGCAGTTCATGCCGCACCCGGCCTGCGAGCTGATGCACATGGTGACGCGGTCCGGATACCGCATCAGCACGGACTCGACGAGCGTCCCGTCGAACAGCCGCCACAGCGTCTTGCGCGTGGTCCCCTCGTCGGTCGACAGATGCCGCACGACGGTCATCAGCTCGGGGAACAACGCCTCCCGCAGCCTGTCACGCGCCCCGGCGGGGATGTCGGTCCACTGCTCCGGCTCGTGCGCGTACCGCGCGAAGTAGTGCTGCGACAGCTGCTTGGCGCGAAACGGCTTCTCCCCGATCTCGGCCATGACCGCCTTGCGCTCGGCAGGCGAAAGATCGGCAAGATGCCGCGGCGGCGTCTTGGCTCCGCGCGGCGCGACAAAAGTAAGTTCTCCGGGCTTGGGCATGGTGGTACCAGTGTCGCAGATCAACTCCGGCAGCCCAGGCCGGAGCGGGGTGGGGGCGGTCACCTGTGGGTGTCGCCTGTCAGCGTTGGTGGGCCTCGGACGGCCCAGGGACGGCCCAGGGCGCTCGGCTATCGCCAACACTGCTGTGTGAGGCGGACGCCATGGGCTTCGAGTGCAGGCAGGTCACAGGGCGGCACTCGACGCGAACGCGAACGCCGGGATCGACGGTCTGTGCGCCGCACTCGCCATCCTCGCCTTCGCCGCTCTCCTCGCGATGTTCTTCACGTCACGGATCCCCAAGACCCAGCTTCGTTCGACGGAGCCATAGCAGTGTGCGCAAGTCGCGCGCCATCGGAAAGGCTCGTCTCGCCGTGCACGATCACGTGCTCGGGAGGTTGACCGCGTCTCGCTCGTATGGCCCGGCTGGGGGTGCCGCTCCGTCGTGCAGCTGCGGCAATGGGGGCAGGTAACCGCCCAGGAGTCCCGGAGCATCCATGACCAGCCCCCACGAGCCGTCCGAATTCGGTGCAGCCGAGAAGAACACTGGTGACGCGGCGCCGAGCGGGCACAAGGGCGACTCGCCGGCTGCTCGGATCGCCAGGAACACCGCCTCGGCGGTGCTCATCGTCCTCACCTGCATCCTCGTACCGATCGCGCTGCTCACCGTGTGGGTGCACGACATCGCGCTGGACACCGACCGGTACGTGGCGACGGTCGCCCCGCTGGCCTCGGACCCCGCGATCGAGGATGCGGCGATCAAGCGCATCACCCATGCCGCCGACGTGCGGGTCGACGGCAAAAAGGCGGCCTCGGACATCGCCGCCTGGCTCCAGGCGCAGGGCTTGCCGCCGAAGGCCGCACAGGCCGTGAAGGGGCTCGGCCCCCAGCTCGACTCCGCGGTCGACGCCACCGTTCAGAAGGTGGCCACGCGCTTCGTGCGGAGCAACCGCTTCGAGCGAATCTGGACGACCGCCAACCGACAGGCCCACGCCGGAGTCGTCCACGCGCTGACCGGCCAAGGCCGCGGAGCCATCGGCGTGAACGGCGGAACCGTCACCCTGGACGTCGGCCAAGCCGTCGACCAGGTCAAACAGGCGCTCATCGACGCCGGACTGGCCCCGGCCTCCAAGATCCCCGATGTCAACAAGCAGATGGTGCTCTTCCAGTCCGACCAACTCGACAAGATCCGCAAGGGCGCCCATCTGCTGGACACGATCGGGAACTGGTTCCCCGTGATCGTCATGCTGATCGGCGCCGCCGGGGTGCTGCTTGCCCACCGGCGACGGCGAGCCCTGATCCGTACCACTCTCGGCGCGGCCTTCGCCTGCCTGATCATCGCCATCGTCCTGGTCATCGCCCGCCGCTACTACCTGGACCATCTCCCGCCCCAGGTTCAGTCGAAGGCCGCCGCCGCGGCCGTCTTCGATAGGCTGCTGCACTTCCTTCGGGTCAGCCTCCGCACGGCGATCGTGCTCGGTGTGGTCATTGCATTGGGCGCCTATCTGATCGGTCCCGGTCGGCTGCCGCGCGCGGTCCGCGGCACATCCGAGCGCGCCGCGGACTCTGCGGCTCACTGGGCGTACGCCCATCAGGTCCGCACCGGCCGAGCGGGAACCTGGGCCCAGGCCCACCGCCGTTGGATCGCCCTGGCCGCGCTGCTGATCGTGGCCTTGGTCTTCGCACTCTGGAACCACCCGACAGTTCTGACGATCCTGCTGCTCGTCCTCGTCCTCTTGGCCCTGCTCGCGGTGCTCGCGCTCCTCGCCGCCTCCGGGCGCGCCACCAAAGACGCCGAAAAGCTTGCGCCACCGCGCCCCTAGATGCGAACTACAGGCACGGGGGTTGCTGAGGTCTCCTGGGCTGGCCGCAAGGCTGCTCAGGGCTGTGAATGGTCGCCTGCGGTCAGTGCGGTTGCTGTACTTCGCTGCTGTACCGCAACAAGCCATCCGCTGTGGAACGCCACTGGCATGTGGTCACGATCTCGGCACATCTGGGACCACACCTCTTATTCGTTGCCAAGATCGCTCTATGTCAGAGGATCAGATCGGCAAGGGCGCCAGAGAGATAGAACGCCCAACGCGCAGATGGATGCCCTATCTCGCCAGCGGGCTCGTGGGCGTGGTCGTGGGGGCAGGTGCTGTTGGGCTTGCATGGGGCCTGAGCGGAGACGACGATGGGCCCTCGGGCCCCCAGTTTACGGCGACTGGCACGGTCACGGTTTTTGACTCGTGGGTCAACGCCCAGGAGGACGAGGGCTGCGTCGGCACGGATGACTTCGCAGATCTGCGGCCTGGCAGCCGAGTCCGCTTCCTTGATGAGTCAGGACACGAGCTCTCGCAGGGGCGCCTCGGTAGCGGCGTTCCGGGCAAGGTGGTGGGCGACAGTTGCACCTGGCCGTTGAAGGTCACCGCGGTCCCGAGTGGCGCAACTCAGTATGAGTTGCGAGTTGGGGACCGAGAGCCGCTGGTTAAGACCCCTGAGGAGCTGCGGAAGGGTGTCGACCTCTCCTATGGAGAGCAGCAGCAGTAGAGGGTGCGTGCGGGTCTGAGCCGAGCTCAAAGTCCCTTCCCCAACCCACCACCCTCCCCAGCTCCCATCCCGTCCGCCGTCGACCCACACACCGTGGAGCGGGCGTGGTCCATGGCGTCCAGGTGGAGCGCGCCACTGTACGAACGACCTGGACGCCATGGACCGCGTCTGCTCGGCTTTGCCTGGGTCGACGGTGGACGGGATGGGAGCTCCCCGCGCACGCCACATCGGACTCGCAGTCGGCGACGGCGCCCCCTCCATCCCGGTGCCGGCCGATCCCCCGCCGGAGGCATTGTTCTGACCGGGACCGCGCTATGCGGTGATCGACTCATGGCCACCGGCCCTATCCACACGTGGGCGCGCGTCGGCGCAGCGCGGGCGGAGCGGGCCGGAGGCAGGAGCGGCGCCCGCAGCGGAGCCGGGAAGCGCGCCCGGCGGAGCGCGAGCGCAGCCGGGTGCCTTGACATCCAGGAGTGGAAGCCTGCCCTCGCGTCGGCTGGTCTGATCGCGGAGGCCGGGGAGAATGGCAAGTACCAGTCCGCCCGCGAGCACGGAATGCACGCCCTGAGGCACTTCTACGCGTCAGTACTCCTGGACGCCGGCGAAAGCATCAAGGCCGTGAGCGAGTACTTGGGCCACTCCGACCCGGGGCTGACGCTGCGGGTGTACGCGCACCTGATGCCGTCGAGTCAGGAACGAACTCGCCGCGCTGTTGATGAAGTGTTGGCCTCGACGCAGGCCCCGATCTAGACCTACGGTTTCGCCGCGGCCTGCTCGTAGAGGGCGAAGCCGTGGCGGAGCATCCTCACGGAGAGGTCGGTTGCCCACAGCAGAACGTTAGTATCACCGGTGAGCTTCGCCAGGTTCACGTTGCCCTGGGTGCCAACGATCTCGCGGGCGAGAAAGCTCAGATTGTGAACGTCTCCATGCGCAATTGCGCTACAGGTACTCCAGATCGCTTCAGCTCGCTCTGCACCCACGCCAAGGCTTTCCCCAGCGTCCCGGACCACGTTCTTGAAGCCAACGAATTTCAGAGCCTTCTTGACATCGCTGGGAGCGGTGCCAGCCGCCTTTGCTAGATTCTCGACCTCTTTCTTACGAACGTCACTAGCACGAGGCGGAGTTACTCCTAAGAGTTGATGCATACGGTCAGAATGATGGTTGCTGTCCTCTTGCAGGGACAGCCGCCGCTGCAGCCGCACCAAGCGGTTCGACGGGGCAAGCAGCCAAACGGCACGGGAAGCGTTCTCGAAAGCAGCGCGCAGGAGCGTCGCTTGAGCGTAGATATGCAGGACGACAGTTACTGCGGGGCCACTAATGGCACGGTGTTGATCGCCGACCAGAGTGGAGCGGAGACACTGCAAGTGATCACACCGACCCCCAAGGCTTGCCAGGCCAAATGAGACAGATGATACGGATTGATCTTGGCGTCATCGCGGGCAAGGCTGCTGTCCGGCGCAACCTCCCACGCCTTGGAGTTACTCGTGGTCAACGCTTCGAATGGCTTCATACTCTCCAGGCGTTGCAGCATCGCTTGGAGAGCTGCTTGTTCCTTCTGGTCCAGGCTCACGCCACGACAGTATGGCCACGCCACGCCTCGTCGCGCACGACTTTCTAGCAGGTCGTAGGCAAGAACTGCCGCCGGCTAACTCCGACTGCACTGCTGCACGAGAGGCACGATGACGCCGACTCTCAGCGGATGACGGCCCCCAGGCGGCCCAGTCCTTCTAGGGCACGCCTTCCAGGAGGAAGAACTGCTGGTGAGGGGCCCTTCGCTCTGAGAGAGCGTAAGTTCTCCGGGCTTGGGCATGGTGGTACCAGTGTCGCAGATCGACTCGGGTGGCCTGCCCGGCCGGTTCGGCCACCCGTTACGTCGGTCAGTGGCGCGGCAATGGCGCGGCAAGCCCTACGCCGTCGTGTGCTCCAGGTGCTGCTTGAGCAACTGCTCGTTGCGCGGGAACTCCTTGCGGACCTGGGGGCGTACGACGAGGGGAATGAGGACCTTGCCGAGGCCGTGGCCCTCGAAGTCGAGGTCCATGGTCAGCCGGGTGCGCCGGCCCTCGTCGACGGGGGTGACCTCGCCGCGGAAGGTGCCGCGCACCGGCCCGTCGATCCCGTGGACGCTCCACGAGCGGCCCGGCTCGTACTCGGTGCACTGCATCGTCATGGGAACGTCGCGGCGGCCGAGGTGCCGGGTGACCCGGACCCGGGAGCCGAGTCCGAACGGGCCGTCGTCGAGCTGCTCGGCGGACACCGCGCTGGCCTGCCACTCCGGCAGGTGGGCGGGGTCGGTGACGAACGTCCACACTTCGTCGGGGCGGCAGTCGAGAACGATCTCATCGTGGAAACCGGACATGGTGGCCCCCTTTCCAGGGCGAGCCGGTTCGGGGCTTACACCCGAAATCGTCCCACCGCATCCGTCGCCCAGCCATCCAGAAGACAGAAGGCCGGGCCGTACGACGACGAGCCCCGCCCTCCGCTCAGGAGGACGGGACTCCACAGCCGTGCGCGCCGGTCAGCCGGCGCCGACGAACAGCACCAGCAGCAGCCACACCACCGGAGCCGTCGGCAGCAGCGAGTCCAGGCGGTCCATGATGCCGCCGTGACCGGGGAGCAGCGTGCCCATGTCCTTGATGCCCAGGTCCCGCTTGATCATCGACTCGCCGAGATCGCCCAGCGTGGCGCTCGCCGCGACCGCGAGGCCGAGCAGCAGTCCCTGCCACCAGGTGCCGTCGTCGATCAGGAACTCCAGGGACAGCGCGCCGGCGACCATCGCGAACGTCACCGCGCCGAGCAGGCCCTCGCGGGTTTTGCCGGGGCTGATCCGCGGGGCGAGCTTGTGCTTGCCGAAGCGCCAGCCGACGGCGTACGCGCCGGTGTCGCTGACCACTGTGAGGAGCAGGAAGGTCAGCACCCGCCAGGGGCCGTCGTCGGCGGTGAGCATCATCGCGACGAACGTCGCCAGGAACGGCACGTAGAAGGCGGCGAAGACGCCCGCCGTCACGTCCTTGAGGTAGCCCTCCGGCGGCTCGGTCATCCGCCAGACCAGTACCGCGAGCGCCGTGAGCGCCATGGCGACCCACGCGCCCTCGGCGCCGCGCACGTACCCGGCGACCACCATCGCGGCGCCGCCGACCGCGAGCGGCACCAGGGGCGCGCGGATCTCCTTGCGCTCCTGCAGCCTGCTGGTCAGCTCCCACAGGCCGACGACGACGGCGACGGCGATCACGCCGACGAACACGGCCTTGACGATGAACAGAGAGGCGATGATGACCGCACCGAGCCCGACGCCGACCCCTATGGCGGAGCTCAGGTCGCGGCCCGCGCTCTTCTTCTGCGGGGCGGGCGCCGGCTGCGGGGCGTCGGGCATGGGCTCCGGATTCTGCTGGCGGAAGGTGTCGGTACGGACGCGGTGGTCGCGGAGGTCGTCGTCCCGGACGCTGCCGGCGCGGACGTTCCCGCCGCGCGCGTTCTCGTCGCGGAACAAGGGGCCGCTCAGCCGAGCGGCCCCCCGGTCGTCATCCTGGTCTCCGCCGTGTGCGGGTCCGTCGGGCACGATGGGCATGGGGCGAGTCTGCTGCGCTTCCTGCGCATCGTACGCGGGACCCGCCGGGCCGGAGCCCGGGACGGGCCCCTGGTCGGCGGGGCCCCAGTACCCGGCTTGCCCGGCGTGGGGCGGCGCCCCCCAGGAAGAGTCGTTCATCAGACCTCGAGCAGTTCCGCTTCCTTGTGCTTGAGGAGCTCGTCCACCTGGGCGACGTATTTCGACGTCAGGTCGTCGAGTTCCTTCTCCGCACGGCGGCCCTCGTCCTCGCCGACCTCGCCGTCCTTGATCAGCTTGTCGATGGCGTCCTTGGCCTTGCGGCGCACGGAGCGGATGGAGACCTTGGCGTCCTCGCCCTTGCTGCGGGCGACCTTGATGTACTCGCGGCGGCGCTCCTCGGTCAGCTCGGGGAACACCACCCGGATGATGTTGCCGTCGTTGCTCGGGTTGACGCCCAGGTCGGAGTCGCGGATCGCCTGCTCGATGTTGCGCAGGGCGGTCTTGTCGAACGGGGTCACGACGGCCATGCGCGGCTCCGGCACGGAGAACGAGGCCAGCTGGTTGATCGGCGTCGGCGCGCCGTAGTACTCCGCCACGATCTTGTTGAACATCGCCGGGTGCGCACGGCCGGTGCGGATCGCGGCGAAGTCCTCCTTGGCGACCACGACGGCCTTCTCCATCTTCTCCTCGGCCTCGAGGAGGGTCTCTTCGATCACCACTTGCTCCTGCGTGTCTTGAGTAGGCCCGGCTGCGGTTCCTGGCTGTGGTCGGCGGCCGGCTGCGTCGCGTCTTCTTCCTGCACGGTTCCCGACCTGCAGGACATTGTCCATCCCCCGGTCAGGGTCGGGGTGATTCTCCGGTCAGTCCCGGCTGCCCTGTTCACCCACGAGCGTGCCGATCTTCTCACCCTTGACGGCGCGGGCGATATTGCCCTCCTTCAGGAGCTCGAAGACCACGATCGGGAGCTTGTTGTCGCGGCAGAGCGTGATGGCCGTGGCATCGGCGACCTTCAGGTCGCGGGTGATGACCTCGCCGTAGCCGAGCGAGTCGAACTTCACGGCGTCCGGGTTGGCCTTCGGGTCGGAGTCGTAGACCCCGTCCACGCCGTTCTTGCCCATGAGCAGCGCCTCGGCGTCGATCTCCAGGGCGCGCTGCGCGGCGGTGGTGTCGGTGGAGAAGTACGGCATGCCCATACCGGCGCCGAAGATCACCACGCGGCCCTTCTCCAGGTGCCGCACGGCGCGCAGCGGGATGTACGGCTCCGCGACCTGGCCCATGGTGATGGCGGTCTGGACGCGGGAGACGATGCCCTCCTTCTCCAGGAAGTCCTGGAGGGCGAGGCAGTTCATCACGGTCCCGAGCATGCCCATGTAGTCCGAGCGGGCGCGGTCCATGCCGCGCTGCTGCAGCTCGGCCCCGCGGAAGAAGTTGCCCCCGCCGATGACGACGGCGACCTGCGCGCCGTCACGCACGACGGCGGCGATCTCACGGGCGATCGCGTGCACCACGTCCGGGTCGACGCCCAGCCCACCGCCGCCGGAGAAGGCCTCTCCGGACAGCTTCAGCAGAAACCGGCCGCGTACTTTGCCGTCATCGCTCTTGTCGGGCTTGGTGGTCATGGGGATCCCGCCTCTTTCAACGTGGTGCACATGCGAAGAAGGCCATTGCCGGCGGGGCGTGGTTCACATCCCATGCGGCAATGGCCTCCTCGTCAGATCTGCTGCCGTCCGTCACGCGCGCGTGTGACGCCGTGCGCGGACGGCAGGGACGACTGATGTCGACCCTATCGGGGTCGAGCGTCGATCGCCGTACGGACTCAGATGCCGACCTTGATGCGCGAGAAGCGCTTCAGGGTGACACCGGCCTCCTGCAGAACCTTCTCGACGCTCTTCTTGTTGTCCAGCGCGTACGGCTGGCCGAGGAGCGTGGCGTCCTTGAAGAAGCCGTTGAGGCGACCCTCGACGATCTTGGCGATCGCGGCCTCGGGCTTGCCCTCGGCGCGGGTGGTCTCCTCGGCGATGCGGCGCTCGGACTCGACGACCTCGGCCGGGATCTCGTCCTTGGAGAGGAACTTCGGCGCGAAGGCGGCGATGTGCTGGGCGACGCCCTTGGCGACCTCGGCGTTCGGCTTGTCCAGCTCGACGAGGACACCGATCTGCGGGGGCAGGTCGGGCATCGTGCGGTGCATGTAGGCGAGCACGAAGCCGTCGGAGAACTGCGCGAAGCGGTCCAGGACGATCTTCTCGCCGAGGTTGGCGTTGGCCTCGTCCACGAACGCCTGGACGGTCTTGCCGGGCTCGATCTCGGAGGCGAGCAGGGCCTCGATGTCGGCCGGGTTCGTCTTGGCGACGTGCTCGGCGATCGTGTTGGCGACGGCCTGGAACTTCTCGCCCTTGGCGACGAAGTCCGTCTCGCACTTCAGCTCGACCAGGACACCGGAGGAGTTGTCGTCGGCGATGATCGAGACCACGGCGCCGTTCTCGGCGGAGCGGCCCTCGCGCTTGGCGACGCCCTTCTGGCCCTTGATGCGCAGCGCCTCGACGGCCTTCTCGACGTTGCCTTCGGCCTCGTCCAGCGCCTTCTTGCAGTCCATCATGCCGGCGCCCGTGAGCTCGCGGAGCTTCTTGACGTCGGCGGCGGTGTAGTTCGCCATGAGTCTGTGAGTCTTTCTCGAAGTCTGGAGGATCCAAGATCTGCGGGGTGCGGACTCCATGTGATCGGAGGCCGCTGCCCTGCCGCTGACCTACGGGTGAACGGCGGGAGCGGACTCGACCGCGCCGGAGGCGCCGTCGGATTCAGTACCGCTCCCGCCGTCAACGCTGACGCTGACGGGTCAGGCCTGCTCGCCCTCGGCGGCCTTCTCGTCCTCGGCGGCCGGCGCGGCCTCGGCGGCCGGAGCCTCCGCAGCCGGGGCCTCCTCGGCCGGAGCCTCGGCAGCCGGAGCCTCGGCGGCCGGGGCAGCGGCTTCCTCGGAGGAGTCAGCCTTCTTCTCACCCTCGAGCAGGTCGCGCTCCCACTCCGCGAGCGGCTCGCCCGCGGCCTTCTCGCCCTTGCCCTCGCCACCGCCGGAGCGGGCGATGAGGCCCTCGGCCACGGCGTCGGCGATCACGCGGGTGAGCAGGGTGACGGAGCGGATCGCGTCGTCGTTGCCCGGGATCTTGTAGTCGACCTCGTCGGGGTCGCAGTTGGTGTCGAGGATCGCGACGACCGGAATGTTCAGCTTCCGGGCCTCACCAACGGCGATGTGCTCCTTCTTGGTGTCCACGATCCAGACGGCGCTGGGCACCTTGGACATCTCGCGGATACCACCGAGGGTCTTCTCCAGCTTGGCCTTCTCGCGCGAGAGCACGAGAAGCTCCTTCTTGGTCAGACCCGACGCGGCGACGTCCTCGAAGTCGATCTGCTCGAGCTCCTTGAGGCGCTGCAGACGCTTGTAGACGGTGGAGAAGTTGGTGAGCATGCCGCCCAGCCAGCGCTGGTTGACGTAGGGCATGCCGACGCGGGTGGCCTGCTCGGCGATGGCCTCCTGCGCCTGCTTCTTCGTGCCGACGAACATGACCGTGCCGCCGTGGGCGACGGTCTCCTTGACGAACTCGTAGGCGCGGTCGATGTACGACAGCGACTGGAGCAGGTCGATGATGTAGATGCCGTTGCGCTCGGTGAAGATGAAGCGCTTCATCTTCGGGTTCCAGCGACGGGTCTGGTGACCGAAGTGGACGCCGCTCTCCAGCAGCTCCCGCATCGTGACGACGGCCATGGCCGTATCTCCTTGAGTTCTCGGTTGTGCCGCGTCCGCCGGACGGCGGTCGCGCCTGACGCCCGCGGTGCGCCGTGCCACGAAGGACCGAGGGGCGCTGATACGGACCGTTTCCGGTGGCCGTAGCGGGGCGTGCGAAGTCGACCCGGTGACCCGGATCGCCAGAAGAAGTGTACGGGACCGGCGGGGCGCCGGGTGACGCCGCTGTCCACAATCGGGCAGTGGTCCACAGATCCCGGCCGAGGTCGCGTGGAGTGCGGGACCGTCTGAGGCATGGGGACACAGCGACACGCAGGGGTGATGTGGGCGGTGCTGCTGGGACTGGTGGTGACGGTCCTGGCGCCGCTGGCCTGGGCGCAGGGGCCGCCGCCGGGGCCTTCGGGTACGCGAGCGCGGGTGCCGGCGGTGGCGACGACGTGGCCGGTCGGGGTGCGTCCGCGCATCCTCCGCGGGTGGTCTCCTCCCGCTTCCCCGTACGGCCCTGGCCATCGCGGAGCCGACCTGGCGGCCACGCCGGGGGCTGCCGTGCGGACGGTGGCGGCGGGCCGGGTGTCCTTCGCCGGACGGGTGGCGGGCCGGGGGGTGGTGTCGGTGGAGCTGCGGGGGACGGGGACACCACCCCTGCGGACGACGTACGAGCCGGTACGGGCTTCGGTGCGCCAGGGTGACGAGGTGACGGCGGGCGCGGTGATCGGCACGGTGGAGCCGACGGGCTCCCACTGCGCGCTGCCGTGCGTGCACTGGGGCCTGCGGAGAGCCGAGACCTACCTGAACCCGCTGCTGCTGCTCCCACCGCGCCTGCGCAACGGGGGCACGTCGAGGCTGCTGCCGGTGCTGGGAGTACCGCTGCCGTCGTGAGCGGAGCTCAGCTCCGCTGCTGTCGTAGCCGAGCTCAGCCGCGCACGCCCCGCAGCACCATCGCGACGGCCGCCTCCGCGATCACCGAGGGTTCCTCCGCCGCTCCGAGCTCGAGGCGCCGCACCGCCGCGTCCACGATCCCCTGGACGAGCATCGCCGTCAGCCGGGCCTGCCCGTGCCCCATCTCCTCCAGCGCCTCGACGATCAGCGCGACGAGTCCCCCGTGGGCGGCGCGGATCTTCTCCCGGGCCCCCGCGTCCAGCTCGCTCGCGGAGATGGCGACCACGGCCCGGTGCCGCCGGTCCCCCACCAGCTCCAGTTGCGTGCGCACATACGCCTCGACCGTGGCCTGCGGCCCGTTCGCCGCGGCCATCGCCGCCGACACCTCGGCCGCCCAGACGGGGAAGTCGACCGCGCACAGCTCCTCGACCACGGCCGCCCGCGACCGGAAGTACTCGTACACGGACGATCGCGCGAGTCCTGTCCGCTCGGCGAGGGCAGGGAACGTCAGCGCTTCGGTGCCGCCCTCGGACAGCAGGGAACGCGCCGCGTCCAGCAGGGCGGCGCGCTGCATCGACCGGTGCTCGGCCACGGAGGCCGCTCGAATCCTTGGCACGTCAACCACTTTACGGACGCGCCACCCGGGACGGGAGTCACTCGCCAGGCCCGCTCCCTTGCCGGCCCGGGCCGCTCGCCGGCGCTCAGCGCCCGAAACCGGCCAACTTCGCGCGCAACTGGAGCACCGACTTGGTGTGGATCTGGCTGACCCGGCTCTCGGTCACCCCGAGCACGTTGCCGATCTCCGCCAGCGTCAGACCCTCGTAGTAGTAGAGCGTGACCACGGTCTTCTCCCGCTCGGGCAGCGTGTTGATCGCCCGCGCGAGGAACCGCCGCAGCTCCCGGTCCTCGGCGACCTCCACCGGGTTGTCGGCGGCGGTGTCCTCCAGCGTGTCCATCAGGCTCAGCCGGTCGCCGCTCTCCCCGCCGACGTGCAGCAGTTCCTCCAGCGCGACGACGTTGGCCAGCGACAACTGGCTGAAGACGGCGTGCAGTTCCTCCACCGCGATGCCCAGTTCGGCGGCGACCTCCTGCTCGCTGGGGGTGCGCCTCAGGCGTGCCTCCAGCGTGGCGTAGGCCCGCTCGACGTTGCGCGCCTTCTGCCGCACCGAGCGCGGGATCCAGTCCAGCGCCCGCAGCTCGTCGATCATGGCGCCGCGGATCCGGGTGATCGCGTACGTCTCGAACTTGATCTCCCGGTCGATGTCGAATTTCTCGATCGCGTCGATCAGCCCGAACACCCCGGAGGAGACGAAGTCGGCCTGCTCCACATTGGGCGGCAGGCCCACGCTCACCCGGCCCGCCACGTACTTGACCAGCGGCGAGTAGTGCAGGATCAGCTGCTCCCGCAGCCGTTCGTCTCCGGTCGCCTTGTACGACCGCCAGAGCTCGTCGAGCGTCGAGGGAGCGGGCGGCCGCACGCTGCCACCGTCACGGGCGGCTGAGGGGATCGCCGCCCGGTCGGACCCGGAAGTGTGCTGGGGCATTCGTCGCCTTGTGCCGTTCTGCTGTGCCGTACGCGTGAATGTGGGGGTGTCGTCGCCGATCCTTGTGAGCGTAGCGTGACTGAAGGATCGCGGTGTGCGAAGAAGGCGTCCCGGAGGATCCGCAGATACGTTCCGCTGGGCGCCCCGGCGGAGCGCGGCACTCGCCGCGCGCGCTCTGCCCGGGGCGCCAACTCGCCGGAATTTCCCTGGGCTTCGGGCTTCCCCCGGACGGCCGAACGAACGCCGTCAGCCAGGTGAGCGAGCGCCCCTGGCGGACATCACGGCCTGGCGTGTCAACTTCCAGTCGTCGCCGTGTCGTTCGACGTAACCGAGGGCTCTGAGTTCGTACAGTCTCGCGATCGCGTCGTCCTGGCTGGTCTGCGCGTCGCGCGCGATGTCGGACGCGCGGGCTCCGCGGCGGCCGGGCAGCGCCGCCAGGACCCGGCGGGCGCCGGGGGCCAGCAGATCCCTCGGGAGCACCGGGCCGCGCCGCTCCGGGGCCAGCTCCCCGATGTCGCCGATCAGTTCGACGACCTCCGCCGCGTCGGTCACGAGCGTCGCGCCGCCGCGCAGCAGTTCGTGCACTCCGGCCGACAGACCGCTGGTGGCGGGTCCGGGTACTCCTATCGTGTGACGGCCGAGGCGCTGCGCGGCCCGCGCGGTGACGAGCGAGCCGCTGCGGTACGCCGCCTCGACGACCACACTGCCCCGGGTCAGGGCGGCGATGACCCGGTTGCGCAGGATGAACCGGCTCGGTGTCGGATGGTCACCGGGCGGCAGCTCACCGACCACCAGCCCCTGGTCGGCGATCCGGTTGATCAGCTCGGTGTGTCCGCGCGGGTAGGGCCGGTCGACGCCGCAGGCGAGGACGGCGACGGTGGCGCCGCCCGCGCCGAGGGCCCCGCGGTGGGCGGCGCCGTCGATGCCGTAGGCGCCGCCGGAGACGACGACCCAGCCCCGCTCGGCGAGGCCGCCGGCGAGGGTGGCCGCCATGTGGGCGCCGTACTCGGTGCAGGCGCGGGCGCCGACGACGGCGACGGACTTCAGCGCCCACATGCGCAGGCTGGGCCGGCCGCGCACCCACAGCCCGAGCGGGCGGGCGTCTCCCAGGTCGTCGAGCTGCCCGGGCCACTCGGAGCTGCCGGGCGCCACGAACCGCACGCCGGCGGCCTGCGCGGCGGCGAGGTCCGCCTCCGGCTCGGCCCGCCCGGCGCGGGCCAGCAACCCGGCCCAGCGCTGTGCGCTCACCCCGGGCAGCGCCGGTCCCCCGGCCCGCAGCCGCCGCACGACCTCACCCACCCCGAACTGGCGCACCCACCGCCCTCCGGCCTCCTCCCCCGGCTCGACGACCCGGGTGAGGAAGACCCGGCCGAGCAGTTCCTCGGCCGGTCCGGGGCCGCCGGTCATGCGAGCGCTCCGATGGCCATCGGGACCCCGCGCGGAACGCCGGTGCGCAGTTGCAGCGCCAGGGCCACGTCGGTCGCGTCGGGCCGGTCGTGGCCGACGAGGTCGGCGACCGTCCAGGCGACCCGCAGCACGCGGTCCAGCCCGCGGGCCGTGAGGACCCCGCGCTCCAGGCTGCGTTCGGCGTCGTCCAGGGCCCCCGGCGCGGCGTGCCAGCGGGTGCGCAGCTCCCGGCCGGGTACCTCGCTGTTGGTGCGCCACGGGGTGCCCTCCAGCCGGGCCGCCGCCCGCTCGCGGGCCGCCCGGACCCGCGCGGCGACCGTCGCCGTCGACTCGCCGCCGGGACCGCGCTGCGCGAGTTCGGCCCGGCCCACCGGGTCCACCTCCACCCGCAGGTCGACCCGGTCGAGCAGCGGGCCGGAGATCCTCGCCTGGTAGCGGCGGATCACCGACGGCGGGCAGTCGCACAGGCTGTCCCTGAGCGAGAAACGCCCGCAGGGGCACGGGTTGGCCGCGAGCACCATCAGGAACCTCGCCGGGAAGCGCACCACGCCGGCACTGCGCGCGATCACGACGTGCCCCGACTCCAGCGGCTGCCGCAGCGCGTCGAGCGCCTGGCCGCGGAACTCGGGGGTCTCGTCCAGGAACAGCACGCCCCGGTGGGCGAGGGAGACCGCGCCGGGCCGGGCGATGTTCGCGCCGCCGCCGACGAGGGACTGCATGGTGGCCGAGTGGTGCGGGGCGCAGTAGGGCGCGACGTCGATCAGCGGCTTGCCCGGCGGCAGCAGCCCGGCCACCGAGTGCACGGCCGTGACCTCCAGCGACTCCTGCCGGGTCAGCCGGGGCAGGACGGCGGGCAGCCGCTCGGCGAGCATGGTCTTGCCCGCTCCTGGCGGCCCCTCGAGGAACAGGTGGTGCCCGCCGGCCGCGGCCACCTCCACCGCCGTACGCGCCGAGATCTGGCCGACGACGTCGGCGAGGTCGTGACCGGTGTCCTGCTGGGCCGCTCCGATGCTGTGCATGCCGGTGGCCGCGCCGGTGCCCGGCATGCGCAGCCCG
Source organism: Streptomyces sp. NPDC049915 (assembly GCF_040656475.1). Lineage (NCBI taxonomy): Bacteria > Bacillati > Actinomycetota > Actinomycetes > Kitasatosporales > Streptomycetaceae > Streptomyces > Streptomyces sp. NPDC049915. Next base: position 105,145 of record NZ_JBFAMH010000015.1, read on the forward strand.
GCCAGCAGCGGATCGGGCCGGCCCAGTTCGTCGGGCTCCTCCTCCGGGACGGGCTCGTCGGTCAGGACGGCGATCAGCTGGCGCAGGCTGCGCACGCCGAGGACCGACACTCCCGGTACCAGCGACGCCTCGGCGGCCGCGCATTCCGGGACGACCACCTGTTCGTACCCCGCGTCGGCGGCGGCGAGGACGGCGGGCAGGATGCCCCGCACCGGCCGCACCCGCCCGTCCAGCCCCAGCTCGCCGATCATCACGATGTCGGAGAGCACCCGGGGATCGATCCGCTCGGCGGCCCCGAGGACGGCGCAGGCGACGGCCAGGTCGAACCCACTGCCCGCCTTCGGCACCGAGGCGGGCGAGAGCCCCACGGTGAGCTTCTTCTGCGGCCACTCGGCCCCGCTGTTCACCACCGCCGCCCGTACCCGGTCGCGGCTCTCCGTCAGGCTCTTGTCCGGGAGGCCGACCAGGGTGAACGCGGCGACGCCCGGTTCGAGGTCGGCCTGGACCTCCACGACGACGCCCTCGACACCGACCAGGGCCACGGAACACGTACGCGCGAAGCCCATGTCAGGCCACCCCCCGCACATGCTCGACGACCGGTGCGCCCCGCCGTGGCAGGACCACCCCGACGAGGTCGATGCGGACACCGCCCGGTGGGGCACCTCCGTGGGCCTGGATCCACCGCTGGGCCAGCGCGCGCAGCCGCTCGGCCTTCTCCGGGGTGACGGCGGACATCGGATGCTCGAAGGAGCCGTCCCTGCGGGTCTTCACCTCGCAGACGACCAGGACGTCGCCGTCCCGCGCCACGATGTCGATCTCTCCGGACCGTCCGGCCCGCCAGTTGCGTTCCAGGACCGCGAGACCGGTCTCGGTCAGCCGCCGGGCGGCCAGGGTCTCTCCGTACTTGCCGAGGGCACTGCGTGCGTTCATGTCGGCACCACCTCCGGCGCCAACGATCACGCACCCGCCACCAAGAAGTGGATCTTGGTGGACGGCTGACCGCTTGTGGAAAACTCGGCCACCCGCACGGGTGGCACAACCGGCGGCATCAGCTGCCGGGCAGCTCCAGATCGCTCTTGTTGAGCTCCTCGATGTTCACGTCCTTGAACGTGAGGACGCGGACCTGTTTGACGAAGCGAGCCGGCCGGTACATGTCCCAGACCCAGGCATCCGCCATCGTCACCTCGAAGAACACCTCACCCTGGACCGAGTGCACCTGCATCTCGTAGTCATTGGTCAGGTAGAAGCGCCGCTCGGTCTCGATCACGTATTTGAACAGACCGACGACGTCGCGGTACTCCCGGTAGAGCTTGAGCTCCATCTCGGTCTCGTACTTCTCGAGGTCCTCGGCGCTCATGGCATGTTCCCCTTCAGCCGTGCGGTCCCACCATTGTGCGCCAGTCGCGCGCGCCCCTAGACGATTTCCGTCTCCAGGGTCACGGGCCGGCCCGGGGGGCCTTCGTCGAGCAGAGTGCGCAACAGCTCGGCGAGTCTGGTCGGATACACCGTCTCATGCGTCCCGGTCAGTTCCGCACAGGACCACCACCTCGCTCCCGCGACGCTGCGCCGTTCCAGCTCCGTCAGCGCCAGTGCCCGGGTCGCCGTCGTCGTCGTACGGGCCAGGTAGTACCACTCGTCCTGGTCCCAGCGGCGGCCCGCGAACGGGAACGAGCAGGTGCGCCGCCACAGCACCGGGCCCAGGTCGACCTCGGTGATGCCCGTCTCCTCGGCGAGTTCCCGCAGCGCGGCCTCCTCACGGGTCTCCTCGCCCTCCAGGCCGCCGCCGGGCGTGAACCACCAGTCGTCGGCCGGATCGTCCGGCTCATGGCCGTGCAACAACAGAACCCGGTCCTCGGGGTCGAGCAGGACCACCCGCGCGACCTTGCGCAGCGCACCCTCAACGGACACCGGCGGGCTCCGTCCGCGCAGCCGGGCGGGACCGGCGCGACGCCCGCTTGGCGATCGGCCCGTAGGCCCCGCCCGCGAGTACCAGCGAGGCGCCCGCGACGATCACGGTGACGACGGAGCGCAGCGGCCCCGGCTCGGACAGCGCCCCGAGCGGCTCGAAACCGGTGGGGCGGGCCAGCATGCCCTTCATGGGCCATACGACGGCGTCGACCCGCGCGGTCACAGCGCTCTCGTCGACCGTGCCGCGGGCCGCGTCGGTGAGGTGGGCGGTGGAGTCCAGCGAGCCCTGGCGCTCGTCGCCGAGCAGGAACAGCCGGCCCTTGGGGACCGTCACCTTCGGGAAGTTCATGATCTCGGCCGGAGTGCCCGCGGCCAGATACGGCTCGTCGATCTGCTTGCCGTTGACGGTCAGCTTGCCGTCGGTGCAGCAGGCGACGGTGTCACCGCCGACCGCGACCACGCGCTTGACCACGGGGGCGTTCGACACCCACGACTTGTCGTTGAACACGACGACGTCACCGCGGCGCACGTCGCTGCCGTCGACACGATGGGCCAGCACCCGGTCACCGACGTCGATCGTCGGCGTCATCGAGGGGGTCGGCACGGTGTACGGCCGGTACACGACCGCGCCCCAGACGAACCCGCCCAGGAACAACACCATCCCCAGCGCGACGGCAAGCCCGGAGACCCGCTGCCCCACCTTGCCGCCACCACGTATGCGCTCACCCATGGCCCCGCACCCTACCGTGGGCTCCGCCGGGCGGGGAGATCCCACCCGGCCCGGTCCGGGGCCGGCGGGCAGTGGGAGGGACGGCCCGGCCTCGCGGGCCGCCGCGTTCATGGGCGCGGGGAACCGCGCGACCAGCCGGCGCTCACCCGCGGACGAACGGCGGCCGGAAGAACCTCAAGGCCGACGACGCCGCCACAGAGCCACCGGCACGACACCTGCCAGCACCACCGCGTCCGGCGCCGCGGGCAGGACCGCGGCCGCAGAGGACGGCTTGTCCAGCCCCGTCTGACCGAACGTGTCGGGCACGGGCAGCGTCCCCCACCGGTTGATCGGCCACGCCTTGACGATCGCGCGGCCCACGACGTCCTTCACCGGGACCATGCCGTGGTGCCTGTCGTTCTGGTTGTAGCGCGAGTCCTTCGAGTCCTGCCGGTGGTCGCCCATGACCCAGATGTAGCCCTTGGGCACCTTCACCTTGAACGTCCCGCCACCCGGGTCGTCGGAGCACGGCGTGTTCCCGGCGTAGACGTAGTCCTGCTCGTTCAGCGCATGGCCGTTGACCGTGAGCGGCCCGGTGCCCTTGCACTCGACGGTGTCACCGCCGACCCCGATGACCCGCTTGATCAGGTCCTTCTCCTCGGCCGACGGCATCAGACCGATCCAGCTGAGCACCTTCTGCACGGCGTTGGGGTCGGTGGTCGCCTCCCCGGCCAGCCAGTTGTCCGGGTCGTGGAAGACGACGACCTCGCCGCGCTCGGGCTCGGAACCGAACCACGGCGTCAGCTTGTCGACGAGGACCCGGTCACCCTCCTGCAGCGTGTTCTGCATCGACGCCGAGGGGATGGAGAACGCCTGCACCAGGAACGTCTTGATGAGCAGCGCCAGCACGAGCGCGATCCCGATGAGGATCGGCAGTTCCTTCCAGAAGGAGCGCGGCTTCCTCGGCCCGGCGGTCCCTGCCGCCGAACCCTGTGACACCGTCCGCCCTGCCTCGCCCGGCACCGCGCCGTCCTCCATCACGTCGGGGTCATTCCCTGCAGTCCTCGAAGTCACGGCGCCGTCCGCGGTCGAGGCTGCGGACTCCACGGGGCGTCCGCGGTGTTCCTCGCCGTCGTGTCCGGACCGAGCGCCAACCGCCACATCCCCCACGCCAACTCCTCACTCTGTGTCGCTGCCTGCCCCGTGCGCGACGCAGGCCCACCACTCCCATAACGAGCGGGAGTTCCGCAGGGGTCGGGAGCTGGAGCATTTCCTTGTGATCCACCGGATCACCGGAGGCAACCCTATGCGACAGCGAGCCGGCCGTGGCCGACCCGGACACCTCCGCGTCGGCCCCGCCCGCCACGTCGGCCCCGGCGGCGTCGTGCACGGACGCGTACGCCGACGGTTCGTCCAGGGTGCTCCAGTGGCCGAGGGGCCAGGCGATGACCATGGCCCGTCCGACCACCTCGTCCTCGGAGACCGTACCGCCGTAGTCGGTGCCCTGGTGCGAGCGGGAGTCCGCGGAGTTGGACCGGTGGTCGCCCATCACCCACAGCCGCCCCTGCGGAACGGTGACGTCGAAAGGCGTGTCGGACGGGGTGTCGCCCGGGTTCAGATAGTCCTCGTTCAGGGGAACGCCGTTGACGGTGATCCGCCCCTGCGCGTCACAGCACTTCACATGATCCCCACCGACCCCGACCACCCGCTTGATGAGGTCCTTCTCGTTGTCCGACGGCAGCAGCCCGATGAACGTCAGCCCCTCTTTGACCTGCTTCACCACGACCGGGTCGTCCTTCTTGACCGTCGTCTGCTCGTCCTTCAGCCAGCCGCCCGGGTCCTTGAACACCACGACGTCCCCGCGCTCGGGCTTGGACCCGAACCACGGGGTGAACTTGTCGACCAGAACCCGGTCGCCGATGCGGATCGTCTGCTCCATGGAGCCGGACGGGATCACGAACGCCTGGACGAGGAAGGTCTTCAGCACCAGCGCGATCAGTACGGCGACCCCCACCAGGAGGGGGATCTCCTTCACGGCACTGCGTCGGCGCTTGCGCTTGACCTTGCGCTGGAGCCTGCGCCGCTCCGCACGCGTGCGGCCACCTCCGGCAGGCGCACCGCTGGGAGCGGAGGCGCGCCGAGACCCCGTGGGCAGCGGATCGTCCGCTCCCCCACCGGCGGCACCCCGCCGCCGACCACGGTTACCCATGCACGCCCCCCGTACCGCCGGCGCCCACCGCAGCGCCGACGGCCTCCGGCACACGCGCGTACGCCCCCGGCCGCTCCAGCCGGGTCGCATGCCCCACGGGCCATACGATCCAGTCGGCCCGCCCGATGACGTCGCCGGCCGGCACCATGCCGCCGCCCGGCGAGCCGAGATGGTCACGGGAGTCGCTGGAGTCGCCGCGGTGGTCGCCGAGCACGAACAGGTGGCCGTCGGGCACCACGACGTCGAAGGTCACCGTGGACGGGCTGTCCCCGGGGTACACGAACGCCGACTCCTCGACCGACCGGCCGTTCACCCGGATCCTCCCCTCCTGGTCGCAGCAGACCACGTGGTCTCCCCCCACACCGACGACGCGCTTGACGTAGTCGCCGTCCCCGAAGGAGTCGCTGCCGTCGAACACGACGACGTCCCCGCGCCGCGGCTCGGCTCCGAAACGGTATGCCAACTCATTTACGAGAACCCTGTCCCCGATCCTCAACCCCGGTTCCATGGAACCGGAAGGAATCTGGAACGGCCGCACCACGAAAACGTTGAGGAGCAGCAAAAAGACCAGGCAGACGAGCAGGGTCAGGCTGATACGACCGCCGGGGAGCCACGCGGCGATCCGGTCCGCCAACGCGAAACGCGACCGTCCCTCCCCACCCGCCGCTGCGGGTTCGGAGGAGCGGTCGCGCTCCGTTGGCTGTGTTTCGGTGTCCATCGGGGCCGAATGCTATCCGGCCCCGCTGTGACCCCGGGAAAGCGCTCAGCTGTCGCGCTTCTCCTTGATCTTCGCCGCCTTGCCGCGCAGCTCGCGCAGGTAGTACAGCTTGGCGCGACGCACGTCACCGCGGGTGACGAGCTCGATCTTCTCCACGATCGGGGTGTGCACCGGGAAGGTGCGCTCGACGCCGACGGAGAAGGAGACCTTGCGGACCGTGAAGGTCTCGCGCACGCCGGCACCCTGGCGGCGGATCACCACGCCCTTGAACTGCTGCACACGGGAGCGGTTGCCCTCGATGACGCGGACGTGGACGTTGACGGTGTCACCCGGGCGGAAGGCCGGGACGTCGCTGCGCAGCGACGCGGAGTCGACGGAGTCGAGCAGGTGCGACATTTCGTCTGCTTTCTTCGCTGATGCCACAGGTCATCAACGGCATCTAGATCTTTCAATGGGAAGCTGCCCGGGTCGGAGCGGACGTCCTGTCCCCCTGTGGCAGGGGCGCACGCCGGACGGACGGACAGCAGCGGTCTATTCTTCCACGCCGGCCGCCCGGCGCCAAAATCGGCCGTACGGCTCGCCCTCGGGGTCGGGCTCCCAGCCCAGGATCGACAGCATCTCGCGGTCCTTCTTGTCGAAGGCCTTCGGGTCGCACCGCTCGATCAGGTCGGGCCTGTTGGCCGTCGTGCGCCGCAGTGCCTCGTCGCGGCGCCAGCGGGCGATCTTCCCGTGGTGGCCGCTCAGGAGCACCTCGGGGATCTCCCGGCCGCGCCAGGCGGGCGGCTTGGTGTAGACGGGGCCTTCCAGCAGGTTGGCCATGGCGCCGGGCGCGAAGGAGTCGTCGCGGTGGGACTCGGCATTGCCGAGGACCCCCGGCAGCAGCCGGGCCACGGCCTCGGTGACGACGAGGACGGCGGCTTCCCCGCCGGCGAGGACGTAGTCGCCGATGGACACCTCGTACACGGGCATGCGGGTGGCGTACTCGTCGATGACGCGGCGGTCGATGCCCTCGTAGCGGGCCGGGGTGAAGATCAGCCAGGGCCGTTCGGAGAGGTGGACGGCGAGTTCCTGGGTGAAGGGCCGGCCGCTGGGAGTGGGCACGATGAGCGCGGGCTCACGGGAGCCGCTCTCGTAGCCGTCGGCGAGCACGGAGTCGAGCGCGTCGCCCCACGGGTCGGTCTTCATGACCATGCCGGGGCCGCCGCCGTACGGGGTGTCGTCGACGGTGTTGTGCCGGTCGTACGTCCAGTCCCGCAGATCGTGGAGGTGCACGTCCAGTTGCCCACGCGCGCGTGCCTTGCCGACGAGGGAGACGTTCAGCGGGTCGAGGTACTCGGGGAAGATCGTGACGACGTCGAGCCTCATGCCTTGTCGTCCCCGGACTCTTCGCGGGACGAGGCAATCTCGGCGCGGTCGTCGATCAGGCCGGGCGGGGGCGCGATGACGGCCTTCTGCTCGGCCAGGTCGATCTCGGTGACGATCTCCTCGACGAACGGGATCATCACCTCGCTGCCGTCGGACCGCTCGACGATGAACAGGTCCTGGGAGGGCAGGTGGGAGATCTCGGTGATCCGGCCGACCTCGGTGCCGTCCTCGGTGACCACGTCCAGGTCGATCAGCTGGTGGTCGTAGTACTCGTCCTCTTCCTCGGGCAGCTCGTCCGGGTCGATCTCGGCGATCAGGAGGGTGTTGCGCAGCGCCTCTGCGGCGGTGCGGTCGGCGACGCCCTCGAACCGCAGCAGGAGGCGGCCGCTGTGGACGCGTCCCGACTCGATGGTCAGCGGGCCGGTGGAGGCGGGCTCCGTGGCGAGTACGGCGCCGGGGGCGAGCCTCAGTTCCGGCTCGTCGGTCCGTACCTCGACGGTGACCTCACCCTTGATCCCGTGGGCACGGCCGATCCGTGCGACTACCAACTGCACCTGTTCATTCTCCTGTCATACGACTGCGGGCCGGGGACGGCCCAGTGGCCCTCCCCGGCCCGAGCCGGTGCTGCACAGCGTCAGCGGACGTGGTCCACGTCGACGAGGTCGACACGGACACCGCGGCCGCCGATGGCGCCCACGACGGTGCGCAGAGCGCGTGCGGTACGGCCGTTACGGCCGATGACCTTGCCGAGGTCGTCCGGGTGGACCCGGACCTCGAGCACACGTCCGCGGCGCAGGTCGCGCGAGGCCACCTGCACATCGTCAGGGTTGTCGACGATGCCCTTCACGAGGTGCTCGAGAGCCTCCTCGAGCATGCTCAGGCCTCGGTCGACTCGGACTCAGCCGCAGCCTCGTCCTTCTTCTCAGCCTTCTTCTTCTGGGTGATCGCCTCACCCTTGCTGTCGTCGTCGCCGCCGATGGCCTCGAACGACGGGCGCGCGGGCTTCGGCTCGGCGACGAGCAGCGGAGCCGGAGCGGGCTCGCCCTTGAACTTCTGCCAGTCGCCGGTCTTCTTCAGGATGGCGAGCACGGGCTCGGTCGGCTGAGCGCCGACGGAGAGCCAGTACGCCACACGCTCGGCGTCCACCTCCATGACCGACGGGTTGTAGGTCGGGTGGTACTTGCCGATCTCCTCGATGGCCCGGCCGTCACGGCGGGTACGGGAGTCGGCGACGACGATGCGGTAGTGAGGCGAACGGATCTTGCCCAGACGCTTCAGCTTGATCTTGACTGCCACGGGAGTGGGTTCTCCTGAATTTGACGTGGTTGGGCACGGCGAGAGAGCCGCGTGGGGTTGCGGTACCCGAGTGCCCGATGGACGCGTCAGCCGGAGGAGAGAGGGGTCCTGTGCGACTGTCGAGTACAGCTAGCCATTGTGCCACACGCGGCGGGGCGCTTCCGGCCGAGGGTTGCTTGTCGTGGGCACGCTTGAGAGGCACCCGGCGCCGCCGTGACGCCGTCGGGTGCGCAACCCGGCGTGACGGGGTGCCGCCGGCCGGCCCCGGCCGGCGGCACCCCACCTCTGTTCGACCGCTCCGGCACCCACGAGATGCCGGTACGCGCGGCCCCGGTTACGCCGCTCCCACGACCTCCGGGATGCGGAACGGCTTGCCGCAGCCGCCGCAGACGATCGGTGCCTGGGCCAGGACCGACGGGACGACCCGGACGTTGCGGCCGCAGTCGCACACCGCCTTGACGCGGACGCCGCCGCCCGAGGACCCGTGCCGCGCGGCCGGGCCCCGGAAGGCGCGGGTGGCGCCCGAGGAGGTCGCCGCCGAGTGGGCCTTGAGGGCCCGCTGGAGACGCTCGATGGTGGGCCGGTAGCGCCGCTTCGCCTCGGGACTGAGCGTGACCAGCGAGAAGCCGCTGCTGGGATGCGGCTCCTCGGCGTGGTCCAGGCCCAGTTCCTCGGCGATCGCAAGGAATCTGCGGTTGTGGTAGCGCCCGGCCCGGGACGTGTCGCGCACGCCGCGCGCGGCGGCGATGCCATGGACTGCTTCGTGCAGCAGTCGCTCGAAGGAGAGCTCGTGCCCGCACGCGGACGACGACTCCCCGATCAGTGACTCCGGCGCGGCGAGGTCCGGCAGCTCGGGGTGGTACCGCTGAATGTCGGCCCACGCCTGCGCCAGCTCGGCGGCGAGAACAGGTGGTGTCTGTGTCGTGCTCACGTAATGACAACGAGCCGGGGTGCCGCTGTGTTCCGATTCCGGGGCATCCCAAATAATTTGCACGTACCCGTCAGTTGCCACTGATGCGCCCTGACGAGGACGGGTGCGCTGATCTGCGGAAATGCCGCACAGCTCATAACAAGGTGGTGCGTAGACCGACGTAGGCGTACGTACGTACCTACGCGTAGATCATGTCGACGCGGGACGCTCCACGGGTTTCGCCGGTGCGCAAGGGCCGTTTCGGTCACGCGCGCGGCGAGTCCCGTCACCTTCGTCAGCGCATGAGACGACGGGGACGTTACCGGGTCGGTCGCACTCCCCCGGCACCGCCCCGGCCGCCGTCGGCGGGACATTGTTCGGGCCACGTTGCGCGCAGGTGAAATCCAGCCAGTCCGACAGCCAACTCTCAAACCGCGCTCGCTTTCCACTGGACGCACCGCCGAGGCGGGAGTTTCCTGGCATACGGGGGTCAGTGCGAGCGCACTGCACGGGGGCCATGCAGGACCGGCAACTCCAGCGAGACGGGCACACGGCTTTTCTCTCGGCGGATTGGGGCGCGTACCTATGACACCTACGCTCGTGCGGCAGCACCTCCCCCAGGTGGGCTCGACACCCCGCGTGGACCTGTGTGCACGCGCGCGTGACTGGTCGGAGATCCAGGAGCGGATGCTGGTTCCGCTCTACGAGAGCGTCTACGAGCGACTGGAAGTGGGGCCCGGCACCCGCCTGCTGGGCCTGGGCTGCGGCTCCGGCCTGGCCCTGCTGATGGCGGCGGTGCGTGGCGCGGAGGTCACTGGCGTCGAGTGCCACTCCGCGGAACGGCTGGCCCTCGCCCGCGAGCGGCTGCAGCCGGAGGCACCCGGGGCACGCGCGCGTGGCGGCGCGCGGCTGGTGCGGGAGACCCCGCGGCGGGCGGCCCCGTCGTACACGCTGGTGACGGCGTTCGAGCCCATCGGGTGCACGGCCGGCGATTCCGACGGTCTCGCCGAACTGCTCGCCGGGGCGGTGACGGTCGCCGAGCGCGGCACCCCCGTGGTGCTGGCCGGCTGGGGGCCGCCGGAGCGGTGCGCCACCTCCTCCGTGCTGCGGGTGGCGGGGAAGCTGGCCGATCCGCTGCGCAGCCCGGGCAGCTGGCGCCCGGCCCTGCGCGACGACCTGGAGGAGGTCGCCCAGCGGGCCGGACTGCGCCCTGACGGTTCCGGACGTGTGGCCTGCCCCTTCGGGTACGCCGACGTGGACAGCGCGGGGCGCGGTCTGCTGTCGACCGGGCTGTTCGACGCGGCGATCGCGGTCGCCGGCCAGGAGCAGGTCGACAAGGAGCTGACCGAGGCGCTGCACCCGCACCGGCGGGCCGACGGCACCGTGTGGATGCCGAACGTCTTCCGCTACCTGATAGCCCGCGTGCCGTGAGCTGCCCTCAGGACTCGTCCTTGGTCAGCCGCGAAATGCCCGCGATGCGGTAGGCGTCGGCCTCCTCCAGCGTCTCGCGCTCCAGCAGCGCCTCGGCCAGCGCGTCCAGCTGCCCGCGGTGGTCGCGCAGCTTGCGGCACGCCTCCTCGTAGCACTCGTCGACGACCCGGCGCATCTCCTCGTCGATCGCGTCGAGGGTCTGCGGGGCGGCGGCGAGGCCGTAGGCCTGCTGGGCGTCGTTCGGCAGCGCCGAGAGGCGGCCGACGCGTTCGCTCATGCCCCACCGGGAGACCATCCCGCGGGCGATGCGGGTGACCTGCTCCAGGTCGCTCTCCGACCCGGTGGTGATCACGTCGTAGACCACATGCTCGGCCGCCATGCCGCCGAGGGCGCCGATGATCCGGCCGCGCAGGTACTCCTCGGTGTAGGCGTACTTGTCCGCGTCCGGCGTGGACAGCGTGACGCCGAGGGCCCGGCCGCGCGGCACGATGGTGATCTTGCGGACCGGGTCGGCGCCCGGCTGCAGCATGCCGAGCAGCGCGTGCCCGCTCTCGTGGTAGGCGGTGCGCCGCCGCTCCTCGTACGGCATGACGAGGGCGCGTTCCGCGCCGAGCTGCACCTTCTCCAGGGCGTCGGACAGGTCGGACCGGGTGACCTGCTGCCGGCCGCGCTTGACGGCGAGCAGGGCGGCCTCGTTGGCGAGGTTGGCGAGTTCGGCGCCCGTCATGCCCGGGGTGGTCCTGGCGACCTGGGCGAGGTCGACGTCGCCGGCGAGCGGGATCTCACGGGTGTGGATGCGCAGGATGGCCTCGCGGCCGCCCCGGTCCGGGGGCGAGACCTGGACGATCCGGTCGAAGCGGCCGGGGCGGGTGAGCGCCGGGTCGAGGACGTCGGCGCGGTTGGTGGCGGCGACGACGACACCCTCCGAGCCGGAGAAGCCGTCCATTTCGGTCAGGATCTGGTTGAGAGTCTGCTCGCGCTCGTCGTGCCCGCCGACGCTCGCGCCGCCGCCGCGGGCCCGGCCGATGGTGTCGATCTCGTCGATGAAGATGATCGACGGGGCGACCTTGCGGGCCTCCGCGAACAGCTCGCGCACCCGGGAGGCGCCGACGCCGACGATCATCTCGATGAACTCGGAGGCGGACGCGGAGAAGAACGGCACCCCCGCTTCCCCGGCGACGGCCCGCGCGAGCAGCGTCTTGCCGGTGCCGGGCGGTCCCGCGAGCAGTACGCCGCGCGGCATCTTTGCGCCCATGCGGCGGTAGGCGTCGGGGTTCCTCAGGAAGTCCACGACGTCGTTGAGTTCGCCCGCGACCTCGTCGATGCCGGCCACGTCCGCGAAGGTGGTGCGCGGCTGCCCGGGCTCCAGCTCGACCGGTTTGGGCGGCGCCTTGCGGCCCAGCATGCCGCCGGCCCCGCCGAGCCCCGCGCGCATCCGCCGGGCGATGAACACCCACACGGCGATGAGCAGCAGCATCGGCGCCAGCGAGATCAGCAGGTTGGCGAGAAAACTGCGGTGCTGGACGACGGGCTCCGCGGTGACCGTGACGTTGTGCTTGGTCAGGGACTCCCAGATCTTGTCGTCGGCGAAGGTCGGGCGCTCCGTCTTGAACTTGGTGTAGGTGCCGGAGCCCTCGGGGTTGTCCTTGGCCTTCCTCAGCTGGCCCTGGATCGCGTCGCCCTTGGCGTAGATCTTGCTGACGTTGCCGGCGTCGACCTGCTTGCTGAACTCGGTGTAGGAGATCGTCGGCTCGGTCGCCTCGTCCTGGAAGGACAGGATGAGGTTGGCGATCAGGTACACGATCAGCGCGGCGACGATCAGCCGCCACCAGCCCCCGCCCATCCGCCGCCCGCCGGAGGGCGGTTTCGCCGGCTCCTCGGGGGTGCCCTCGGTACGCCAGGGCTGGTCGGGTGACTTCCGCGGCGGGGCAGGGTTGGCCATAACCGGACGTTACGACAGGAAAGCCGCACAAGCATGCGGGTGTACGACACCGGGGGCGCCCCTCTCGCGAAGGGCGCCCCCGGCGGACGTACGGCGGGCCGGTCAGCCCATGAACTTCTTGAACTCGTCCGGCAGCTCGAAGTCCTGGCCGGCCTGCTGGCCCGGCAGGCCGAAGGCGCCGCCGTTCTCGGCGGCGGCCGCGCGGCGGGCGGCCTCCTCCTGCTCCTGCTGCTTGCGCTTCATCGGGTTGCCGGAGCGCTGCTTGCCCTTGGCCTTCTTCTGCTGCTTCTTCTGCCGGCCGGGGCCGCCGCCCATGCCCGGGATCCCCGGCATGCCGGGCATGCCGCCGCCCTGCGCCATGCGGGACATCATCTTGCGGGCCTCGAAGAACCGCTCGACGAGCCCCTTCACCGCGCTGACCTCGACACCGGCACCCTTGGCGACACGGGCGCGGCGGGAGCCGTTGATGATCGTCGGGTCCTGACGCTCGGCCGGGGTCATCGACTTGATGATCGCCGCCATGCGGTCGACGTCCCGCTCGTCGATGTTGTTGATCTGGTCCTTGATCTGGCCCATGCCGGGCAGCATGCCGAGCAGCTTGCTGATGCTGCCCATCTTCCTGACCTGCTCCATCTGGGCCAGGAAGTCGTCCAGGGTGAAGTCCTGGCCCTTCTTCGACGCCAGCTTGGAGGCCATCTTGGCGGCCTCTTCCTGGCTGAACGTCTTCTCGGCCTGTTCGATCAGGGTGAGCAGGTCACCCATGTCGAGGATGCGGGAGGCCATCCGGTCGGGGTGGAAGGCGTCGAACTCGTCGAGCTTCTCGCCGTTCGACGCGAACATGATCGGCTTGCCGGTGATCTGCCGGATCGACAGGGCGGCACCACCACGGGCATCGCCGTCGAGCTTGGAGAGCACCACGCCGTCGAAACCGACGCCGTCGCGGAAGGCCTCGGCGGTGTTGACGGCGTCCTGACCGATCATCGCGTCGACGACGAACAGGATCTCGTCGGGGCGGACCGCGTCCCGGATGTCCGCGGCCTGCTGCATCATCTCCTGGTCGATGCCCAGGCGGCCGGCGGTGTCCACGATGACGATGTCGTGGACCTTGGACTTGGCGAACTCGATGGAGTCCTTGGCGACCTTGACCGGGTCGCCGACGCCGTTGCCCGGCTCCGGCGCGTACACCGCGACGCCGGCGCGTTCGGCGACGACGCTCAGCTGGTTGACGGCGTTGGGACGCTGGAGGTCACAGGCGACCAGCAGCGGGGAGTGGCCCTGCTCCTTGAGCCACCGGCCGAGCTTGCCCGCGAGGGTGGTCTTACCGGCACCCTGGAGACCGGCCAGCATGATCACGGTCGGCGGCTGCTTGGCGAAGCGCAGACGCCGGGTCTCGCCGCCCAGGATCGTCACGAGCTCGTCGTTGACGATCTTGAGAACCTGCTGGGCCGGGTTCAGCGCCCGGGAGACCTCGGCGCCGAGGGCGCGCTCCTTGACGTTCTTGATGAACGTCCGGACGACGGGCAGGGCCACGTCGGCTTCGAGGAGCGCGATGCGGATCTCGCGCGCGGTGGCGTCGATGTCCGCCTCACTCAAACGCCCCTTGCCGCGCAGATTCTTGAAGGTCGCTGAGAGGCGATCGGAGAGAGTATCGAACACGGCGGCGTCGGTCCTCGGAGTCGGGGGCAGTATGAGCGTCTTCCAGGGTATCCGGCTCCGCAAGACAATCGTCCCCGCCTGCTGCATCGCGGACGGGGACGGCACCCCCCGCAGCGGCGGGGACCATGTGTCGACGCTGGGCGCGAACGCCGTCGACGCCGGACCATCCCCGCGTCGGCGGGGACCATGCCCCGATCAACGCAGAGGCGCCGTGCAGGTCACTCTTTCAGCGCCTCTTCCAGCTTCCGCGCCACCGACGACGCTGCATCCTCAGGCAGTGGTGCCCCCTCCTCGTCCGTCACGTAGAAGGCGTCCACCGCGTTGGAGCCCAACGTGCTCACGTGCGCACTCCGCATCCGCACCCCCGCGTCCTCCAGCGCCCGCCCGATGCGGAACAGCAGGCCCGGGGCGTCCTGGGCGCGGACCTCGATCACCGTGGCGAGGTGGGAGGCGGCCGGGTGGACGGTCACCCGGGGCGGGGGCGGGACGACGCCGCGTCGGCGCGGATAGGCCGCGTCGCGTTCCGCGAGACGGGAGGCGATGTCCAGCGAGCCGTCCAGCGCGCGGACGAGGTCGGCGCGCAGCCGGGTGGCCTGCGGCAGGGAGCCGTACTCGGCCGCCACCCGCCAGTCCAGCAGCAGCACCGAGCCGTCCACGCCGTCCGGCAGGTCCAGCGCGCGCAGCTCGGCGGTGCGCACGGTGAGCCGGTGCACGGCGAGGACACCGGCCACCGCGGGCAGCACGCCCGGCTGGTCGGGTACGGCGATGAGCAGCTCCACGCCGAGCGGCTCGGGATCGCCGGACGGCTCCTCGCCGGGCGGCTCCGGCTGTGCGCGCAGCGCCAGCACGGGGCCGCCGGTGGCGGTCGCCTCCAGCCCGAGCCGTTCCTGCTCGGCGGTGGGCGCGGCCGGCTCGGGTTCGTCCGGCGCGTCGCCGGCGAGCACGGCCGACACCCGCCGTACCAGGTCCGCGACGAGCGAGCCGCGCCAGGAGGACCAGGCGGCCGGGCCGGTGGCCAGCGCGTCCGCCTCGGTCAGGGCGTGCAGCAGCTCCAGCGTGGACGGCGTGCCGACCGCCTCGGCGACCAGCCGCACGGTGGCCGGATCGTCCAGGTCTCGCCGGGTGGCCGTCTCGACCAGCAGCAGGTGGTGGCGGACGAGGGCGGCGAGTACGGCGACGTCGGCGCGGTCGAAGCCGATCCGCGCGGCGACGTCACGGGCGATGATCTCCCCGGCCACCGAGTGGTCGCCGGGCCAGCCCTTGCCGATGTCGTGCAGCAGGGCCGCGACCAGCAGCAGGTCGGGCCGGCCGACCCGGCGGGTGAACTCCGAGGCGCGCACGGCCGTCTCGATCAGGTGCCGGTCGACGGTCCACACATGGACGGCGTTGCGCTGCGGCCGGCAGCGCACCCGCTCCCAGTCGGGCAGCAGCCGGGTGATCAGCCTCTCTGCCTCCAGCGCCTCCCACACCTCCACCGTGGGGCGCCCGGAGCCGAGCAGCGTGACCAGCTGTTCCCGCGCCTCGGCGGGCCAGGGCGCCGGCAGCGGGCGTGCGGTGGCGGCCATCCGGCGCACGGCGTGCAGCGACAGCGGCAGGCCTGCCTGGGCGGCGGCGGCCGCGGCGCGCAGGGGGAGCACGGGGTCGCGTTCGGGGCGCGCGGCACGGGCGAGCACCACCTCGCCGTCCTGTTCGACGACGCCCTCGGCCAGCGGCGAGCGCTCGGCGACCGGTTTGCCACCGCCCAGGATGGCGCGCAGGCGGGGGCGCACCGCGCGGGAGCGCAGCACGCGGCTCACCTCGCGCCAGGTGACGTCACTGGCGTACGAGATGACCCGGGCCGCCTCGTAGACCTGCCGCAGCAGGGCGTCGGCGTCGAGCAGGCCGAGGCCGGCGGCGACCTGGTCCTGTTCCTGCAAGGAGAGCCGGTCGGTGGCCCGGCCGGTCGTCAGGTGCAGGGCGTCGCGGACGTCGAGGAGGCGGCGGCGGGCGTCGTCGAGTCCCTCGCGGGGCGCGTCGGCGAGCCAGGACGCGGCGACCGCGCGCAGGGCGGTGGCGTCCCTGAGGCCGCCCCGGGCCTCCTTGAGGTCCGGTTCCAGCAGGTACTGCAGCTCGCCGTGGCGTTCGGCCCGTTCGGCGCACAGTTCCTGGAGTTCGGGCAGGCGCCTCGGGGCCTGGTTGCGCCAGTCGGCGAGGACGGCGGTGCGCAGCGAGGCGGTCAGGGCGAGGTCGCCGGCGAGGTGGCGGGCGTCCAGCAGGCCCAGCTGCACCTTCAGGTCCTCCCCAGCCGTCTTGCGGGCCTCGGCCGGGGTGCGCACGGAGTGGTCGAGGGCGAGGCCGAGGTCCCACACCGGGTACCAGAGGCGGTCGGCGAGGGCGGCCACCGCCTTGGGGTCGGCGCCGTCGTGCAGCAGAAGCAGGTCGAGGTCGCTGCGCGGGGACAGCTCACCGCGCCCGTACCCGCCGACGGCGACCAGCGACACCCCTCGCAGCT
This sequence comes from Streptomyces sp. NPDC049915, assembly GCF_040656475.1. NCBI lineage: Bacteria > Bacillati > Actinomycetota > Actinomycetes > Kitasatosporales > Streptomycetaceae > Streptomyces > Streptomyces sp. NPDC049915. The sequence goes on from NZ_JBFAMH010000015.1 coordinate 121,780, forward strand.
CACCGGCGCCCGCCGCGAACAGCTGCGCGAGCCAGTCGTCCGTGAGCCGGGACAGGGCCGCACGGCGCGGCGGCCCGGACTGCTCCCCCTCGGTGAGGAGGTGCAGCCGGGCCGCCGCGTAGCCGCTGGGGCCGGGGTCCTCTGCTTCGTAGCGCGCGTTGGTCGTCGTCACCCAGCGACTCCTGTTCGTCAAGCGGTCAGAGCGCGTCGGGGCCGCGCTCGCCGGTGCGGACCCGGACGGCCGTGTCGACCGGGATCGACCAGACCTTGCCGTCACCGATCTTGCCGGTACGGGCCGCCTTCACGACGACCTCGATCAGCTGCTCGGCCTCGTCGTCCTCGACCAGCACCTCGATACGGATCTTGGGAACCAGGTCGACGGTGTACTCGGCGCCGCGGTAGACCTCGGTGTGCCCCCGCTGCCGACCGTAGCCGCTGGCCTCGGTGACCGTCAGGCCCTGGACTCCGAAGGCCTGCAGGGCCTCCTTGATCTCGTCGAGCCGGTGCGGCTTGACGACGGCGGTGATGAGCTTCATGCGTCCACCTTTCGGGTCCCGGCCTCGGCCACGGCGGCCGGTACGGCGCTGGTGCGGGCGGCTCCGCCACCGGCGCCGCTGAAGTCGTACGCGGTCTCGGCGTGCTCGCTCTGGTCGATGCCGAGGACCTCCTCGTCCTCGGTGACCCGCATGCCGATCGTCTTGTCGAGGACGAAGGCGAGGATCGCGGAGACGATGAGGGAGTAGGCGAGGACGGCGCCGACACCGGCGCACTGCTTCCACAGCTGGGTGAAGGAGTGGTCGCCGTAGAAGACGCCGGTCGCGGCGGACTGGCCCTTGCCGGTGGCGAAGAAGCCGATGAGCAGGGAGCCCGCGATTCCGCCGACCAGGTGGACGCCGACGACATCGAGGGAGTCGTCGTAGTTGAACCGGTACTTCAGGCCGACGGCCATCGCGCACAGCACACCGGCGATGGCGCCGACGGCGATCGCGCCGAGCGGCGAGACCGCGCCGCCGGAGGGCGTGATGGCGACCAGGCCGGCGACCGCGCCGGAGGCGGCGCCCAGCGTGGTGAACGCGCCGTGCCGGATCTTCTCGTAGATCAGCCAGGCCAGCATGGCGGCACCGGTGGCGACCTGCGTGTTCACGAACATCAGCGCGCCCACGCCGTCGTCGTTGCCGAGCCAGGAGCCGGCGTTGAAGCCGAACCAGCCGAACCACAGCAGTCCCGCGCCCAGCATGACCAGCGGCAGGCTGTGCGGACGCATCGGGTCCTTCTTGAAGCCGACGCGCTTGCCGATGACGAGGATCACGCCGAGCGCCGCGGCACCGGCGTTGATGTGTACGGCCGTACCGCCGGCGAAGTCGATGACGCCCAGTTCGTACGCCCAGCCGCCCGCGCCCCAGACCCAGTGCGCCACGGGGAAGTACACGATCGTCACCCAGAGCGTGATGAACAGCGCCCACGCGCTGAACTTCACGCGGTCGGCGAGCGCGCCGCTGATCAGGGCGGGCGTGATGATCGCGAACATCAGCTGGAACATGCAGAAGACGAAGACGGGGATGGAGTAGCCGTCCCACAGCTCGGTCAGCCCGATGTTGCTCAGGCCCAGCCAGTCGGAGTTCCATCCGATGAGGCTGCCGGAGTCCGTGCCGAAGGCGAGGGAGAAGCCGTAGAGCACCCACAGGATGGTGACGATCCCGAGGCTGATGAAGCTCATCATCAGCATGTTCAGGGTGCTCTTGACGCGGACCATGCCTCCGTAGAAGAAGGCCAGGCCCGGGGTCATGAGCATCACCAGGGCGGAACAGATGAGCATGAAGCCGGTGTTGGCGGACGACAGTTTGGGTGCGTCCGCCGCGAGCATGATGGCTGCTGGTGCCATCGGCGTCTCCTCGTCGTTGTACGGCCCCGTGCGGGCGAAGCCTGAGCGGAATGCCTCAGCGGAATGAGGGGTGGGCCGGTTATGGCGACGAGATTGACGCAGTGCCGTTTCGGTGGACGGCCCGCGTTGTTTCGCCGGGGTGACGAAGGCGCCCGGCGTGTTACGCCCCGATGAATTGCGGGGGGAACGGGACCGGCCACGGGCGGCCCTCCGATGACCTGGCGGGGGAGCCGAGTCGGGCAGTTCGGGAGGGCCGGCCGCGGCCGGGGTTCAGTGGGTGGAACGGGTGGGGTCAGACCGCCTCGGCGGCCTCCGGCAGCTCGGCGGCGAGCTTGTCGGTGAGGTCGACGATCTCGGCGAGGTCGCCGAAGTCGCGGGCCGCGGTGTCGACGGTCTTGCGGATCCGGGTGTTGACCCGCTCGGAGCGCACCTTCCGGGCGATCCGCATGGCCTGCCCGGCGTAGACCGTGCTCTGCTCGGGGTCGCGGCGCAGCAGGTGGACGGTGGCCATGCCGATGAGGTTCAGCGCATACGACCGCTGGTGCTCGCTGTCCTCGGCGAACAGCTCCACGGCCCGCTGCATCAGCGGCTCGGCCAGGGAGGCGTAGGCGGGGCTGCGGCCGGCGACGTAGGCGAGGTCGCGGAAGGAGTGGCTGTTCTCGCCGTACAGCTCGGCCTCGGAGAAGAAGCGGATCCAGTCGGGGTCCGGCTCGTCCCAGTCGTCGGCGTCGGCGAAGGTGTCCTCGGCCATGCGGACGGCCCGCTTGCACTTGCCGGGCTGGCTCATGTTGGCGTAGGCGCGGGCCTCCATCGCATACAGCATCGCCTGGGTGCGGGGGCTCGCGCAGTCGCGGCTGCCGTACTGGGCGAGGTGGATGAGCTCCAGGGCGTCCTCGGGCCGGCCGAGGTGGATCATCTGCCGGCTCATGCTGGAGAGGATGTAGGAGCCGAGCGGCTTGTCGCCGGCCTCCTTGGCGGCGTGCAGCGCGAGGACGAAGTACTTCTGGGCGGTCGGCTGCAGCCCCACGTCGTACGACATCCAGCCGGCCAGCTCGGCCAGCTCGGCGGCGACCTTGAACAGGCGTCGGGTCGTGGCCTCGGGCTGGGGTTCCTGGAGCAGGTCGGTGACCTCGTGCAGCTGGCCGACGACCGCCTTGCGGCGCAGGCCGCCGCCGCACTGGGCGTCCCACTGCCGGAACATCACGGTCGTGGTCTCCAGCAGGTCCAGTTCCGGCTTGGAGAGCCGGCCGCGGGCGCGGCTGGTGGGGATGGTCTGCGGGTCGGCCTCCCGGCGCTGGCCGGGCAGCACCGGTGTGGGCACCAGCCAGCGCTGCATCGGCTCGATGAGGGCCGGGCCGGCGGCCAGGCCCAGCGAGCTGCCGAGGAAGCCGCGCCGGGCCAGCATCAGGTCGCTGCGCGAGAACTCGCCGAGCAGGGCGACGGTCTGCGGGCCCGTCCAGGGCAGGTCGACGCCCGTGGCGGACGGCGAGGGGCGCACGGTGCGCAGGCCGAGGTCCTCGATGGAGACGACGCAGCCGAAGCGCTCGGAGAACAGCTCGGACAAGATCCGGGGGATGGGCTCGCGGGGGTTCTCGCCGTCCAGCCAGCGGCGGATCCGGGAGGTGTCGGTGGAGATGTGGTTGGCGCCCAGCTGACGGGCGCGGCGGTTCACCTGGCGGGCGAGCTCGCCCTTCGACCAGCCGCTGCGCACGAACCAGGACCCGAGCAGCTCGTTGGGGCGCTTCTCAGCGTTCGTCCCGCCACCGCCGTTGCCGCCCACTGGAACGCCCCCATCCCTCACGACCTCGTGCCGCGCCTTGCCGCGCCGCTGCGCCAAGCCCTATCAGAATGCCGGTTCTCGGGGCCTCCGTCCGGCGGTTCTCACCCTTCGAACGGAAAACCGAGTTGCCTCCGGCATACCCACGAGCGCATGTGCCCGCCGGTAGCGTGCACTCAAAGTAATCCCACGATCACCGGTCCGGCCATGGCGAAAGCGTAAACGCCACCATTCGCCACCCCTTCGAATGAACTCACGGTGGCGTTCCCGCGATTCACTTGACATAGGACAGCTGGGAGTGAGCGCACGGATGCATCCAGGGGCGCGTGTCGCAGGACGCACCACCGCGGGCACTTCCGGACGCCGTCCGCAGCAGGGTCGAGGACACGCTCCGTAGCGGGTTGAGTGTTCTTGGTAACCACCACTTCGTAACCACCGGTACGTCGGACCCGTTGGAGGGGGCATGGGCTTCACGATCGGCAGCAGTCGGGGCATCCGTGACATCCGCGACATGCGGTCCGCCTCTCGGCGGCGCGGCCGCTCGTCGGAGTGCACCGCGGTGGCGGAGTTCACCGGTCTGTGGGGCTGGGACGTCGTGCCGGGCGCTCGGGCGATGGCGGGCGTGTGCTCGTGCGGGCGCGGCGACTGCCCGGCGCCGGGAGCGCATCCGCTGCCGTTCGCGGCCGAGGTGCGGGCGGGGGCGACGCTGGACGAGGTGACCGCGGCGTGGGCGGAGGTGCCGGGCGCGTCGGTGATGCTGCCGGTCGGGCGGGCGTTCGACGTGCTGGAGGTCTCGGAGGCGGCGGGGCGGCGGGCGCTCGTGCGGCTGGAGCGGATGGGGGTGCCGCTGGGGCCGGTCGCGGTGACCCCTCAGGGGCGGGCGCAGTTCTTCGTGGCGCCGGGGGCGGCGGCCGATCTGCCGCGGGCGCTGTACCGGATGGGATGGGACGATCCGGGGCTTGATCTTCTGGGGCTGGGGGCCGGGACGTACGTCACGGCTCCGCCGTCGGATCGGGGCGGGATGGGGGCGGCGCGGTGGCTGCGGCCGCCGGCGCTGGATTCGGCTACCCGGCCGGCGGGGGCGCGGTTGGTACTGGGGACGCTTGCCTATGCGGCGCATCGGTCGCGGGGGGCTTTGGGGTAACGGGGTTCGGTGGTCGGTGGTCGTCTGCGGGTGCGTTGTGGCTGGTCGCGCAGTTCCCCGCGCCCCTTATGGGCCTGCGGCGGCCCGTTGCTGTCCGGTGGCCGGTTGCCGTAGCGCCTGCGGTGCGTTGGAGATCGGGGCCGGGGTGGGGGGTGTCCGTCCTCGGTCCGGCCGCCCGTTTTCCGACTAGGGCACCCTTGCCCGGTGCCGGCCGCTGCGGGCGGACACCCCCCACCCCGTCCCCTTCCCGCCGTACGCGGGTGCAGCAACGCCGTGGCGCGCGCGGCTTCGGGCCGCCGTCCTGCGTAGCTGCGAGCACGAAACACAGCCCACCCCCGGCCGGAGATCCGTGCCGGGGGTGGGTGGTGATTCGCGTGGACGACGGAGTCGCTAGTCGCCGAGGAGGGCGTCCACGAAGGCGCCCGGCTCGAAGGGGGCCAGGTCGTCCGCGCCCTCGCCGAGGCCGACCAGCTTGACCGGTACGCCCAGCTCCCGCTGGACCGCGATCACGATGCCGCCCTTGGCCGTACCGTCCAGCTTGGTCAGGACGATGCCGGTGATGTCGACGACCTCCGCGAAGACACGGGCCTGGACGAGGCCGTTCTGACCGGTCGTGGCGTCGAGGACCAGCAGCACCTCGTCCAGCGGGGCGTGCTTCTCCACGACCCGCTTGACCTTGCCCAGCTCGTCCATGAGACCGGTCTTGGTGTGCAGCCGGCCCGCGGTGTCGATGAGCACGACGTCCGCGCCCATCTCCTTGCCCTCCTTCACCGCGTCGAAGGCGACGGAGGCGGGGTCGCCGGCCTCCGGCCCGCGCACGGTGTGGGCGCCGACCCGCTCGCCCCAGGTCTGGAGCTGGTCGGCGGCGGCGGCGCGGAAGGTGTCTGCGGCGCCGAGGACGACACTGCGGCCGTCGGCCACCAGGACGCGGGCCAGCTTGCCGGTGGTGGTGGTCTTGCCGGTGCCGTTGACGCCGACGACCATCACGATGCCCGGCTTGCTGGTGACCGGCTCGGTCTTGACCTCGCGGTCCATGTCCGGGCCGACGAGCGTGAGCAGCTCCTCGCGCAGCAGGCCGCGCAGCTCCTCCGGCGTGCGGGTGCCGAGCACCTTGACGCGTTCGCGCAGGCGCTCGACGAGCTCCTGCGTGGGCTGCACGCCGACGTCGGCGGTGAGCAGCGTGTCCTCGATCTCCTCCCACGTGTCCTCGTCGAGGTGTTCACGGGAGAGCAGGGTGAGCAGGCCCTTGCCCAGGGCGTTCTGGGAGCGGGAAAGGCGGGCGCGCAGGCGGACCAGGCGTCCCGCGGTGGGCTCCGGGATCTCGATCTCGGGAGCCTCGACGACTTCGGCCGGCGGCTCCTCCACGGCGACGGGAGCCCGGCCGCCTGGAAGATCCACCTCCTCGATGGTGCGCCGCGGTTCCTCCCGCGGCGTCTCGGCCTCGTCGCCGACGTGCGGCTCGGCCGGAGGAGCGGTGATGTCGGGCGCGGCGGGGGGCGGCGGGGGCAGCGACTTCTTCCGTCGGCTGCCGACCACGAGCCCGCCGAGCGCGACGATCGCGACCACGGCGATGACTACAGCAAGGATGACGGTTTCCATAACCCGTCCAGTATCAGCCATGGGGGTCCGCCGGAGCGGTCTTGTGGCTTCCTCTGAGAGACAAACGCCACTGGAGGGCAGGAGTCGGACCAAAGTACGATGGTGGTACCTCCGTCAACGCGCGTAGAGTCCCGACATCGCCCTGTCCCCCACCTTTGAGGCTCCCTCTTCCCATGAGTAAGACCGCCGAGACCGAAGGCGCTCTCGAAACCCGCGGCATCGAACAGGTGCCCGACAACGAGCGCACCGCCAAGCCCCGCGAGCTGTTCCCCACCTGGGTGGGCGCCAACATCAGCGTGCTGCTGCTGACGATGGGTGCGAGCCTCGTCGTGGCGTACCACCTGAACATCTGGCAGGCGCTCGTCGTGGCGGCCGTCGCGCCCGTCGTGTCGTACGGCCTGGTCGGGCTCATCGGCATCGCCGGCAAGCGTGGCGGGGCGCCCGGGATGGCGCTGTCGCGCGCGGTGTTCGGGCAGCGCGGCAATCTGCTGCCCGGTTCGCTGATCTGGGTGGCCCGCTGGGGCTGGGAAACGATCAACGCGGTGACCGGCGCCTACGCCATGCTCACCATCCTGGACATCGTGCTCGGCATCGGCGCGAACAGCGTGCTCGACATGGTCATGCTGCTGCTGTTCGTCGTCGCCACCTTCGCGATCTCCGGGCTCGGCATCAACGCCGTGCAGAAGTGCAACAAGTACGCGACCTATCTGTTCGGTGCTTTCTCGGTGCTGGTGCTGGTCTATCTGGCCGTCAACACCGACTGGTCGAAGGTCATGGAGCACTCGGCCGGTTCCACGGCCGCGGTGATCACCGGCATCGGCATGATCGCGGCCGGCGGCGTCAGCTGGATCCCGTCCGCTCCGGACTTCACCCGCTACCTGCCGCGTACGGCGTCCTCGAAGGCGATCGTCGGTACGTCGGTCGGCGGCGCCGGCATCGTCGTCCTGCCGATGGTGCTGATGGGCGCGGTGATGGCGGTGTCCACTCCGGACCTGGCCTCGGCGTCCGACCCGGTGTCCTTCCTCGGCGAGATCCTGCCCACCTGGATCGCCGTGCCGTATCTGCTGATCGCGCTGATCGGCATGCTGCTGATCAACTCCATGTCGATGTACTCGGCGGGCTTCACCGCGCAGACCCTCGGCTTCAAGGTGCCGCGCCACTGGGCGGTGTCCGTGAACGCCGTGATCTCGCTGATCTTCGGCGGCGTGCTGATGCTGGTGGCGACCAGCTTCATGGGCTCCTTCATTGCTTTCCTGTCCCTGCTCGCCGTCGCCTTCTCGGCGTGGGTCGGTGTCTTCGGCGCGGACATGCTGCGGCGCACGGAGTACGACGGCGCGGCCATGGCCGACACCACGCGCAGCAGCGCGTACTGGTACCGGGGCGGCTTCTCCCCCGCCGCGGTCGTCTCTTGGGCGGTGGGTCTCGCCGGCGGCCTGATGTTCACCACGTCGGACTGGTTCACCGGCCCGCTCGCGAAGAACAACGTCATCGGCGAGTACGGCCTCGGCTGGGTCGCCACCATCGTGATCTCCGGCCTCCTCTACCTGGCCCTGCCCAAGCCGGCGGTCGTCCGGCCGGCGGCGACGGAGACGGCCGAGGAGCGCGAGAGCGTCACCGTCTGACCGCCCACCCCCCGCAAGCCCCCTCCAGCGGCGAAGCCCTGCCGGAGGGGGCTTCTTCGTACCCATCACCGACCCGCACCCGCGTGCGACGGAAGCAGCGACACCCCCCACCCCCCACCCGCCGGGGGGTGGGGGTGTCCGCCCGCAGCGGCCGGCACCGGGCAACGGTGCCCTTCTGAGATGCGGGCAGCCGGACCGAGGACGGACACCCCCCACCCCGGCCCCGACCCACCACGCACCGCAACGGGCCGCCGCAGGCACAAAAAGGGGCGCGGGGAACTGCGCGACCAGCCACAACGAAACCCGCACCCGACCCACCGGAGCGCAAAGACACCGCCGCCCCCACCCGGGCAGTGGCCGGGTGGGGGCGGCGGACGGATCGAGGAGAGGGCAGCGGGGACTTGGCCCGTCTCCTCGAGTTCGGGAGGGCGTCAGCCCATCTCCTCCAGCGTCTTGCCCTTCGTCTCCTTGACGTACTTCAGGACGAACGGGATGGAGAGCGCGGCGAAGACCGTGTAGATCACGTACGTGCCGGAGAGGTTCCAGTCGGCCAGCGACGGGAAGCTCGCGGTGATGGCCCAGTTGGCGATCCACTGCGCGGCGGCGGCCACGCCCAGCGCGGCGGCGCGGAGCTTGTTCGGGAACATCTCGCCGAGGAAGACCCAGACGACCACACCCCAGGACAGGGCGAAGAAGAGCACGAAGATGTGGGCGGCGATCAGGGCGACCCAGCCCTGGGTGCTCGGCAGCTTGCCGTCGACCAGGTCGTAGCTGAACGCCCAGGCCTCGAGCGCCAGGCCGACGACCATGCCGACCGAGCCGATGAGCGCGAGCGGCTTGCGGCCGACGCGGTCGACGAAGATCATCGCGATCACGGTGCCGACGATGTTGATGATCGACGTCGTGAAGGAGTAGAAGAACGAGTCCGACGGGTCGACGCCCACCGACTGCCACAGGGTGGAGGAGTAGTAGAACGCGACGTTGATGCCGACGAACTGCTGGAAGACCGACAGGCCGATGCCGATCCAGACGATCGGCTTGAAGAAGAAGCCGCCACCGAGCAGGTCCTTGAAGGAGGACTTGTGCTCGCTCTTCATCGCCAGCTCGATCTCGTCGACCCGGGCGTTGAAGTCGACGTTCTTGCCCTCGACCTCGGCGAGGATCTCCTTGGCGCGCTCCCGCTTGCCGACGGAGATCAGGAAGCGCGGCGACTCGGGGATGGCGAAGGAGAGCATGCCGTACAGGACGGCCGGGACGACCATGACACCGAGCATGACCTGCCAGGCCTCCAGGCCCATCAGCTTGCCGCGCTGGTCACCGCCGGCGGCGTTGAGCAGGCCCCAGTTGACCAGCTGGGAGACGGCGATGCCGATGACGATCGCGGCCTGCTGGAAGGAGCCGAGGCGGCCGCGGTAGGCGGGCGGGGCGACCTCGGCGATGTAGGCCGGGCCGATCACGGAGGCCATGCCGATGGCGAAGCCGCCGACGATGCGCCAGAAAGCGAGGTCCCACAGGGCGAAGGGCAGGGCCGAGCCCACGGCGCTGATCGTGAAGAGGACCGCGGCGATCTGCATACAGCGGATACGGCCGATGCGGTCGGCTATCCGGCCGGCGGTGGCGGCACCGATGGCACAGCCGATCAGGGCGATCGCGATGACCTGGGCCAGCGCGGCGGAGCCGATGTCGTAGCGACTCCGGATGGCCTCGACGGCGCCGTTGATGACGGAGCTGTCGTAACCGAAGAGGAAGCCGCCCATCGCGGCGGCTGCCGCGATGAAGATGACATGCCCGAGATGATCGGGATGAGCCGTACGGGCTCCTGACTGGGGTGCCTGCGCTGTGCTGGTCACGTGTACTCCTCGGGCCACCGGCAACGCTGCCGGGTGGGGGTCTGCCCTTCCAGGCTTCCAGTGGCGCATACGGGTACGCCGCTCACACCTGAAGGTAAAAGCAACGTTGCAGAGACTATGCCTTCAAGTTTCGAAGTCAATACTTCAACGGCTGTGAGTTTGTAGATAAGCCGAGGGTCGTTGTGTTCAATAAATGAACGTCCAGTCAGATGATCTTGAACACCCGAGCCCGTAGGTCCCCTAGCGCAGGCGCTGCGAGATGACCTTCGAGACGCCGTCGCCCTGCATGGAGACGCCGTACAGCGCGTCCGCGATCTCCATCGTCCGCTTCTGGTGCGTGATCACGATCAGCTGCGAGGCCTCCTGCAGCTCCTGCATGATCCGGATCAGCCGCTGGAGGTTGGTGTCGTCCAGCGCCGCCTCGACCTCGTCCATGACGTAGAACGGACTCGGCCGCGCCTTGAAGATCGACACGAGCAGGGCCACGGCGGTCAGCGACCGTTCGCCGCCCGAGAGCAGGGAGAGCCGCTTGACCTTCTTGCCCGGCGGGCGGGCCTCGACGTCCACGCCCGTGGTGAGCATGTTGTCGGGGTCGGTCAGCACCAGGCGGCCCTCGCCGCCCGGGAAGAGGCGGCTGAAGACGCCCTCGAACTCGCGGGCCGTGTCCCGGTAGGCCTCCGTGAAGACCTGCTCGACCCGTTCGTCGACCTCCTTGACGACCTGGAGCAGGTCGGCGCGCGTCTTCTTCAGGTCCTCCAGCTGCTCGCTGAGGAACTGGTGCCGGGCCTCCAGCGCGGCGAACTCCTCCAGCGCGAGCGGATTGATCTTGCCGAGCTGCTGGTAGGCGCGCTCGGCGGCCTTCAGACGTTTCTCCTGCTCGGCGCGGACGAAGGGGCGCGGCTGGTCCCCTGCGGCGGAGCCGCTGTCGGATGACGTGTCCGGCAGCTCTTCACCGTCGGCGGGGGGCGAGGGCGGCACGGGCTGGTCGGGCCCGTACTCGGCGACCAGCCCCTCCGGTTCGACACCCAGTTCCTCCAGCGCCTTGGTCTCCAGCTGCTCGATACGCAGCCGCTTCTCGGCGCCGAGTACCTCGCCGCGGTGGACTGAATCCGTCAACTTGTCGAGTTCGGACTTCAGTTCGCGTCCGGCGAGGCGGGCGGCGGTCAGCTCCTGCTCGCGGGCGGCCTTGGCGGCCTCCGCGGCGGACCGTTCCCGCTCGGCCCGGGCGAGGGACACCTCGATGTGCGCGAGCAGCTGGCGGGCCCCCGCGGCGACGGCCTGGGCGACGGCCGCCTCGTGGCGCAGCCGGGCGCGGCGCTGCTCGGCACGCGCGCGTGCCTCGCGTTCCGCGCGGGCGGCCCGGTCCAGGGAGTCGGCGCGTCCGGCCAGGCCCTTCACGCGTTCCTCATGGGTGCGGACCTGCAGGCGGGCCTCCATCTCGGTCTGGCGGGCGTTGGCCCCGTCGGCGGCCAGCCGGTCGCGCACGGAGGTGTCCGGCTCGTCGTCGACGGGGGTCTCCTCGGCGACGAGGAGCCGTTCCGCCAGCTCCTCCGCGTCCTGGACGGCCTGCTCCAGCGCCTCCTGCGCGCGGGCCGCGGCCGCGGTGGACCGCTCGGCCTCGCCGGCCGCCGCGCGGGCCTGCCCGGCGAGCCGCCCGAGCTGCTGCGCCACGGCTGATTTCTCCCGGTCTGCGGCCCGGCGGCTTTCACCGAGTTCTTCTACGAGACCGACGGCGTCGTCACGCCGTTCAGCCGCCACCCGCTGCTCCTCGGCCAGCTCCTCACACCGCACCGCCAGCTCCGCGAGTTCGGCGGCGGCCTCGTCGACGGAGGCCTGCACCTCCAAAAGGCTCGGGGCGCCGGCGGAGCCGCCGTGGGCGAAGTGGGCGCCCAGCAGGTCGCCCTCGGCGGTGACGGCGGTCAGCTCGGGGTGCGCGTACACCAGGTCCTCGGCGTCCTGCAAGGTGCCGACGACCACGAGTCCTTGCAGGAGGCGGCGGACCGCGGGCATGAGGTCGGTGGGGCCGCGGACCAGGTCTGCGGCGGGGCGCATCGCGGGGTGGACGGTGGCTGGTCGTCGGGCGTCTGCCGGTGCGTCGTGGCTGGTCGCGCTGTTCCCCGCGCCCCTTGGGGGCGCTTCCGGCGCCCCTGCCAGCAGCAGTGCCGCCCTTCCTCCGTCCTGCTTGCGCAGCAGCCGGATCGCCTCTGCCGCAGCGGCCGGGGTTTCGACGGCGATCGCGTCTGCGGCTGCTCCGAAGGCCGCGGCCAGGGCCACCTCGTAGCCCGGCTCCACCGTCAGCAGTTCTGCCGCCGGTCCGAGGACTCCCTTCAGGCGGTCGCGGGCGCCGAGCAGTATGCCGGTGCCGTCCTTGCGGCGCAGGCCGAGCGCCAGGGCCTCGTGGCGGGCCTGGGTCGCGGCGCGGCTGCGTTCGGCGCCGGTGAGGGCCTCGCGGGCGGCGCCCAGCGCCGTTTCCGCCTCGGCGAGCTGTCGCTTGGCCGTCTCGTGTCGTGCGGCCAGTTCCTCGTCGCCGGCGTCGAGGCCGTCGACCTCGGCCTGGAGCGCCTCGTACTCCTCCTGCGCGGTGACGGCGCGTTCTTGTGCCTCGTCGCGGGCGGCGGCCAGGCGGTCGATCTCGGCCTGCGCGGACGCGGCGCGCGAGCGCGCGGCGCCGACCTGGCCGCGCAGCCGCGCGAGGCCCTCGCGGCGGTCGGCGATGGCGCGGGCGACGTCCTTCAGGCGCCGCTCCTCCTGGGCGAGCTCCCGCTCCAGCTCGGCGCGGTGGGCGACGGTGTCCTCCAGGGCCCGTTCGGCGGCCTCGAGGGCGGCCGTCAGCTCGGCCTCCTGCTCGCGGATGCGGGCGGCCTCGCGCTCCATGTCCTCCGGGTCGCGGCCGCGCCGCTCCTCGGGCGGGGCGGAGGTGGCGCTCTTGACGCGGGCGTCGGCGAGGGAGATCGTGCCGCGGACGCGCTCGGCGAGCTGGGAGAGCTCGTACCAGGTCTGCTGGGCGCGCTGGAGGCGTGGGGCGAGCTGCCGTACCTCGTCCTCCAGCAGGGCCTCGCGCTGCTGGGCCTTCTTCAGGTCCTGCTCGGCGGCGTCCTTGCGGGCCTTGAGCGCGGCCTCGTCGGCGATCTCGGTCTGCAGGGCCCGGCGCAGGCGTACCAGGTCGTCGGCGAGCAGGCGCAGGCGGGCGTCGCGGAGGTCGGCCTGGATGACGGCGGCCCGGCGGGCGACGGCGGCCTGGCGGCCGAGCGGTTTGAGCTGGCGGCGCAGTTCGTCGGTGAGGTCCTGGACGCGGGCGAGGTTGGCCTGCATCGCGTCCAGCTTGCGCAGTGCCTTTTCCTTGCGCTTGCGGTGCTTCAGGACGCCCGCGGCCTCCTCGATGAAGGCGCGGCGGCCCATCGGGTCGGCGTGCAGGACGGAGTCGAGCTGGCCCTGGCCGACGATGACGTGCATCTCGCGGCCGATGCCGGAGTCGGAGAGCAGTTCCTGGATGTCGAGCAGGCGGCAGGTGTCGCCGTTGATCTGGTACTCGCTGCCGCCGTTGCGGAACATGATCCGCGTGATGGTGACCTCGGCGTATTCGATGGGCAGCGCGCCGTCGGAGTTGTCGATGGTGAGCGACACCTCGGCGCGGCCGAGCGGCGGGCGGCCGGTGGTGCCGGCGAAGATGACGTCCTCCATCTTGCCGCCGCGCAGCGACTTGGCGCCCTGTTCGCCCATGACCCAGCTGAGCGCGTCCACGACGTTGGACTTGCCGGAGCCGTTGGGGCCGACGACACAGGTGATCCCCGGTTCGAAGCGGAGCGTGGTCGCCGAGGCGAACGACTTGAACCCGCGGAGCGTCAGGGCCTTGAGGTGCACGCCGTCGGACTCTACCTTCCGGGGTTGTCTCACTCTATGAACCACGGGGCTACCCGCGGTTTCACTGTTGAACGCGCAGGGCACATCAGACGTTGAAGAGGGTGAAAGGATGCACGGGGGAAAGAAAGACGCCGGGGAAAAGAAAGAAGGGACGCCGAGGCGTCCCTTGCACTTCTGACACTGAAGCGGTTATGACGGAGAGCCCAACCACTGCCTGTGCTGTTGTGGAGCGGGCAGCGATCAGGTGAGCGCAGGCTCCGCCTGGTGTGCGTCAACGCTCTCCATGATCCTGTCGTGAGAAGCGGCAGCCTGCAGAGCGTCCTTCTCGGCCTGGATCCGTCCGAGCTCGGATTCGAGGTCCTGGACGCGCTGCTGGAGCCGTCGCATCTCGGCGAGGAGTCGCGGGTCGGAGCCGCCGACGTAACCGAGAAGCGCCTTTGCCATGATGGATGGTCCTCCACACTGAGTGACCGACCGAAGCGGTGGTGGGTCGTGAGGGATTCGCACCCGCGGCTGCCTGGCGGGCCTGCAGTTGTGCTGCCGTTCAGCCATGCCAAACAGCTAAGGTGCGCGGGCTTTCAGCGTCTCACCAAAAAGTTTGACGGTCAACACGATCACGCCCCGTATGGGAGGACGACCCGGGGCACGCGGCGCGAAAGCGCCAGCGCTGCGACTCCTGCGGGCCCCTCGGGGCGTGGCGATCATCCTTGCGTGCGGAGCCCGCCATCGCAAGCCCTTCTCCGCAACGACCTGCCGGTTTCCACGGAGCGAGGGGGCGTGCGGCGCCCGTCGGCGCGCCCTGGGACTGGCCGGGGGCCGGGGGTCAGCGGATGGCGAAGCCGTCGTAGCCGCCGCGGGGTGTGTCCCAGATCTCGGTGACGCCTTCGACGCGCCCCGGCGTGTCGCCGCCGCGGAGCCACTCGAGCAGGCCCTCGCAGCCCGGGCGGGAGCCCTCCGCGACCACCTGGACGCGGCCGTCGGCCAAATTGAGAGCAAAACCACTCAGGCCGCCGATCTCGAGCGCCTTGGCCCGCGTGAACCAGCGAAAACCCACACCTTGCACGCTTCCACGTACCCAGGCGACCAGTCGTACATCCTCGCTCATGGGTGCAACCTAACCGGCCAATGTCACTCGGGACACTTCCTCCCCTGACGCCATGGGGTACCGTCCCGACCCAATGCATCTCATATGAAACTCACCCGATGGGGTGAGTCTGGTCGGCTGCCGGGGGTGAGGGGACCCCCGTGATCCGCTGGGCGGGCCGACCGCCAGGACGAGGAAGGCCAGGACATGGGACGCCACCGACGCTCCGCCGCCGGCCGCGCCGCCAAGGGCCGCGCCACGGGGGCCACGCAGCGGGAGGGCTCCTACGCGGAGCACCGCACCCCGGGGGACTCGGCCGGAGGCGACACCGCCCCGATGGGCATCGCGCCCTATCTGAACCCGGAGGCGTACGCGGAGGCCGTGGCGAAGAGCCAGGCCTATTTGTTCGCCACCGACGACAGCTCCCGCGGCGGGCCCAGGACGGGCTTCGCGCCCGACGCGGGCGCACCGCGCGGGGGCGGCCGGCGGCGACGCAGGCGGGCCGTGACGCCGGTGCGCACGGGCCTGCTGGGCGTCGCGGGCGCGGTGGCCATCGGTACGGTCGCCGTGGCCTCCGGTGTGGTGCCGGGGCTGCACAACTACCGGCTCGGTGGCAGCGCCGGCGGGGACGGCGGGGTGCAGGCCGCGGACGCGCCGACGAACTCGCCCAGCGAGCAGGGCGGTACCTCCGGCAGCGCCGAGGCCGGCGACAGGAGCGGCCCGGTCACCGGCCGGACCCCCGGCCGTTCGACGTCGGCACCGGCGTCGGCGTCCGCTTCGGCGTCGACGTCGGCACCGGCATCGGTCTCCCCCTCGCCGTCGGCGTCCCCGTCCACGGCGTCGCCCTCCCCCACGCCCACGCCGTCGAAGACCGCGTCGAAGAAACCGTCGGCAGCGCCGCACACGACCACCCCCTCGCGCAAGGCTGCCCCCACGAAGGCGCCGGAGCGGACCAGCGCACCGCCGGTCACCGTGCCGGCGCAGGCGCAGGCCGAGGCGGAGGTCCTGCGGCTGGTCAACGAGGAGCGGGCGAAGGCCGGCCTCGCCCCGCTGGCGGCGAACAGCGCGCTGACGGGCCTCGCGGAGAACTTCAGCGACGACATGGCCGCGCGCGGCTTCTTCGATCACACCGACCCCGACGGGCACACCCCCTGGGACCGTGCCGCGAAGGCCGGCATAACGGGCCTGGGCGGCGAGAACATAGCCCGCGGCCAGGCCGACCCGGCGGCGGTGGTGGCGGCCTGGATGGACAGCCCGGGCCACCGCGCGAACATCCTCAACCCGGACTTCAAGACCCTCGGCGTCGGCGTCCACTTCGGCGCGGGCGGCCCTTGGTGGACCCAGGACTTCGGCTTCTGAACCGACGCACGGCGCCCCCTGTGGAGCGAACGCGATGCTGAGTTGAACGCGTTCGAAACATAGGGGGTGCTTGTGTCGACACAACCGGAGACGGGCCGCCGGGTGGGGCGGGTACTGCGCCGGACGAGCGCGGTGCGCGCTGACGCACCTGCTCCTCTACTGGACGGCCTGGCCGGCCTCGCGCACATCGCCGTCGTCGCCCTGATCCCCGCGCCGCTCCTCCCGCAGGACTGGGCCGGCGACGACGGCATCGCGGGGCCGGCGTGACGCAGCGTTGGGACGACGACGCCGAGTACCGGCGCGCCGTGCGCCGGGCCTGGGCGGCGACCGCCCTCGGTTACGGCTGTGTGGCGGGGGTGGTCGCGTTCGTGGCGGTCACCGCCCTCGCCATATGGGCGATGTGGGCCTTGATCGGGGCGCTCGCCAAGTAGCGGCCGCCGCGCCGCCGTCAGGTCAGGCCGCCGCCAGGCCCCGCAGGAACACCCGCGCCGTTTCCGTCACGCGGCGGCCCAGGTGTTCCGCCGTGGCGATGTCGGCCTTGTGGACGGCCTCGGGGCCCTCGTCGGCGTTGGTCTGGGCGGCGGCGCCGGAGAAGAAGCCGAGGCGGTTGAGGTCGTTCTCCGAGGCCGTGCTCGTGTTCCAGCCGGGCAGCAGGCCCAGGTTGACCCAGTGCATGCCGAGCTGTGCGGCGAGGGTCTGGAAGAACTGCAGGGTGTGCAGCTTGTCGCCGCTCTTGGAGGCGGAGTTGGTGAAGCCGGCCGCCAGCTTGTCCGTCCACGCCTGGGTGGCCCAGCGCTTGGACGTGGCCTCGGCGAAGACATGGAAGGCGCCGGACGCGGTGCCCATGTAGGTCGGCGAGCCGAAGACGATCGCGTCGGCGCGGTCCAGCAGCTCCCACTGCCCGTCGGTGATCTCGTCGACCTTGATCAGGTGGACCTCGGCACCGGCGTCGGCGGCGCCTGCGCGCACGGCCTCGGCGAGGACGGCGGTGTGACCGAAACCGGAGTGGTAGGCGATGGCGACAACAGGGGTGGTCATGCGTACTCCTCGTTAGGGCAGTTCGTAAGCGGTGAAGAAAGAAAAGCACTAACTTATGGTTAGTGCAACCCAGCAGAAAGCGCTGCGTTCGAGTACGCTTGAGCCATGACCGGTACCGATCAGCGCACGCCCGACCAGGACCTGCCGTACAACGTGTTCGCCAAGGCCTGCCCGTCGCGGGGCACGCTGGAACACGTCACCGGACGCTGGGGCGCGCTCACGCTCGGCGCGCTGCAGGAGGGTCCGCTGCGCTTCAACGAGCTGCGCCGCCGCGTGGACGGGGTGAGCGAGAAGATGCTGTCCCAGACGCTGCACGCGCTGGAGCGCGACGGGCTGGTGCACCGTGAGGCCCAGCCCACGAACCCGCCCCGCGTGGACTACGAGCTGACGGCGCTGGGCCATCAGGTCGCCGAGCGGCTGCTGAGCCTCATCCACTTCGTCGAGGGCAGCATGGACGACGTCCTGGCCGCCCGCGAGCGGTACGACGAGACCCGCGCTACGGCGTGACGCGCGGCGCCCGCTGGCACTTGGGGCAGAAGTAGCTGGAGCGGTTCATCCAGGGGCGGCGGCGCATCGGCGTGCCGCACCGCTTGCACGGCAGCCCCTCACGGCCGTACGCGTCCAGGGATCGGTCGAAGTAGCCGGACTCGCCGTTGACGTTGACGTACAGGCTGTCGAAGCTGGTGCCGCCGACGGCGAGGGCCTCGTTCATCACGTCGCGGATGTGGCCGAGGAGGTCGGCGGTGCGTGGCCGGGTGA
This sequence comes from Streptomyces sp. NPDC049915, assembly GCF_040656475.1. Taxonomy (NCBI): domain Bacteria; kingdom Bacillati; phylum Actinomycetota; class Actinomycetes; order Kitasatosporales; family Streptomycetaceae; genus Streptomyces; species Streptomyces sp. NPDC049915. The sequence continues at coordinate 139,755 of NZ_JBFAMH010000015.1, forward strand.
AGCCGGCCGTCGGGCGCTCGTAGTGGATGCGGGCGCGCCACAGCGCCTCGTCGGCGTAGATGTTGCCGACCCCGCTGATCAGCGACTGGTCGAGCAGGGCCCGCTTGATGGTGGTGCGCTTGCGGCGCAGCGCCTGGTGGAACGCCTCGTCGTCGAAGAGCGGGTCCAGCGGGTCGCGGGCGATGTGCCCGATGACGTCCGGCAGCCCGTCGTCGGTCGTCTCGTGCAGCGAGAGCCCGCCGAACGTGCGCTGGTCGACGAAGCGCAGCTCGGTGCCCTGGACGTCGGTGAAGCGGACCCGGATGCGCAGATGCTTCTCGTCGGGCGCGGCGTGCGGCTGCACCAGCAGCTGGCCGCTCATCCCGAGGTGGGCGAGGATCGCCTGCCCGGTGTCCTCCAGCGGCAGCCACAGGTACTTGCCGCGCCGGCTGGGCACGCCGATGCGGTGCCCCTCGAGCCGGTGGGCGAAGTCGTCGGCGCCCGCCGGGTGGCGGCGTACCGCGCGCGGGTGCAGCACCTCGGCGTCGGCGACGGTGCGGTGGGCGACCCACCGCTCCAGGCCGCGCCGTACGACCTCGACCTCGGGCAACTCGGGCATGGGGCTCCCCCCGTCACGCGGTACGGCGTCACACGGTACGGATCGAGCGCCCGCCCCGGTGTCGGGGCGGGCGCTCGGTCGCTTGTCGGATCAGGCGGAGGCCGACGCCTCGTCGGCGGTCTCGGCGGCCTTCGCCGCCTCGGCCGCCTTGGCCGCCTTGGCGCGCTCGTCCGCGGCGGCGCGGATGGCACGCCACGCGGACTCGGCGGCCTGCTGCTCCGCCTCCTTCTTGCTGCGGCCGGTGCCGGTGCCGTACGAGACGCCTCCGACGCGGGCGGCAGCAGTGAAGGTCTTCTCGTGATCGGGGCCGGTCTCCGTGACCAGGTACTCGGGAACACCGAGCCCCTCGGTCGCGGTCAGCTCCTGGAGGGACGTCTTCCAGTCCAGGCCGGCGCCGAGATTGGAGGACTTCTCGATCAGCGGGTCGAACAGGCGGTGCACCAGTTCGGAGGCCGCTTCGAGGCCCTGGTCGAGATAGACCGCGCCGATCACCGCTTCCAGGGTGTCGGCGAGGATGGATGCCTTGTCCCGGCCGCCCGTGCCCTCTTCACCGCGGCCGAGCCGGATGAAGGAACCCAGGTCGAGCGAGCGCCCCACTTCTGCCAGCGCACGTGAGTTGACCACCGCGGCCCGCAGCTTGGCCAGCTGGCCTTCGGGCAGGTCGGGGTGGGTGCGGTACAGCGTGTCGGTGACGACGAGACCGAGTACGGAGTCCCCGAGGAACTCCAGGCGCTCGTTCGTCGGCAGACCGCCGTTCTCGTACGCGTAGGAGCGGTGCGTCAGCGCTCGCACCAGAAGGGCGGACTCGAGCTGGTAGCCGAGCCGCCCTTCCAGAAGCGTGTGGGACGAGGCCTGGTTGTCCGCCGACTGCTTCTTGGGCGTGGACACAGTGCCTCTCACCAGCCGCTCAGACCTCGAGGACCTGGCGCTTGTTGTAGGTGCCGCACGACGGGCACGCGATGTGCTGCTGCTTGGGCTCGTGGCAGCGCTCGCACGCGACCAGGGTGGGGACCGCAGCCTTCCACTGCGACCGGCGGTGGCGCGTGTTGCTGCGCGACATCTTCCGCTTCGGAACAGCCACGGCTACTTCTCCTGCTTCTCGTCGACGCCCGCTTCGGCGCCGCTCGTGTCGTCCTTGTCGCCGTCCCGAAGTGAGCCGGCGAATCCCTGCAAAGCCGCCCAACGAATGTCGACGGCGTCGTGGTGGTGGTCCGGGTCGTCCGCGAGCCGCGCCCCGCACTGGGGGCACAGACCGGGGCAGTCTTCCTGGCACACCGGCTGCATCGGCAGTGCGAGCACCACCGCATCACGCAGCACAGCTTCGAGGTCGAAGAGTCCGTCCTCGAGGAAGAGCCTGTCCTCGTCGTCCTCGGCGTCGTCGCCCGGTTCCGTGTGCTGGACACGGCCCCGGTCGTCGGCGTCAGGGTACGAGAACATCTCCTGGAAGTCCGCTTCGACATCGAGCTGAAGCGGCTCCAGACACCTTACGCACTCCCCCTTCGCGGTCGCACGGGCGGTGCCTGTGACAAGCACACCTTCCATGACCGATTCCAGGCGGAGTTCGAGCTCCATCGGGGCGCCTTCCGGCACTCCGATGACTCCCACCAGACCGAAGTCCCGGGGAGTGGGGACCGTGCGAGTCAGGCGCTGCAGCGCGCCTGGCCGCCGGCCCAGCTCGTGCGTGTCGAACACGAGGGGGTTGCGGTGGTCGAGGCGGGCGTTGTGAGCCATTCCTGCTTTCGGTCTTCCAGCTCAGGGGGTGACACCGCCGCGGAAGCTCCGGGCAGCGCTGATCGCGGACGTACTCGCGACCGAAGAGCCAGGATACTGGACCTTTCGCTCTCGGCCCAATCCGGGCCGGATGCTACAGGCCGCGGCCCTGCTCGTAGGCCCTGAGCTGCTCCGCGCTGATCATGCCGGTGTCGAAGAGGCTGGTCTCGTCGAGGGCGTACGACTGCTGCGGTCCGCCGTCCTGGGGCTGCTGGGGCTGCTGCGAGTGCTGCGGGTGCTGGGCCTGCTGCGGGTCGTAGACGGGCTGCTGACCGGTGTCGTAGCCGCCGTAGCCGTACGGGTCGGCCTGCTGGTAGCCGTAGGCGTCCTGCTGGGCGTACTGCTGATCCTGCTGCTGGGCGTACTGCTGCGGGTAGCCGGCGTAGGGATCGGGTTGCTGCGCGTACGCGGCGTACTGGGGCTCGGGCGACTGCTGGGGCTGGTGCGAGGGCTGCTGCGCCGGCGGGGCCTGGGCGTCCTGCTCGGCGAGCGCGGTGAGGTCGGCGAGGTAGTCGGCGTCGCTGGAGTGCTGGACGGTGCTGGTGTCGAGGGCGCCGAGGTCGTCGCTGGCGATCCGGCCGTGCAGCTTCTGCCGGCCGCGGCCGACCGCCTCCAGGGTCTTGGCCAGGACCGCCTCGAAGGCGCCGAGCTTGGCGTCGACGTAGGCGTCGGCGTCGCGGCGCAGGATCTCGGGGTCGTGGCTGCGCTGCGGGGCGTCCTCGTCCTCGTAGCCGTCCGCGTCGAGGCCGGGACCGGTGCCGAGGAGCTTCTCGCGGCCGCGGCCGACCGAGCCGAGGGTCTTGGTGAGGACGACCTCGAAGTTGGCGAGCTTGGAGTCCACGTAGTCGTCCGCCTCGGCGCGGATCTCCTCGGCCTCCTTGCGGGCCTCGGCGAGGATCCGGTCGGCCTCGGCCTGGGAACGGCGGGCGACCTCGGTGTCCGAGATCAGCGAGCCGCGCTCGGCGTGGGCGCCGGCGATGATCCGCTCGGCCTCCTGCCGCGCCTGTTCGACCATCTGCTCCCGGTCGCCGATCAGCTCCCGGGCCTGGGCGAGGGAGTCGGGCAGGGCCGCGCGCAGCTCCTCCAGCATCGACAGCAGGTCGGCGCGGTTGACCACGCACGAGGCCGACATGGGCATCGACCGGGCACCGGAGACCGCCGAGACGATCTCGTCGAGCTTTTTCTGCACGTCCACCGTGTGCTCGCCACTCTCTACGGATGTGATGGAGACGGACGGGACGACTGTAGCCCGTTCAGCCTTGACGCAGCCGCGTGTTGAGCGCCTCCAGCACGGGTGCCGGGACGAGGTGGGAGACGTCGCCGCCCCACTGTGCGACCTCCTTGACCAAGGAGGACGACAGGAAGCTGTAGGTGGGGTTGGTGGGCACGAAGAGGGTCTCGACGCCGGTCAGGCCGTTGTTCATCTGGGCCATCTGCAGCTCGTAGTCGAAGTCGCTGACAGCGCGCAGGCCCTTGACGATGGCCGGGATGTCGCGCTCCTTGCAGAAGTCGACGAGGAGGCCGTGGAAGGCCTCGACCCGTACGTTCCCGTACTCGGCGGTGACGGTACGGATCAGCTCGATCCGCTCGTCGATCTCGAACAGGCCCTTCTTGGACTGGTTGATCATCACCGCGACGTACACCTCGTCGTACAGACGGGAGGCGCGGGCGATGATGTCGAGATGTCCGTTGGTGATCGGGTCGAACGACCCGGGACAGACGGCGCGGCGCACTTGTGATCCCTCGCTCTCCGGTCCGGTCATCGTGCGTCTTCGCACGTAGAGGCGGCGCGACCGTACCAAAACGTTCCCTCGCCGTAGCGCCGGGCCCGGAGCGCTTCGAAACCGTCCGGCCACCGGAACTCCCCGCCTCTGGTGCTGCGCTCCACGGTGACGAGCGCTTGCTCAGCGAGCCAGCTTTCCGAGCGGAGTGTGAGCAGGATCTCCCGAAGATCGTCGTCCGTGACGGCGTACGGGGGGTCGAGGAAGACGATGTCGTACGGCGCGGTGGGCGGCTGGGTGCGGATGACCTGTTCCGCCTTGCCGTGCCGGACCTCGGCGCCGGGGAGGCCGAGGTTCCGCACGTTGTCGCGCACGGTTCTCGCGGCCCGTGCGTCGGCCTCGACCAGCAGGGTGTGGCCCGCGCCCCGGGAGAGGGCCTCCAGGCCGACGGCGCCGGAGCCGGCGTAGAGGTCGAGGACGCGTTCGCCGTCCAGGGGGCCGCCGAGGAGGGACTGCCAGGTCGAGAAGAGACCTTCGCGTGCTCGATCGGAGGTGGGGCGGGTTCCGGTGCCTGGCGGGACGGCCAGGCGGCGGCCGCCGGCTGCACCGGCGATTACGCGGGTCATCTTCGGTCCTCGGTCGTGAGCGGCTTCGCGTATCAGTGTGGCTGGTCGCGCAGTTCTCCGCGCCCCTGGGTCGGCAGTTCCCCGGGCTCCTGGTTCAGCCTTGGTCACCCCTTTTCCAGGTACTGCTCCCTTTCCTCGTCCACCAGGGCGTCCAGCGCCGTGCGCAGGCCCGGGAGCCGCTCCAGCTCCGGGTCGTCCGCGACCACCTTGGCCGCCTCCTCCCTCGCCTCCGCGATGATCTCCTCGTCCTCGATCACCGCGAGGACCCGCAGGGAGGAGCGGGCGCCGGACTGGGCCTGGCCGAGGACGTCGCCCTCGCGGCGCTGCTCGAGGTCGATACGGGACAGTTCGAAGCCGTCGAGGGTGGCGGCGACCGCGTTCAGGCGCTGGCGGGCAGGGCTGGCCTCCGGCATCTCGGTGACCAGCAGGCACAGCCCGGGGGCCGCGCCCCGGCCGACCCGGCCGCGCAGCTGGTGCAGCTGGGAGACGCCGAAGCGGTCGGCGTCCATGATCACCATCGCGGTGGCGTTGGGGACGTTGACGCCGACCTCGATGACGGTCGTGGCGACCAGGACGTCGCTCTCGCCGGCGGCGAAGCGGCGCATGACGGCGTCCTTGTCGTCGGGGTGCATGCGGCCGTGCAGCACCTCGACCTTCAGGCCGTTCAGCGGGCCGCGGGCGAGCTGCTCGGCGACGTCGAGGACGGCGAGCGGCGGGCGTTTCTCCGCGTCGTCCTCGGCGGACTTCTTCGCCTTCTTGGTGCCCTCCTCCTCGTCGCCGATCCTCGGGCAGACGACGTAGGCCTGGTGGCCGTTCTCGACCTCCTCGCGCACCCGCTCCCAGGCGCGGGCCAGGAAGTGCGGTTTGTCCGCGGCGGGGACGACGTGGCTGGCGATGGGTGAACGGCCGGCCGGGAGCTGGTCCAGGACGGAGGTCTCCAGGTCGCCGAAGACGGTCATGGCCACCGTGCGCGGGATGGGGGTGGCGGTCATGACGAGCAGATGCGGGGGCTGTTTGCCCTTGCCGCGCAGGGCGTCGCGCTGCTCGACGCCGAAGCGGTGCTGTTCGTCGACGACGACCAGGCCGAGGTCGTGGAACTGCACCTTGTCCTCGATCAGCGCGTGCGTGCCGATCACGATGCCGGCCTCGCCGGTGACGAGGTCGAGCAGCGCCTGGCGGCGGGCGGCGGCACCCATGGAGCCGGTGAGCAGGACGACCTTGGTGGAGCGCTCGGCGCCGCCCAGCATGCCGCCCTCGGCCAGCTCCCCCATCATCTCGGTGACCGACCGGTGGTGCTGCTGGGCGAGCACCTCGGTGGGCGCGAGCATGGCCGCCTGCCCACCGGCGTCGACGACGGCGAGCATGGCGCGCAGGGCGACCAGCGTCTTGCCCGACCCGACCTCGCCCTGGAGGAGGCGGTGCATCGGGTGTTCCGTGGCCAGGTCGTCGAAGATCTCCTGGGAGACCTTGCGCTGGCCCTCGGTGAGGGTGAAGGGCAGGCGGGCGTCGAAGGCGGCGAGGATGCCGTCCGGCTCGGGGCGGCGGGCCACCGCCGGGAGCTGGGCGTCGGCGTGGCGGCGGCGGGCGAGGGCAACCTGGAGGACGAAGGCCTCGTCCCACTTCAGGCGGGCGCGGGCGTCGTCGATGTCGGCCTTGGTGTGCGGGCGGTGGATCTTCAGCAGGGCCTCGGGCAGGGAGACCAGGCCCCGGCCCTCGCGCAGGCTGTCCGGGAGGGGGTCGACGGCCTCCTGGGCGCTGGGCAGGACCGTCTGGACCGCCTTGCCGATCTTCCAGGACTCCAGTTTCGCGGTGGCCGGGTAGAGGGGGATGAGCGCGCCCGCCCACGTCTCGACGCTCTCCTCGCCGTCGCCGCGCAGCAACTCGTAGGCCGGGTGCGCGAGTTGGAGGCGGCGGTTGAAGACGGAGACCTTGCCGGCGAACATCGCGCGGGTGCCCGGGAGCAGCTCCTTGTGCGGCTTGTGCACGCCGGCGCCGAAGAAGACCAGCTGGAGCCGGCCGCTGCCGTCGGTGATGGTCACCTCCAGTCGCTGGCCCTTGCCGCGCGGGGCCCGGGAGGAGGCGAAGGTGTGCAGGCGGGCGTCGGCGACCTGGGCGACCACCGTGACGTGCTCGTCCATGGGGAGGTCGGCGAGGTGGGTGAGCTGGCCCCGCTCCTCGTATCTGCGCGGGTAGTGGTGGAGGAGGTCGCCGACGGTGTGCAGGCCGAGGTGCTCGGCCATCACCTTCGCGGTGGCGGGGCCGAGCACCGACTTCAGCGGTTGTTGCAGTGGTTCTCGCAGTGCGGGCACGAGATCCATTGCACACCACGGCACTGACAATGCCGAAGACGTGCGGTGACCCGGCGCCCACGCCGTGCGGCCGGCCGGGCGGTTCAAGGCTTGGGTACGTCTTCGGAAATCCCTGGTCAGGACGTTCGTTCGAGCCGTAGGATGACGCGCTCCGGCCATCCCCCGCGGATCCCCGCCCCACCGGGACCGCCCGACCCCGCGCCCTCGGCCCTCCCCCACCAGCGGCGCTGTGACGATGGACTCGCAGACCTCACAGTCATCCCAGTCACCTCAGACACCTCATTCGTTCCAGGTCGACCTGCGTGGTCTGGTCGACCTGCTCTCCCATCACCTCTACTCCAGTCCGAAGGTCTATCTGCGCGAGCTGCTGCAGAACGCCGTCGACGCCGTCACCGCCCGCCGCGCCGAGGAGCCCGGCGCTCCCGCCCGGGTGCGGCTGTACGCCGAGGACGGCGCCCTGCGCGTGGAGGACTCCGGGATCGGGCTCACCGAGGCGGACGTGCACACCCTGCTGGCGACCATCGGGCGCAGCTCCAAGCGGTCGGACGGGTTGCGCGAGGCACGCTCGGACTTCCTCGGGCAGTTCGGCATCGGACTGCTCGCCTGTTTCGTCGTCGCCGAGCGGATCCGGGTGGTCAGCCGCAGCGCCCGTACGCCCGACGCGCCGCCGGTGGAGTGGACGGCGCGCGACGACGGCTCGTACACCGTGCGGACGCTGCCGGTGCGGGAGCGGCCCGAGGCCGGTACGACCGTGTACCTCACCGCGCGCCCCGGGGCCGCCGAGTGGCTCACGCCCGAGCGGGTGCTGACGCTGGCGCGGGACTTCGGCTCACTGCTGCCGTACGACGTACGGGTCGGCGAGGAGGCCGTCACGGACCTGCCCGCGCCGTGGGACCGCTCCTATCCGAGTCCCGCGACGCGCCGGGTGGCGCTGGCCCGGCACTGCCACGGGCTGTTCGGGTTCACGCCGCTGGACTCCATCGACCTGGACGTGCCGGTGGCCGGCATCCGCGGGGTGGCGTACGTGCTGCCACAGGCGGTGAGCCCGGCGCAGCGGGCGGGGCACCGGGTGCATCTGAAGGGCATGCTGCTGACCGAGCGGGCCGAACAGCTGCTGCCCGACTGGGCGTTCTTCGTGCGCTGTGTGCTGGACACCGACAGTCTGCGGCCCACCGCCTCGCGCGAGTCGCTGTACGAGGACGAGACGCTGGCGGCCGTGCGGGAGGCGCTCGGGGAGCGGATCCGGTCCTGGCTGACGTCGCTCGCGGCCGGTGACCCGGAGCGGCTCGCGGCGTTCCTGTCGGTGCACCACCTGGGGGTGAAGTCGCTCGCGCGGCACGACGCGGAGATGCTGCGCACGATGCTGCCGTGGCTGCCGTTCGAGACGACGGACGGCCGGCTGTCGCTGGAGGAGTTCGCGCAGCGGCACCCGGTGGTGCACTTCACGCGGACGGTGGAGGAGTACCGGCAGGTCGCGCCGATCGCCTCCGCGCAGGGCGTCGGTGTCGTCAACGGCGGCTACACCTACGACAGCGAACTGGTCGAGGCGCTGCCGTCGGTGCGGCCCGGCACGGTGGTCGCCGAGCTGGACGCGGACACCGTCACCGCGCACCTGGACGGTGTCGACGCGGACGTGGAGCTGGCCCTGGCGGGCTTCCTGGCGGCCGCGCGGGCCAAGCTGGACCCGCTCGGCTGCGATGTCGTGCTGCGGGCCTTCCACCCGCTGTCGGTGCCCGCGCTGCACCTGGACGACCGGGCGGCACGGCACGAGCAGGCGCGCGCCGAGGCGGAGGAGCAGGCGGACGAGTTGTGGGCGGGCATTCTCGGCTCGCTGCGCGGCAGCGCGCCCCGCGCGCGTCTGGTGCTCAACCACCTCAATCCGCTGGTCCGCCGGATCAGCGCGCTCGGTGATCCGGAGCTGATCGGCACCGCCACGGAGTCGCTGTACGGGCAGGCGCTGCTGATGGCGCAGCGGCCGCTCAGGCCCGCCGACTCGGCGCTGCTGAACCGCGCCTTCATCTCACTGCTGGAGTGGGCGACGCACGGGGAGGGCGAACAGCGATGAGCGAGATCACGGACTTCGACGCGTTGCGCCGCGCGATGGCGGAGAACTCCGAGCAACCGGAGGGGCCGGCGCGCAACGCGCGTGCGGAGCAGCTGCTCGCCGAGGCGGAGAAGCTGGACATCCCGCTCGCCGTGATCGAGGCGCTCGGGCACCAGCTGAAGGTCTACAACTACAGCTCCGAGAAGGCGAAGATGTTCGTCCCGTTCGCGCGGCTGCTGCGCCTGTGGGACGAACGGCCGGAGGACTTCGACGCGTACGAGGTGCACTCGCTGCACTGGGTGTTCAAGTGGGTGTCGGCCGGCATGCTCGACCAGCCGCACATCCCGCTGGCGTCCATCGAGAAGTGGCTCGGTGAGATGGAGCACCGCTACCGGCTCGCCGGGTACTCGGAACGGGCGGTGCGCAGCGCGGAGTTCGCCGTCGCCGCCCATGTGGGGGACCTCGCGCGGGCCGAGCGGGCGTACGCCGGATGGCTGGCCGCCGACCGGGACGAGATGGCCGACTGCCATGCCTGCGAACTGCACCAGCAGGGCGGGTGGCTTCAGCGGCGGGGGCGGTACGCCGAGGCGATCGAGGTGTGGCGGCCGGTTCTGGAGGGCGAGTTCACCTGTGCGCACGAGCCGCACGCCGTCCTCGCCTCCTCGCTGACGCCGCTGCTGCGGCTGGGCCGGGTGGACGAGGCGCGCGCCCACCATCTGCGGGGGCTGCGCCTGGTGCGGGCGATGGAGAGCATGCGGGGTGCGTTCGCGGACCACGTGGAGTTCTGCGCGCTGAGCGGCAACGAGGCACGCGCGCTGGAGCTGCTCGCCGAGCGGCCGGCGTACTTCACCGACGACGGGCAGCCGCGCAGCCGGCTGAGCTTCCTGGAGGCGGTCGTGCTGCTCATGGACCGCCTGGTGGAGCTCGGTCTGGCCGAAGAGCGGGTGCCGGGGCCCGCGGGACAGGCGTGGACGGCCGGCGGCCTCGCGGCACACGCGCGTGGCGAGGCGCTGGCGCTGGCGGCGGCCTTCGACCGGCGCAACGGCACGGCGTACCTGAGTGAGCAGTCCCGCGCGCGGATGGCGCAGCGGCCGCTGGTGGAGCGGCTGCCGCTGGGGGTGCGGTCGGTGCGGACGGCCGCGGCCACCGCGTCGCCGCCGGTGACCGGGCCCGTGGCCGCGCCGGTCTCCGGGCCGCCGGTGTCCGACGGGGACCTCCCGGCGCTGCTGGCACGGGCGCGGCGGCTGTCGGACACGCTGCAGCCGGACGCGCTCGAGGCGTGGGCGGCTGTACGGCGGGCCGCGCAGGGCGCCGAGCTGGCGCCGTACGACCGGGCGGAACTCCTCGACCACGAGGCGATGGGCCGGGGCGAGGAGGGCGCCGAACTGTTCGAGCGCGCGGCCGCGCTGTACGCGCGGGCGGGCGACGAGGGTGAGGCGCTCGCGGCACGCGCGCGTGGGGCGTACGTGCGCGCGCTCGCCGGTGATGCGGACGCGGCGCTGGCGGCGGTCGCGGAGCCCTACGAGCAGGTGCTCGCGTTGTACGCCGGGGACGGCACCGGGCTGCGGCAGACCGCGTCGGTGGTGATGAGCCGGGCGCGGATCCTGATGCGGCCGGTGCACGAGGCCGAGGGGCCGGTGGACGCCGCGGTCGCCGAACGCGCCGAGGGGGCCGTACGGGAGGTGCTGGCGCTCGTCGAGGGCCGCGCCGGTGACGACGTGCGGCTCGCGGCGCGGCAGGCCGAGGCCGTGGCGATGCTCGGCGAACTGGCCGCGCACGGCGGGGATCCGCAGGCGGCCGCCGACCTGTTCGCGCGGGCGGCACGGGAGTTCACCGGCGCCGGGGTGCCGTGGTTCGCGGTGGAGTATGAGGCGCGGCTGGCGCAGCTCGCCCACCACCTCGGTGACCTGGCCGAGGCCGAACGGGCGCTGCGCGCGGCACTGGAACACGGCGGGGCGCAGCTGACGCCGGTCGGGCGGGCCCAGCTGCATCTGCAGCTCGCCGAGGTCGTCGGCGGGCGCGGTGAGGTCGGCGAGGCCGCCGAGCACGCCCTGGAGGCCGCGCACTGGGCGGACGAGGCCGGCGAGGGGCCGACGCTGGGCGCCTGGGCGCGGCACCAGCTCGGCGGGCTGCTGGTCCGGCAGGGCCGGTGGGCGGAGGCGGCGGAGGTGCTGGAGTCGGCGCTGCCCGACGTGAGCGCGCACACGCACGGCGACGGGGCGGTGGTGCAGACCCTGTGGTGGCTCGGCGACTGCCTGGGCGAGCTGGGCGAGCACCGCGCGGCGGCGGAACGTCGCCTGCAGGCGGCAGACATCGCCCGGCACTGGCCGGAGCAGCAGGACCATGCCACGCTCGCCCATCTGGCCGCGACGAGCCTGGAGGCGGCGGGCCTGGCCGAGGAGGCCGGGCAGGCCTACGCGCGGGCCGGTGAGCTGTGGCGCGCGGTGGGCGATGTGCACGGCCTGGTCCGTTCGCTGCGCGCCCGCGCGTGGCTGGCGCTGCGGGCCGAGGACGGCCTGGCGGCGGCCCGGGAGCTGATGTCGGCGGCCGTCGAGGACTGCGCGGCGGCGCTGACGGCGGCAGGCGGGGACGAGGAGTCCCGGCGCCGGCTCACCGCGGAACTGGGCCACACGCACCGCCAGTTCGGCGATCTGCTGGCCCGGTCCGGTTCGGCGGCGTTCGAGGAGGCCCTGCCCGAGCTGGAGGAGGCGATCGCCGTTTTCGCCTCGCTGGGCCCGGACGCGGTCCATGCCCGTACCGGGGCGGAACTGGCCGCGGGATGGCTGGCGGCCGAGCTGGGCCGGCCCGACGCGGCGCAGGCACGCGCGCGGGCCGTCCTCACGGCGTACGAAACGGCCTCCGGGGACGACGAGACGGTCGCGTCCCGCCGAGCGGAGGCGGGAGAGCTGGCGCAGGCGGCGCGGAAGGCGGCGGACTGAGCGCGCCCTCAGGCGGACTGAGCACGCTCTCACCGTCTCCGGTGTCCCCGCCGCACTCACCGCCGTGCGGTGGGGTCACTCCACGCCGATCAGCAGGAGCGCGCCCTGCCGGCCGCCTCGGTAGACGACCGTGTCGACGGCGAGGTACGTCTCCCGTACCCGGGTCTGAAGGTGGTCGGTGACGCCGTCGGGGGCTTCGTCGCCGAGGACGAGGGTGACGAGTTCGCCGCCGGCGGCGAGCATGCGGTCCAGGACGGTCTCGGCGGTGGCGGTGACGTCCGCGCCGATCACGGCGACGTCGCCGTCGATGAGGCCGAGCACGTCACCGGCCTGGCAGATGCCGGCCGTGGTCCAGGACTCGTGTTCGGCGACGGTGACCTCGGCGTACCGGGTGGCCCCCGCCGCCGAGGTCATGGAGACCACGTCCTCGTCGAAGCGGCGGTCGGGTTCGTGCACGGCGAGCGCTGCGATCCCCTGGACCGCGGACCGGGTCGGGATGAGCGCCACCCGGATGCCCTCGGTGCGGGCCTGTTCGGCGGCCGCCGCGGCGGTGTGGCGCAGTTCGGGGTCGTTGGGCAGCAGTACGACCTCGCGCGCGTGGGCACGTCGCACGGCCTCCACCAGTTCCCCGCTGGCGGGCGGCTCCCCGGGGCGGGCGAGCACCGTCGTCGCGCCCGCCCCGGTGTACAGCCCGGCGAGGCCCTCGCCGGGGACGACCGCGACGACGGCCCGCTGGGCGCGCTCGCGGGGCGGGCGCTCGCCGTGCGCGGTGTGCGCGTCGCCGGCGCCGAAGTGGGTGATCCGGATCCGGTACGGCCGCCCGGCCTCCACCCCGGCCTCCACGGCGGCGCCGGCGTCGTCGACGTGCACATGGACGTTCCACAGCCCGTCGCCGCCGACCACGACCAGCGAGTCACCGAGGGCGTCCAGGCGCCGGCGCAGCCGGGCCACGGCGTCGTCGCCGGCCTCCAGGAGGTAGATCACCTCGAAGGCCGGACCGCCCGCGTCGGGAGCGGCCCCCGCGTCGGGGCAGGCGATGAGCGTCTCGCCGGGCCCGCGCGGGTGCCCGTCCGGATCGGTGGGTGTCTCCCCCGTGAACGTCTCCACGAGCGCCCCCAGCACCGCCACCAGCCCCCGCCCGCCGGCGTCCACCACCCCGGCGTGCTCCAGGGCGGCCAGCTGACCGGGGGTCGCGGCGAGTGCCGTGCGCGCCCCGTCGTACGCGGCCCGCGCGACCGTCCCGCAGTCGCCTCCCGCCTCGCCCGCACCCTCGGCGGCGTCGGCGGCCGCGGCGGCGACGGTCAGCACCGTGCCCTCGACGGGGTGGGCGACGGCCTGCCGGGCGGAGTCGGCCGCGCGCCGCAGCGCGCGCCGCAGCCCCGGCCCGTCGGCGTGAGAGTCGTCACCCTGCGCGGCGAGCACCTGCGACATGCCGCGCAGCAGCTGGGCGAGGATGGTCCCGGAGTTCCCGCGCGCCCCGATGAGCGCGCCGTGCGCCATCGCGTGGACGGCGTCGGCCAGGGACGGCCGCCCGCCACCGGTCTCGTACCCGGCGAACACGGCCTCCACCGCCCCGGCCGCCGACTCCAGGGTCAGATACAGGTTGGTGCCGGTGTCCCCGTCGGCCACCGGGTAGACGTTGATCGCGTCGATCTCCTCGCGCGCGCGCCCGACGGCGTCCAGCGCGAGGGAGCACCACGTGCGCACCGCGAGAGCATCGAAGAATGTCTGCGGCACCTGCGCCACCTGCGCCTCCCTGAGCTGCTGGACGTGGGACGCAGCGTAGACCCAGGCCGGGCGCCTGCCGGAAGAGGGCCGTGGGCGGGCCGCTGGGCCGCCATGGTAGTTTCGTTGTCCGGACGCAGTCGTTGTATGCTGCTCCGGTTGCCCGATCCGATCGGGCTGATTCCCCTGGCAGCGCCACTCAGATCTCAGATCACTCACCGATCGCAGGATCCGTCCCGGCATGCCGGGATTAACCGTAAGTGCATCTGAAGTCTTTGGAGTGACCGGTGGCTGCCAACTGCGACGTCTGCGGCAAGGGGCCGGGCTTCGGCAACAACATCTCGCACTCGCACCGCCGTACGCCCCGTCGCTGGAACCCGAACATCCAGCGTGTGCGTACCGTGGTCGGTGGGACGCCGAAGCGCGTGAACGCCTGCACCTCGTGCATCAAGGCCGGCAAGGTCTCGCGCTGACGCTTCTCCCCCACGCTCGGCTCCGCTCGAGCAGGGGGGACCCCCATCCGCGCGCGGCCACTGTCGGTTCGCTGCACAAAGCCGGTCCACCATCAGGTGGGCCGGCTTTTTGCCGTACCCACACCCCGCTGCGGCCTGCCAGAATCCCGGGAATGCGCTTCGGCATCCTGGGCCCGTCGGAGATCCTCACCGACGACGGCACTCCCCTCTCCCCCGGCGGCCCGCGCCCCCGCGCCCTGCTCACGCTGCTGCTGCTCGACGCCGGCCGCGCCGTCCCGGCGGACCGTCTCCTGGACGGCCTGTACGGCGCCGAGCCGCCCGCCGGGGCCGCGAACGCGCTGCAGTCGCAGATCTCCCGGCTCCGCCGGCGTCTCGCCCCGCACACCGCCATCGAGGCCGTCGGGGCCGGCTACCGGCTGGCCGTGGACCCCGGCGCCGTCGACGCCCACCGTTTCGCCCGCCTCGCCGCCGAGGGACGTGCCGCCCTCGCCACAGGTGACCATCCGCGGGCGGCGGCCGTGCTGCGCGACGCCCTCGCCCTGTGGCGCGGCCCGGCGCTGCCCGACCTGCCCGGCGCGCACGCCGAGCGGACCCGTCTGGAGGAGCTGCGGCTGGCCGTCGTGCAGGACCGCGTCGAGGCCGATCTCGGGGGCGGGGGCGGGGCGGAGCTGGTGCCGGAGCTGCGGGCGCTGGTCGCGGAGCACCCGCTGAGCGAGCGGCTGTACGGGCAGCTGATGCGGGCGCTGCACGCGGGCGGGCGGCCCGCCGAGGCCCTGACGGTGTTCGAGGAGGCGCGCGGCGTCCTCGCCGACGAGCTGGGCGCCGACCCGTCGCCCGAGCTGTCCGCCCTCCACCTGGACCTGCTGCGGGCGCGCCCCGGCGCCCCCGCCCGGCCCCGGCTGCCGGCGCAGCTCACCCGGTTCATCGGCCGAGAAGAGGAGCTGGCGCGGACCGCGGAGGTGTCCGCCGCCTCCCGGCTGGTGACGCTCACCGGTCCCGGCGGTGTGGGCAAGACCCGGCTCGCCCTGGAGGCGGCCCGCACCGCGCCGGACGTCTGTCTGGTGGAGCTGGCACCGCTGGCCGACGGCGAGCGGATCCCGTACGCCGTGCTGGCCGCGCTCGGGGTGCGGGACGGGTTCTGCGCTCCCGCCACGGACGCCACCGACCGGCTGCTGGCCGCGCTGGAGGACCGCGCGGTGCTGCTGGTGCTGGACAACTGCGAGCACCTGATCGAGGCCGCCGCGCGGACCGCCGCGCTGCTGCTGGGCGCCTGCCCCGGCGTGCGGATCCTGGCGACCAGCCGGGAGTCACTGGGCATCACCGGCGAGGTGCTGGTCCCGGTGCCGCCGCTGCCCGAGGAGCCGGCCGTACGGCTGCTGCTGGACCGCGCGCGTGCCGTGCGCCCCGACGTCGACGGCGACCACGCGCGCGTGCCGGAGATCTGCCGGGCGCTGGACGGGCTGCCGCTGGCGATCGAGCTGGCCGCGGCCCGGCTGCGCACGCTGTCGCCGCAGGAGCTGGCCGAGCGGCTGCACGACCGGTTCCGGCTGCTGGCCCGCGGCGACCGCGCCAAGGCGCCCCGGCACCGCACGCTGCGCGCGGTCGTGGAGTGGAGCTGGGAGCTGCTGGACGCGCAGGAGCGGGAGCTGGCGAGCCGGCTGACGGTGTTCCGCGGCGGCGCCACCCTGGACGCGGTGGCGGCGGTGTGCGCGGTGCCGTACCCGGAGGACGTCCTGGCGTCCCTCGTGGAGAAGTCGTTCGTGGAGGTGTCGGGCGGCCGCTACCGCATGCTGGAGACGATCCGCGCGTTCGCGGCGGAGGAACTGACGGGCGGCGCCGAGCACCTCACCGGCGCGGCCGGGCTCAAGGACGCGCACGCCGCGTACTTCCTTCAGCTCGCCGAGCGCGCGCAGCCGTATCTGCGCGGCGGTGAACAGCTGCCGTGGCTGGCCCGGCTGGCCGCCGAGCACGAGAACCTGGACGCGGCCCTGCGCCGTCTGACGGACACCGCCCCGCGCGAGGCGCTGCGCCTGATGGCCGCCCTGACCTGGTTCCGGCGGTTGCGGGGCCTGCACGGTGAACGGGTGGGGCAGGCGCGGGCGCTGCTCGGGGCGGTCGGTGACGAGCCGCCCGCCGGCCTGGCCGAGGAGTACGCGCTGTGCCTGATGAACGCCGTCTCCGGGCAGGGTGACGACCCGGCCGACCCGGGTCTCGTCGCGCGGGCGGCCGCGGTCATGGCGACGCTCGGAACGCCGCTCCGGCTGCCGTTCACGGTGGTGCTGTGGTCCCTCACCGGCGGCCCCCAGCTCGCGGTCGACGCGCACGTACGCGTGCAGGTCGGCGACGAGCCGTGGGGCCGGGCCCTGCTGGACCTCGGTCTCGCCTACCAGGCGTGGTTCTCGGGGCGCGCGGACGAGGCGGAGGAGGTCTTCACGCGCGCGTGGGAGGGCTTTCGCGCGACCGGTGACCGCTGGGGCATGGCCAACTGCCTGGATCCGCTCGGCGGCTTCGCCCACGCGCGCGGCGCACACGCGCGTGCCCTCGCGCTGCTCGACGAGGGCCTGACCCATGTGCGGGAGCTGGACGCCCCCGAGGAGACGGCGGACCTGCTGCACCGGCGGGCGTACGTGCTGCTGGCCTTGGGCGCCCACGAGGAGGCCGCCGCGCACTTCGCCCGCTGCCGCGATCTGGCGCGCACGGCCGGTGCCGCCGACAAGGTGGCGGGCGCGCTGCGGGGCCTGGGTGACACGGCCCGCCATGCCGGTGACACATCAGGCGCACGCGGCCACTACGAGAGCGCTCTGCAGGCGTGCGCGGCCACCTGGTTCAGCGTCGGCGAGACGGTGCGCATCCTGATCGGCCTGGGCCGGACGGCCGCCGCCGAGGGCGACACCGGCGCTGGCCGCGACTGGCTCGCCCAGGCCCGCGCCCAGGCCCTTTCGGCGTCCGACGTGCTGCTGCCGGCGGACGTCGCCGACGCCCTGGCCGATCTCGCCGCGCGGCCGCAGGAGGCCGCCGAACTCCTGGGCGCCGCCGCCGGCCTGCGGGGCCTGTGCCTGGACGGTGACCCCGACGTCGTACGCACGACACGGCGCACGCGTGCGTGCCTGTCGCCCGAGGCTTTCGACGAGGCCTTCGAGCGGGGCCGGCGCCTGCGGTCAGCGGCGGTCAGCGCACGGTAGGCGGGCGGTAAGCGCCGCCCGCGAGGCTCCTCGCATGACGAAGAACCTGAGCCGTCTCACCGTCCTGATCTCCGGCGCGAGCGTCGCCGGCCCGGCCCTCGCCCTCAACCTCGCCCGGTACGGCGCGCACGTCACGGTCGTCGAGAAGGCGCCCGCGCTGCGCGGCGGCGGCTTCGCCGTCGACTTCCGCGGGCACGTGCACCGCCGGGTGCTCACCGCCATGGGCATCTGGGACGACGTCCACGCCCACCGCACCCGCATGGGCCGGCAGACGGTCGTCGACGCCGACGGCAAGGCGCGCGTGGACCTGCCCGCGGAGATGATGAGCGGGGACGTGGAGATCTTCCGCGGCGACCTGTCCCGGATCATGTACGAACGCACCAAGGACCGCGTGGAGTACGTCTTCGGCGACTCGGTCACGGCGCTGACCGACACCCCGGACGGGGTCGACGTCGTCTTCGAGCACGGCGCGCCCCGCCGCTTCGACCTGGTCGTCGGCGCGGACGGCCTGCACTCGAACACCCGCCGCCTGGTCTTCGGCGACGAGTCGCGCCACCTGCGCTTCTTCGGCCACTACGTGGCCGGTTTCGCCGTGCCCAACCATCTGGGCCTGGACCGCACGGGCCGGCTGTACAGCGAGCCGGGCCGCTGTGTCGTCGTCGGCAACTACGACGGCGACCCGGAGCGGGCGGGCGCCCTGCTGGTGTTCCGGTCCGAGGAGTTGGCGTACGACCGCCGGGACGTGGAGGCGCAGAAGCGGATCCTCACCGAGCGGTTCGCCGGCATGGGCTGGGAGACACCCGCGGTGCTGAAGGCGCTTCGGGAGACCGACGACCTGTACTTCGACGCCATCGCGCAGATCCACATCGACCGGCTGACGCAGGGCCGGGTGGCGCTCCTCGGGGACGCCGGGTACGGGGCGACGATGGGCGGCATGGGCACGGGCGTGGCCGTCGTCGGCGCGTACGTCCTGGCCGGGGAACTGGCGCTGGCGGACGGCGACGTGCGCGTCGCGCTGGCCGGGTACGAGGCGCGCATCCGGGACTTCGCCCGGGGCTGCCAGAAGATCTCCGGCAACGCGGGCCCGTTCTTCGCCCCGGCCACCGAGCGCCGCATCCGCAGCCGGGACCGCATGTACCGGCTGCTGAGCTCCCGGATGCTGGCCGGTTTCTTCAAGCGGCTGACGGAGAAGGCGGCGACCGCCATCGACCTCGGGGAATACCCGGCGTGAGCACTCCCGGGGGCGCTCAGGCAGTACCGCTCCTGAACGCCCACCCGTGGTCCACGGGCCCGATCCCGCCGCCGAGTGCGAAGCCGGCGGCGATGGCCCCGGTGACGTACTCCTTGGCGGCCGTGACCGCCTCCGGCACGGACCGTCCCTTGGCCAGGCCGCAGGCGATGGCGGAGGCGAGGGTGCAACCGGTGCCGTGGGTGTGCCGGTTGTCGTGGCGCGGGGCGCGCAGCCAGTACTCCTCGGAGCCGTCCGTGAGCAGGTCCACGGCGTCCCCGGCCAGATGCCCGCCCTTGATCACCACCCAGCGGGGCCCGTACGCCAGGACGGCCGCCGCGGCGCGCCGCAGGTCGTCCTCCGACTCGACGTGTACGCCGGTGAGTTCGGCGACCTCGTCGAGGTTCGGGGTGGCGACGGTGGCCGCCGGGAGCAGCTTGGTGCGCACGGAGTCCAGCGCGGAGGCGGCCAGCAGCGCGTCGCCGTGTTTGGAGACGCCGACCGGGTCGACGACGGCGGGCGCGTCGGTGCCGGCGAGCAACTCCGCGACCGTTTCGACGAGTTCCGCGGAGGCGAGCATGCCGGTCTTCACGGCCTGGACGCCGATGTCGTCGACGACGCTGCGGTACTGCGCGCGCACCGCCTCGACCGGCACCTCCCAGGCGCCCTGCACGCCGAGGGAGTTCTGCGCGGTGACGGCGGTGAGCACGCTCATGCCGTGCGTGCCGAGCGCCAGCATGGTCTTCAGGTCGGCCTGGATCCCGGCGCCGCCCCCGGAGTCGGAGCCGGCCACGGTGAGCACCCGGGGCGGCGCGGTCATGACTCGATGTCCCCGAAGTGGTCCCAGCCGCCCTTGCTGGTCCAGGCGGCGCCGTCGACGGTCACCTGGGGCAGCGCGGAGGGGTTGAGCACCTCGCCGATCACCTTCCAGCGGGCGGGCAGTTTGGCGTCCGACGGGAACGTCGCGACGATCGCGTGGTCCTCTCCCCCGGTCAGCACCCACTGGAGCGGGTCGACGCCGACGGCCTGGCCGATGTCGTGCATCTGGGTGGGGATGTCGATGGCGCCGGAGCGGATGTCGATGCGCACCTTGCTGGCCTCGGCGATGTGCCCGAGGTCGGCGATCAGCCCGTCGCTGACGTCGCACATCGCGGTCGCGCCGAGCGCCGCGGCCGCGGGACCCGCGTGGTACGGCGGCTCGGGGCGGCGGTGGGCCTCGACGAAGGCGCGCGGGGAGCGGAAACCGCGGGAGAGCACCGCGTACCCGGCGGCGGACCAGCCGAGCCAGCCGGTCACGGCGACGAGGTCGCCGGGCTGCGCGCCGCCCCGGGTGACGGGTTCCTGGTTGCGCAGGTCGCCGAGCGCGGTGATCGACACCATGATCGTGTCGCCGCGTACGACGTCGCCGCCGACCACGGAGGCGCCCGCGACCTGGCACTCGTCGCGGATGCCGTCCATCAGCTCGGTCGGCCAGGCCACCGGCAGTTCGGCGGGCACGACCAGGCCGAGCAGGACCGCGGTGGGGACGGCGCCCATGGCGGCGATGTCGGCGAGGTTCTGCGCGGCGGCCTTGCGGCCGACGTCGTAGGCCGTGGACCAGTCGCGGCGGAAGTGCCGGCCCTCCAGCAGGATGTCGGTACTGGCCACCACCCGCCGGTCGGGCGCGGCCACCACGGCGGCGTCGTCGCCGGGCCCGACCCGGACCGCCGGGGTGGTGGTGAGACGGGAGGTGAGCTCCCTGATGAGCCCGAACTCCCCGAGCTCACCAACAGTGCCCTTCATTGTCCTGGCTCCCCTTCCGTCCCTGCTGACGTTGTCCGTGCCCGGTCGCGCGGGACCAGTGTCCTCGATACCGTCGAAGTGACCGGCCGCAGGTGCCCGGTCGATGTGACCGGCCCCCGGTGAACGGTCCCTGCAGCCATCCTCGTCCGCCCTGTCCGCACCCCGGCACGCAAGGCCCGGTTCCCGCAGGTCTCCCCGCGGGGAGCGGCGACGCGGTACCGTGGCGTTCCTTTTCCCCACATGATCCTCGTGGCCGCCCTGGAGGTTCCGTGGTACAGGCGTACATCCTGATCCAGACTGAGGTCGGCAAGGCGTCGACCGTCGCCGAGACGATCGGCAAGATCCCTGGAGTGATCCAGGCCGAAGACGTCACGGGTCCCTACGACGTCATCGTGCGCGCGCAGGCCGACACCGTCGACGACCTGGGCCGCATGGTGGTCGCCAAGGTCCAGCAGGTGGACGGCATCACCCGCACCCTGACCTGCCCGGTCGTCCATCTGTAGCCCCCGTCTACCCTTGGCCGGTGAGCTTCTTCCGTCACCGGCCCCTCGGCCTGCCCGCCCTCGCCCTGCTCCTCGGCGTCGCGGGCTGCTCCTTCGCAGACGACAGCGCGTCGGTCGCGGTTCCGTCGCCGGCGGCGAAGACCGCGGCGCTCTGCCGAGAGCTGGACCGGGCGCTGCCGTCCCGGGTCGACGACCAGGACCGCCGGGACCCCACCCCCGCGTCACCGCTGACCGCGGGCTGGGGGGACCCGGCGATCATACTGCGGTGCGGTGTCGAGCGGCCTGCGAAGATGACCGACCCGAAGGTCTCGGAGGGCGGTGACCCCGACGCGGTCGCCGGCGGCGTGGACGGCGTCGACTGGCTCATGGAGAAGCAGGACGACGGCGCGTACCGGTTCACCACCGCCAACCGTCGTGCCTACGTCGAGGTGAGCGTGCCCAAGGGCCGGGACACCTCGTCGGTACTCGTCGACCTGGCCCCGGCCATGAAGAAGGCGATCCCCGAGGGGATCGCCGACTGAGCGCCCGGAGGAACTGGGCCCTGTCGTTTGGATCAGGCCGGCTGTGAGGTGCGGTGCGTTGCGGCCGACCCGAGCGGGGTCTGGTGCGTGCAGCTGCAAGGCGGAGGAGGGCGCCAACGCGGTGGGGGTCCCCCCTGCTCGAAGAGCTCGGGGGGGGTTGGCAACCGACGACAACGCGGCTGGGGGTCCCCCCTGCTCGAAGAGCTCGGGGGAGTGCGTGCCAGACCCCGCGACGCCGGGATGATCCAAACGACAGGGCCTTAGCGCAGGCCCGTCGGCCTGCGCAGGGCCGCACGGATGAGGCGGTCGACCAGCTCGGCGTAGCCGACACCGGTGGCCTGCCACATCTTCGGGTACATCGAGATGGGCGTGAAGCCGGGCATCGTGTTGATCTCGTTGATGACGAACTCGCCGTCCTCGGTGAGGAAGAAGTCCGCGCGCACCAGGCCCTCGCAGGACGCCGCGTCGAAGGCGTCCACCGCGAGCCGCCGCACCTCGGCGGTCTGCTCGTCGGTGAGCGGCGCCGGGACGATGCCGGGCGTGGAGTCGATGTACTTGGCCTCGAAGTCGTAGTACGCGTGGGCGTCCGGCGGCGGGATCTCCGCCGGCACCGACGCGCGCGGGCCGTCCTCGAACTCCAGCACGCCGCACTCGATCTCCCGGCCGCGCACGGCCGCCTCGACGAGGATCTTCGGGTCGTGCCGCTGCGCTTCCTCGATGGCCTCGTCCAGGCCGGAGAGGTCGTCCACCTTGGTGATGCCGATGGACGAACCGGCGCGCGCCGGCTTCACGAACAGCGGCCAGCCGTGCTCACCGGCGAAGTCGACGATCTTCTTGCGGGCGGCGGAGGTGTCCCGCTCCCACTCGCGGGGCCGGATCACCACGTACGGGCCGACCTTGAGCCCGAAGGAGGTGAACACCCGCTTCATGTACTCCTTGTCCTGGCCGACGGCCGAGGCGAGCACGCCCGAGCCCACGTACGGCACCCCGGACAGCTCCAGCAGGCCCTGCAGGGTGCCGTCCTCGCCGTACGGGCCGTGCAGCACCGGGAAGACCACGTCGACCTCGCCGAGCGCCTTGGGCACCGAGCCGGGCTCGCTGTAGACGACCTCGCGGCTGGCGGGGTCGACGGGGAGCACCACGCCGCCGTCGCCGGGCTCCGCCATGTCCTCGACCTCGGGGGTGCGGCGGTCGGCGATGGCCATCCGCTCGGGCTCGTCGGCCGTCAGCACCCAACGGCCCTCCCGGGTGATGCCGATCGGCAGGACGTCGTACCGCGTCCGGTCGATGGCGCTCAGGACGGCGCCGGCCGTGACCATGGAGATCCCGTGTTCGGAGCTGCGTCCGCCGAACACGACGGCCACGCGCGGCTTGCGGGACGGCTGCTCAGGGCTCTGGGGGAGGTTCTCGGTGCTCATATCGCGTTGAGAGTACCCGTTGGTATTCCCCGAGTCAGCGCCCACCGGGCCGCCGTGACTCCGTGTCCCTCGGTCGGTCGCGCAGCGTCGCGCGGACGGGGCCGTTCAGCGCCGTTCGGGCTTGGCGCTGCGCGACATGAGCTCCTTGAGGGCGACCACCGGGGACTTGCCCTCGTGCACGATGGACACGACGGTCTCGGTGATCGGCATGTCGACGCCGTGCCGCCGGGCCAGATCCAGCACCGACTCGCAGGACTTGACGCCCTCGGCGGTCTGCCGGGTGACCGCGATGGTCTCCTGCAGGGTCATGCCCTTGCCGAGGTTGGTGCCGAAGGTGTGGTTGCGCGACAGCGGCGAGGAGCAGGTGGCCACCAGGTCGCCGAGACCGGCCAGTCCGGAGAACGTCATCGGATCCGCGCCCATCGCCAGGCCCAGCCGGGTGGTCTCGGCGAGGCCGCGGGTGATGAGCGAGCCCTTGGCGTTGTCGCCGAGCCCCATGCCGTCGGCGATGCCGACGGCGAGCCCGATGACGTTCTTGACGGCACCGCCCAGTTCGCAGCCGACGACGTCGGTGTTGGTGTACGGCCGGAAGTACGGCGTGTGGCAGACGGTCTGCAGGCGCTGCGCGACCGCCTCGTCGGTGCAGGCGACGACGGCCGCGGCCGGCATGCGGGCGGCGATCTCACGGGCGAGGTTGGGCCCGGTGACCACGGCGACGCGTTCCGGGCCCACCTTGGCGACGTCCTCGACGACCTCGCTCATCCGCATGGTGGTGCCCAGCTCGACGCCCTTCATCAGCGACACCAGGACGGTGCGCGGGGCGAGCAGCGGGGTCCACTCGGCGAGGTTGGCGCGCAGCGTCTGGGAGGGCACCGACAGCACGGTGAAGTCGGCGCCGGCGGCGGCCTCGGCGGGGTCGGTGGTGGCGCGCAGGTTCTCGGGCAGCTGCACGCCGGGGAAGTAGTCGGGGTTGGTCCGGGTGGAGTTGATCGCCTCGGCGACCTCGGGGCGTCGCGCCCACAGCACGACCTCGCACCCGGCGTCGGCGAGCACCATGCCGAAGGCGGTGCCCCATGAACCGGCGCTGAAGACGGCTGCCTTGACCGGCGTGACCGGCTTGCTCACGTGCCCTGCCCTTCCGCCTGCTTGTCCTGCGCCCGCGCCTCGGCCTGGGCCTGGGTGCGGCGGCGCTGCTCGATGCGCTCGCGGCGCGGGTCGTACGTCGTGGCGGGCGCCTGCTCGCCGCGGATCTCCTCCAGCTGGCGGGTGATGGCCGCCATGATCACCTCGGTGGCCTCCTTCAGCACCTCCGCGGTCATCTCCTTGCCGTAGAAGCGGGAGAGGTCCACGGGCGGCCCGGCCAGCACGTGGTGGGTCTTGCGCGGGAAGAGGTCCGGCTTCCTGGCGTACGGCGGCAGCAGCTCGTTGCAGCCCCACTGGGCGACCGGGATGACCGGGCACCTGGTCTGCAGCGCGACGCGCGCGGCGCCCGTCTTGCCCGTCATGGGCCAGCCGTTGGGGTCGCGGGTGAGGGTGCCCTCGGGGTAGAAGGCGACGCACTCGCCGCGCTCCACGGCGTCGATCGCGGCCCGGAAGGCGCTGAGCGCGTCGGTGGACTCGCGGTAGACGGGGATCTGGCCGGTGCCACGCATGGCGGCGCCGACGAAGCCCTTCCTGAAAAGCCCGCTCTTGGCCAGGAATCGCGGGACCCGGCCGGTGTTGTACTGGTAGTGGGCGTATGCGAAGGGATCGACGTGCGAATTGTGGTTCACCACGGTGATGAATCCGCCGTCGGCCGGAATGTTCTCCATTCCGCGCCAGTCCCGCTTGAGCAGAAACACCAGCGGTGGTTTGCAGATCACCGCGGCGAAGCGGTACCAGAAGCCGATTCTGCGGCGGGGCACGCGGACACCTTCCTCTAGGGCTTGCCACCGGGGCCCGTGGGGCCGCACAAGTGTCGCCCCGGGCCGCCGGTCTGTCGAGAACACCGTACGCCCCGCCGTCCCGCCGACGAGATGGCCCGGCGACAATGACCAGGACACGAGAGGGACGGTACGCCGGTGCAGTGGACCTTGGTCATCCCCCTGAAGCCTCTGGCGCGGGCCAAGAGCAGGCTCGCGGACACGGCCGGGGACGGGGTGCGCCCGGGCCTCGCGCTCGCCTTCGCCCAGGACACGGTCGCGGCGGCGCTGGCCTGCGACGCGGTGGGTGATGTGGTGGTCGTCACGAACGACGCCCTGGCCGGCCGTGAGCTGGCGGCCCTGGGCGCCCGTATCGTCCCCGACACCCCTTCCGCCGGCCTGAACGCGGCGCTGGCGCACGCGACGGCGGTCGTACGCGCCGAGCGCCCCCGAACTCCCGTGGCGGCCCTGAACGCCGACCTGCCGGCCCTGCGCCCGCTGGAATTGGCCCGGGTCCTCGATACGGCCGCCCCATTCCCGCGCGCATTTCTCCCGGACGCCGCGGAAATCGGCACCACGCTCCTGTCGGCCGGTGCCGGACAGGAATTGCAGCCGGCATTCGGCGCTCGCTCCCGTGCCCGCCACCGCGCGTCCGGCGCGGTCGAGCTGCCCCTGGATCGGGTCGATTCCGTACGCCAGGACGTGGACACCGGCGACGACCTGCGCGCCGCGCTCTCCCTCGGCGTGGGCCCCCGGACGGCCGCGGCGGCCGCGCGGCTGCTGATCCCCGGGCAGTAGGCTGACCGTCATGCAGGCCACCGCATACACGTACGACCCCGAGACCCGCTGCGGCCAGGTGCTCCTCGACGACGGCACCCCCGTGCCCTTCGACGCCCCGGCCTTCGACGCGGGCGGCCTGCGCCTGCTGCGCCCCGGCCAACGGGTCCGTATCGAAACGGAAGGTGAAGGCGTCTCCCGCCGCATCACGCTGGTGACCCTGCAGACGTTCTGACACCGGCCGCGTCCACCATGGGCGTAAGGGGCCCCGGTCGGGCCGTCCCGTCCCAAAGCGGCGCCGCCACCAGGACACCAGGTCCACAACACACCGCGGGCCGGACTCCGTCAGGGAGTCCGGCCCGGCGCGTGAGTAACCCGTGCGGTCGCCTCCTAGCGCGCGGTGGTCTTCTTCGCGGCGGTCTTGCGCGCCGACGACTTCTTGGCGGGCGCCTTCTTGGCGGTCGCCTTCTTCGCCGGGGCCTTCTTCGCCGTGGTCTTCTTGGCGGCCGTGGTCTTCGCCGCGGTCGTCTTCTTGGCGGCCGGCGTCGTGGTCTTCTTCGCGGGCGCCTTCTTGGCCGTGGTCTTCTTCGTGGCGGCCGTGCCGGTCTTCTTCGCCGGGGCCGCCTTCTTCGCGGTGGTGGTCTTCTTCGCGGCCGCCGTCGTCGCCTTCTTGGCCGCGGCCTTCTTGCCCGCGGGCCTGGCGATGGTGGCCGACGGGCCGGACAGGCTGCCCTTGGGGGCCTTCTTGACCGCGATGTCGTTCTTCGGGAGCTTCTTCGACCCGCTGACCAGGTCCTTGAAGCCCTGACCCGCGCGGAAGCGCGGAACGGAGGTCTTCTTGACCCGAACCCGCTCGCCGGTCTGCGGGTTACGGGCGTAGCGGGCCGGCCGGTCGACCTTCTCGAAGGAACCGAACCCGGTGACCGAGACCCGGTCGCCCCCGACGACCGAGCGGACGATGGCGTCCAGGACCGCGTCGACAGCATCGGCGGCCTGCTGGCGGCCACCCATCTTGTCGGCAATCGCTTCTACGAGCTGCGCCTTGTTCACGTCTTCCCCTTCGGAGACATCGCCAGAACGAAAGTGTTCAAGCTTTTTCGCACGTTAGGCAGATATATACCGCAAATCAAACACGAAACGGGCTTCTCACCCTTGTGCCGCAACGAACTCGGCGATCGCGGATGTGTTCAGTCGTCCTCTTCGGGGACGCGCCCCGCATCGAGATCCGCCATGAACCGCTCCAGCCGCCTTGTCGCACCGGCAAGATCGTGTTTGGCCGCGGCCGTAATGACCAGCAGCTTCCGGGTCAGCGCCATCCGTACGCCCTCCGGGACTTGCAGTGCGCGCACCCTCGCGTGCGCTTGTTTCAGTTGGTCCGCGACCGCCGCATAGAGCTCGAGTTGGCCGTCGTGTTCCATGCACAGATTGTGCCATCTGGGGCGAGTTGTCGCCCGCGCAGGGGGCAACTGCCGCCTCCAACAGCCGTCCGGGCGCACCGCGAAGACGCGTTCCTGAGCCTCGGATACCCCAGCAACCACCGCCGTAACGTGGGAAGTTGAACCGCCACCGACCGCCGGCCGGCGCCGTACGGACCCAAAAACGCCTGTACCCCCGATCGGGCCGATCGGGGGTACAGGCGGGGTGATGCGGTGGCCGAAACCCGACCCTCAGCGGGCGCGGGACGGGCCGATGGTTCAGACCTGGAGGGTGCGCGGCTTGAAGGACGGCCGCTTCGCCTCGTACGCGGCGATGTCCGCCTCGTTCTGCAGCGTGATGGAGATGTCGTCCAGACCGTTCAGCAGCCGCCAGCGGGAGTTCTCGTCCAGCTCGAAGGAGGCGGTGATGCCCTCGGCGCGCACCTCACGCGCCTGAAGGTCCACGGTGACCTCAGCGGTCGGGTCCTTCTCGACCAGCTCCCACAGCGCGTCCACGATCTTCTGGTCCAGGACCACGGTGAGCAGGCCGTTCTTCAGCGAGTTGCCGCGGAAGATGTCGGCGAAGCGGGCGGAGATCACCGCCTTGAAGCCGAAGTTCTGCAGCGCCCACACCGCGTGCTCACGGGAGGAGCCGGTACCGAAGTCCGGGCCCGCGACCAGGACGGTGGCGCCCTGCCGCTCGGGACGGTTCAGCACGAACTCGGGGTCCTTGCGCCAGGCCTCGAACAGCCCGTCCTCGAACCCGTCGCGGGTGACCTTCTTGAGCCAGTGGGCGGGGATGATCTGGTCGGTGTCCACGTTGCTGCGGCGCAGCGGGACGGCCCGGCCGGTGTGCGTGGTGAAAGCTTCCATGATCCTCAGACTCCAGCGGGCGTACGGGTCTCGGCGTCGGTCAGGTCGGCGGGCGAGGCCAGGTGGCCCAGCACCGCGGTCGCGGCCGCGACCTGCGGCGACACCAGGTGGGTGCGGCCGCCCTTGCCCTGCCGGCCCTCGAAGTTGCGGTTGGAGGTGGACGCCGAGCGCTCACCGGGGGCCAGCTGGTCGGGGTTCATGCCCAGGCACATGGAGCAGCCCGCGTGCCGCCACTCGGCGCCGGCCTCCTTGAAGACCACGTCGAGACCCTCGGAGACGGCCTGCAGACCCACCCGCGCGGAGCCCGGGACGACCAGCATCCGTACCCCGTCGGCGACTTTGCGGCCCCGCAGCAGGTCGGCCGCGGCGCGCAGGTCCTCGATGCGGCCGTTGGTGCAGGAGCCTACGAAGACGGTGTCCACCTTGATGGAGCTCAGCGGCTGACCGGCCTCCAACCCCATGTACTCCAGGGCCTTTTCGGCGGCGAAGCGCTCCGAAGGGTCTTCGTACGAAGCCGGGTCGGGGACGGACGCGGAAAGCGGCGCGCCCTGGCCCGGGTTGGTGCCCCAGGTGACGAACGGGGACAGCTCGGCGGCATTGATGACGACCTCGGCGTCGAACTGGGCGTCGTCGTCCGTCCGCAGCGTCTTCCAGTACGCGACGGCGGCGTCCCAGTCGGCGCCCTCGGGGGCGTGCGGACGGCCCTTGAGGTACGCGAAGGTGGTCTCGTCGGGGGCGATCATGCCCGCGCGGGCGCCGGCCTCGATCGACATGTTGCAGATGGTCATCCGGGCCTCCATCGAGAGCTTCTCGATGGCGGAGCCGCGGTACTCCAGGATGTAGCCCTGGCCGCCGCCGGTGCCGATCTTCGCGATGATCGCCAGGATCAGGTCCTTGGCGGTGACGCCCTCGGGCAGTTCGCCGTCGACCGTGATCGCCATGGTCTTCGGGCGGGCCATGGGCAGCGTCTGGGTGGCCAGCACATGCTCGACCTGCGAGGTGCCGATGCCGAACGCCAGCGCGCCGAAGGCGCCGTGCGTGGAGGTGTGGGAGTCACCGCAGACCACGGTGGTGCCGGGCTGGGTCAGGCCCAGCTGCGGGCCGACGACGTGCACGACGCCCTGCTCGACGTCGCCCAGCGGGTGCAGCCGCACCCCGAAGTCGGCGCAGTTCTTGCGCAGGGTCTCCAGCTGGATCCGGGAGACGGGGTCCGCGATGGGCTTGTCGATGTCGAGGGTCGGGGTGTTGTGGTCCTCGGTGGCGATGGTCAGGTCGAGCCTGCGCACCTGGCGGCCGCTCTTGCGGAGGCCGTCGAAGGCCTGCGGGCTGGTCACCTCGTGCAGCAGGTGCAGATCGATGAAGAGGAGGTCGGGCTCGCCCTCGGCGCGCCGGACGACGTGGTCGTCCCAGACCTTCTCCGCGAGTGTCCTACCCATCGCTTTCCCTCCGACCGGCAAACGTCCACCGGCCCAACTAGAGATCTTGAGGAGGCGTTGCCCGCGCCCCTGCGACCGGACATCCGCCACCAGGCCCGTCGAATCGCGGGCCGCTGTGCCTTCGTGACATCCAGAGTGGCGGGTTCCACGGAAAATTGAACTTGCGTTTCACAGAGTGAGACGCGAGTATCGTTGCATGGACAACAGTAGCGGCGTCGGCGTTCTGGACAAGGCGGCCCTCGTCCTGAGCGCTCTGGAGTCCGGTCCGGCCACCCTCGCGGGTCTGGTCGCGGCCACCGGACTGGCTCGACCCACGGCTCACCGCCTGGCCGTGGCACTGGAACACCACCGCATGGTGGCGCGTGACATGCAGGGACGTTTCATTCTCGGCCCTCGGCTGGCAGAACTGGCCGCGGCCGCGGGTGAGGACCGTCTCCTCGCCACCGCCGGCCCGGTGCTCACACATCTGCGTGACGTCACGGGCGAGAGCGCGCAGCTCTATCGCCGCCAGGGTGACATGCGTATCTGCGTCGCCGCCGCGGAGCGCCTGTCCGGACTGCGGGACACGGTCCCGGTCGGCTCCACGCTCACCATGAAGGCGGGCTCGTCGGCACAGGTGCTGATGGCCTGGGAGGAGCCCGAGCGCCTGCACCGGGGCCTGCAGGGCGCCCGCTTCACGGCCACGGCCCTGTCCGGCGTACGGCGCCGTGGCTGGGCCCAGTCGATCGGTGAGCGCGAGCCGGGCGTCGCGTCGGTCTCCGCGCCCGTGCGCGGCCCCTCCAACCGCGTGGTGGCCGCCGTGTCCGTCTCCGGCCCCATCGAGCGCCTCACGCGCCACCCGGGCCGTATGCACGCCCAGGCCGTCATCGACGCCGCGGCCCGCCTGTCCGAGGCCCTGCGCCGCACGGGCTGAGGTCGGCCCCACACCCGTAGAGGTCAGCCCACACAGGGAGAGGTCCCGCCCCGACGCCGCGGCGGGACCTCTTCGACGGCCGGCCGACCCAGGCTCGGCTACGACGGGGGCCGAAGAGCTCGCACCGTGTGCCGAGTTGTTGCGCCGGACCCTGGACGAGCCGCTGCTGCGGCGCCGGGCACGACGAAGGCCCTCCGCCGAAGCGAAGGGCCTTCTTCTTGTACCCCCGACCGGATTCGAACCGGCGCTACCGCCTTGAGAGGGCGGCGTGCTAGGCCGCTACACAACGGGGGCCTGGACACTGCGTTTCCGCAGGTCCGAGCTGGTCTACCTGGACTCGAACCAAGACTAACTGAACCAGAATCAGTCGTGCTGCCAATTACACCATAGACCAATGATGGTTTAGACCAGTCAGTACCCCCGACCGGATTCGAACCGGCGCTACCGCCTTGAGAGGGCGGCGTGCTAGGCCGCTACACAACGGGGGCCCTAGCGATCCCGACATGATCGAGATCAGTACCCCCGACCGGATTCGAACCGGCGCTACTGCCTTGAGAGGGCAGCGTGCTAGGCCGCTACACAACGGGGGCTTTGCAGATAAGCTCTGCGAGCTGGCCTACCTGGACTCGAACCAAGACTAACTGAACCAGAATCAGTCGTGCTGCCAATTACACCATAGGCCACTGGAACTCAAGCCCCTGCGGGGATCTCGTTCTAGTTTTGCTCCCCCGGATCCCGGCCTTTCGGCCCGCTCCCCGGCGGCGCAGGAAGAACATTACCTGAAGGTGGACCGGGCTCCAAAACGGGTATCAGCGCCGAGCACCGCCGGGAGTTCGGCGAGGGTCGAGATCCGGTGCGGGCCCCGGGGCGCATCACCGCCGGTAGGCGCCCCGTCACGGTCGATCCACACCGACAGCAGGCCCGCCTCGGCCGCGCCCCGCCCGTCGATGTCCGGGTGGTCGCCGACGTAGGCCACCTCGTGCGGGGCGAGGCGCAGGGCCGCGCAGGCCGCGTGGAAGGCGGCCGCCTCGGGCTTGGACACGCCCAGCTCGGCCGCGCACAGGATGGTCTCGAAGCGGCCGTGGACGCCGAGGACGCGCAGCTTGCGGTCCTGGACGACGAGGCTGGAGTTGGACAGCACCGCATGCCGGTAGCCGGCGGCGAGGGCGTCCAGGGCGGGCACGGCGTCCGGGAAGAGGGCCCAGGCGGACTCGTAGTGACCGACGTAACGCCGGAACCAGTCGTCGGCCTCCGCGTCGGTCAGTTCCGCGCCCAGGAACGTGCGCACCCGGTCGCGGCGCTGCGCCTCGAAGGTCGCCTCCCCGGCCGCGAAGCGCGCCCAGTGCAGCTCGGTGGCCCGCCTCCAGAGCGCGAGCGCCTGCTCCGCCGTACCGAAGGCACCGAGCAGTCCCTCGGCGGCCAGGTGCGCGCGCATGCCGGCGCGGTCGGCGCTCGTGTAGTCGAAGAGGGTGTCGTCGACGTCCCAGAGGACGGCTCGGATGCTCATGAGCCGACGGTAGCGAAACGCCAGGGGCGGCACCCGGGCTTGCCGGACACCGCCCCTGTCACGCGGGTACGCGCTACGCCGCCAGCTTCGCCAGCGCCGCGTCGATCCGGGCCAGCGACTTCTCCTTGCCCAGGACCTCGAGGGACTCGAAGAGCGGCAGGCCGACCGTGCGGCCGGTGACGGCCACCCGGACCGGGGCCTGGGCCTTGCCGAGCTTGAGGCCGTGCGCCTCACCGGCGGCCAGGACGGCCTCCTTCAGCGACTCCGGAGAGGTCCAGTCGGCCGCCTCCAGCTTCTCGCGGGCCGTGCGCAGCAGGGCGTCGGAGCCCTCCTTCATCGCCTTCGTCCACGACGCCTCGTCGAAGACCGGCTCGGCGAGGAAGAGGAAGTCGACGTTGTCGGTGATCTCCGACAGCACCTTCACGCGGGTCTGCGCGTGCGGAGCGATGGCCTGCCACTTGGCCTCGTCGAAGTCCTGCGGCGCCCAGGTGGCGAAGGGGGCCTTCAGCCACGGGCGGCAGCGCTCGGCGAAGTCCTTCACGTCCAGCATGCGGATGTGGTCGGCGTTGATCGCCTCGCACTTCTTCAGGTCGAAGCGCGCCGGGTTGGGGTTGACGTCGGGGATGTCGAAGGCGGCGACCATCTCCTCGATGGAGAAGATGTCCTGGTCCGCGGAGAGCGACCAGCCCAGCAGGGACAGATAGTTGAGCAGGCCCTCGGGCAGGAAGCCTCGCTCGCGGTAGAGGTTCAGGCTCGACTGCGGGTCGCGCTTGGACAGCTTCTTGTTGCCCTCGCCCATCACGTAGGGCAGGTGACCGAAGGCGGGGGTGTCCTTGGCGACGCCCAGCTCGATCAGCGCCTTGTACAGCGCGATCTGGCGCGGGGTGGAGGAGAGCAGGTCCTCGCCGCGCAGGACGTGGGTGATCTCCATCAGGGCGTCGTCGACCGGGTTGACCAGCGTGTACAGCGGGGCGCCGTTGGCGCGCACGATGCCGTAGTCCGGCACGTTCTCCGGGGTGAAGGTCAGCTCGCCGCGCACCAGGTCGGTGAAGGTGATCGTCTCGTCGGGCATGCGGAAGCGGACGATCGGGGCGCGGCCCTCGGCCCGGTACTGCTCGACCTGCTCGGCGCTCAGGTCGCGGCAGTGGCCGTCGTAGCCCGAGGGCTTGCCGGCGGCGCGGGCGGCCTCGCGGCGGGTGTCCAGCTCCTCCTGGGAGCAGTAGCAGTGGTAGGCGTGGCCGGCGTCCAGGAGCTTCTGCGCGACGTCCTTGTACAGGTCCATGCGCTGCGACTGCCGGTAGGGCGCGTGCGGGCCGCCGACCTCGGGGCCCTCGTCCCAGTCGAAGCCGAGCCAGCGCATCGCGTCGAGCAGCTGGTTGTAGGACTCCTCGGAGTCGCGGGCCGCGTCGGTGTCCTCGATGCGGAAGACCAGCGTGCCCTGGTGGTGCCGGGCGAACGCCCAGTTGAACAGGGCGGTGCGGACCAGGCCCACGTGGGGGTTGCCGGTGGGCGAGGGACAGAAACGGACGCGTACGGGGGATGGGGGTACCCCCTGCTCGAGCGAAGCCGAGAGCTTGGGGGAGGGTGCGCTAGCCACGCTTGACAACCTTGTTGGTGAGAGTGCCGATGCCTTCGATGGTGACGGCGACCTCGTCGCCGACGTTCAGGGAGCCGACCCCTGCCGGGGTGCCGGTGAGGATGACGTCGCCGGGCAGCAGCGTCATGGCCTCGGAGATGTTGACGATCAGATCCTCGATCGAGTGGATCATCTCGCTCGTGCGGCCCAGTTGGCGCTGTTCGCCGTTGACCGTGAGCTGGATCGTCAGGTCGGACGCGGTCGCGAGGTCCAGGTCCGTCTCGACCCAGGGGCCGAGCGGGCAGGAGGTGTCGAAGCCCTTGGCCCGCGCCCACTGCTTCTCGCGCCGCTGGACGTCCCGGGCGGTGACGTCGACGGCGCAGGTGTAGCCGAAGATCACGTCCGCCACCCGCTCGCGCGGGACCTCGCGGCACATACGGCCGATGACGACGGCCAGCTCGGCCTCGTGCTGGAGGTCCTCGGTGAAGGGCGGGTACTGGATCGCGTCGCCGGGGCCGATCACCGAGGTGGACGGCTTGAAGAAGGCGAAGGGGGCGTCCGGCACCTCGTTGCCCAGCTCACGGGCGTGCTCGGCGTAGTTGCGGCCGAAGGCGACGACCTTGTTGGGCAGCACGGGGGGCAGCAGCCGCACCTTGCTCAGCGGCACCTTGGTGCCGGAGAGCTCGAAGTCCGCGAACGGGATGCCCTTGATGATGTCGAGGACGAGCTCGTCCGGCTTGCCGCCTTCGACCGCGCCGAAGGCGACGTTCCCGTCGATGGAGAACCTGGCGATGCGCACGGGATCCTTGCGCCCCTTAACTTGTCACTGAGCTGGCTGGAGTCTGACGCTCCAGGCTAACGCGGTGGACAGGCCGGAACCTCGCGCACGGTCCCCGGGGTTCGCGTGCATCCCGTGCCGTCCCGTGTACGACGAAGGGCGCCCGCTCGGTGCGGGCGCCCTTTGCTGCCGGGTCGCGGCTGTGCGCTCAGTGCGCGGCGGTCACGGGGACGTCCATGAGGACCGTGCGCCGCGGGTTGGCGGTCTGCGCCGGCAGATCGATGGAGTGCTCCGGCTGCTCGGGGATCTGCAGCTCGTCGGCGTCCTTCAGGTGCGCCAGCGTCGTGCGCCGCGGGTTGGCAAGCGTGTGGAACATCATCGTCGTCTTCACGGTTAACAAGACCTGTTCGTCTCGGGGCGCTGGGAGGGGCCCAAAGCTACCTCACGCGCGGATTGTCAGAACGTCACCTCTTGTCAAGCACGAGGCCAAACGTGCGCATTCCCGTCGAAGACGTGAAGACCACATGATCCTCGTGTGAGTTTGCTCACGAGTCACAGCTCAAACCGGTCAATTCCGACCTGCGGATCACCCCATCGAAACGGACATTGCGCCCCTGAAGCCCTCATTCCGCTCCTGATCATGGCGACTGGGACACCAGCCCCGTCCCGCCGACTCGCTCGGATACGCCCGATTCGCCCGGGATCACTTTCCACACTTGGTAACCCGGCCCTCACGTGCTGTCACGGACGTCACACAACGACCCACGAACCTTGTTGGAGATCCTGCACTGTGCTGGAATGCCACGGACCGCCGCAGGATCGAGCCGGCGCACAGGGAGCGCGAAGCAGCGTCGCTCCCGACAAGGTGGGCGGCGAGAGGGGAAGTCCAGCGCCGGTCACTCACGACCACCCGGGAGACGCATTCAGGGCGATCTCCCAAGACGCCGACACCGTTCCTCCGTATCTGCGGAGGAACGCCTGGTCCAGAGGTTGCGACGCTAGTGCAGGGACGTTTCAAGAGGGATGGCAGCGCTTCGGCGGAGCCGGAGCCGCACGGCGGGACTGGCCCGATGGCCGTCAGCTCCTCGCCCCAGCACGCCCAGAACCCGGGCCAGGCGGCCCCGTCCGGCGACGGCGGTGAACGCCCCGGGCGTCCGGGGGTGACCGTGTCGGCTCCCAGCCCCACCACCCCCAAGGTCAAGCCGCCGCAGGGCCCCTCCGGCCCCGGCACGCGCATAGCCCTGCGCAACTGGCGCATCTCCACCCGACTGGTGTCGCTGCTCGCGCTCCCCGTGGTCGCCGCGACCACCCTGGGCGCCCTGCGCATCAGCGAGTCGATGGACAACATCCAGCAGCTCGAGAACATGAAGCTGCTGACCGAGATGACCAAGCAGGCCACCGAGCTGGCCGCGGCGCTCCAGGAGGAGCGCGACGAGTCCGCCGGTCCGCTGGCGCACGGTTCCAAGGCCGAGGACCCCACCGTCAAGGGGCTGCGGGACAAGACCGACCGTGCCAAGGACAACTTCATCGACGCCTCGGAGCAGGTCGAGGACGGCAACCTGCAGGGTGTCCGCGAGAGCGTCGTGGCCATCGCCCGAGACCTGAACACCCTCGGCAGGATCCGCCAGGAGGCCTACACCTCCCAGAGCAACTCCTCGCAGACGGTCGAGGCCTACCACCGGCTGATCACCCACCTGCTGGACCTGTCCCAGGACATGGCCGAGGCCACCAGCAACCCGGAGATGATCCAGCGCACCCGTGCACTGGCCGCGTTCTCCTCCGCCAAGGAGTACGCCTCCATGCAGCGCGCGGTCATCGCGGCCGCCCTGCCCGCCAGCAACACCACCTACGGCGACCTCTCCGAGAACGACCGCAACTACGCCGAGTCGGCGACCGAGGGCCAGAAGTCGGAACTGAGCACGTTCCGCAGCATCTACGGCGACAAGAACGCCGAGGAACTGCTCAAGCCCATCCAAGAGGGCAACCCGATCATCGAGGACGCCGACACCTACGCGAACCGTGCGGTCCAGGACATCGGTGGTCTGAAGAAGCTCGACAAGCGGTCGTACAAGGACTGGCTGGACGACAGCGGCACCAAGCTCCAGCAGATGTCGAACATCGAGCTGACCCTGCTCAGCGAGATGGAGCAGAAGGCCCGTGAGCTGCGCAGCGACTCCGAGCGCGAGGCGATCATCTCGGGTGCGCTGATCCTGCTGGTCCTCGGTGTGTCGCTGGTCGGCGCGTTCGTCGTGGCCCGGTCCATGATCCGCTCGCTGCGCCGGCTCCAGGAGACCGCCACCCGGGTCGCCCAGGACCGCCTGCCCGAGCTGGTCAAGCAGCTGTCGGAGTCGGACCCGCAGGACGTCGACACCTCCGTCGAGTCGGTCGGTGTGCACTCCCGCGACGAGATCGGCCAGGTGGCCGCGGCCTTCGACGACGTGCACCGCGAGGCGGTGCGCCTCGCCGCCGAGCAGGCCCTGCTGCGGGGCAACGTCAACGCGATGTTCACCAACCTCTCGCGCCGCTCCCAGGGTCTGATCCAGCGCCAGCTGTCGCTGATCTCCGAGCTGGAGTCCCGCGAGGCCGACCCGGACCAGCTGTCCTCGCTGTTCAAGCTGGACCACCTCGCCACCCGTATGCGCCGTAACGGCGAGAACCTCCTCGTCCTCGCGGGTGAGGAGCCCGGCCGGCGCTGGACCCGCCCGGTTCCGCTGGTCGACGTGCTGCGCGCCGCCGCGTCCGAGGTGGAGCAGTACGAGCGCATCGAGCTGGCCTCCGTGCCGACGACCGAGGTCGCCGGCCGGGTCGTCAACGACCTCGTGCACCTGCTCGCCGAGCTGCTGGAGAACGCGACCTCGTTCTCCTCCCCTCAGACCAAGGTCAAGGTCACCGGTCACGCGCTGCCCGACGGCCGCGTGCTGATCGAGATCCACGACACCGGCATCGGCCTCTCCCCCGAGGACCTCGCCGCGATCAACGAGCGGCTCGCCTCGCCGCCCACCGTGGACGTCTCCGTCTCCCGCCGCATGGGTCTGTTCGTGGTCGGCCGCCTCTCGCAGCGCCACGGCATCCGCATCCAGCTGCGCCCGTCCGACTCCGGTGGTACGACCGCGCTGGTCATGCTGCCGGTCGACGTGGCGCAGGGCGGCAGGAAGCCGCAGCCGCCGAAGCCCGGCCAGGGCTCCACCGGCGGTCCCGCCGCCGCGCAGGCCGCCGCCGGTGCGGCCGCCGCACGCCGCCAGGCCGCCGCGCAGCACGGTGGCGGCCAGGGCGCCGGAGCCTTCGGCGCCTCGCCGTCCGCGGGTGGCCCGGGTGCCGGCAACGGCGGTCTGCTGGGCGCCGGCCAGGGGCCGCGTGCCGCGCTGCCCGGCCGGGACGGCTCCCGCCCGGGTGCGCCGGCCGCTCCCCGCGGTCCGCAGCAGCAGGGCGGCCCGCAGCAGGGCCGGCCCGCGCCGGCCGGTACGGGTGCCCCCTTCGGTCAGCCGGCCGCGCCGCAGGGTCTGCAGGCCGCCGGTCCGGGTACGCCCGGCCAGGACCCCTTCGGTCCCTCGCGCGGCCCGGCGCCGGCGCAGCGCCCCGCCGACGACGCGGGCGCGGAGAAGGGCGGCCGGCGTCGCCGTCCGCAGCTGCCGGCGCGCGGTGGTGCCCGGGCCGAGCTGCCCGGCAGCGCCCCTCAGCAGCCGCGTACGCCGAGCTGGAGCGACCAGAGCGGCGAGCCGCCGGTGTCGCGTGCCTCGCTGGACACCCCGCGCGGCCACGAGGAGCCGGAGGTCGCGCAGACCTCGCGGATGCCGCGGATCGACGACCGTCAGGGTCCCGGCGCCACCGCCGAGATCCCGGTCGTGGGCCGCGGGGACGAGGCGCAGGGCCCGGGCGGCACCTCCGAGTTCGCCCGGCCGGACTTCGGCGCGCCGCGTCCGAGCGGTGGCCAGGGCAGCGACCCGTTCGTCCGCTCCGACATCTTCGGCGCCCCCGACGGCCGTGACTCCGGGCCCGCCACGGGCCGGTTCGCGACGCCGCAGGCGTACGACGGCTCCACCGGCCAGTTCCCGGCGCCGCAGCACGACGGTTCCACCACGGGCCGGCACGCCCTGCCCGCGGGCCCGGAGCCCGCGGCCGGCGACCCGTTCGGGCAGCCGCAGTCGGGTGGTTACGGCTACCCGCAGCAGCAGGCTCCGCAGCAGCGGCCCGCGTACGGCGAGCCGCAGGCCCCGCAGCAGCAGCGTCCCGTCCGGCGTGAGCCGGAGGCGCTGCCGCCGGCCAGCGGTCCGGGTGACGGCCGTACTCCGCTGTACGACACGCTGGAGACCAACTGGTTCCGCGGCGGCCGCGAGGAGGAGCAGCAGAGCGCCGCTCCCGCCCCGCAGCAGCCGCAGGCGCCGGCTCCCGCTGCCCCGCAGCAGCGGCCGGCCCAGAGCGGCTGGCGCAGCTCGCCGAACGACGATCTCGTCCGGCAGGCGGAGCGGGTGCGTCAGCCCGCCTCGGGTGGGGTCACCACCTCCGGTCTGCCGCGCCGCGTGCCCCGGGCGAACCTCGTGCCGGGCACGGCTCAGCAACAGCAGAACCAGGCCGGTCCGCAGGTCTCGCGCGCGCCTCAGGACGTGCGCGGACGGCTGACCAATCTTCGTCGGGGCATCGCTCAGGGCCGTCAGGCCGGCAGCGGCCAGACCGGCAGCTTCCCGAGCCCCACTCACCAGCAGGAGCGTTAGTTGAGCCAGATGAGCCAGGCGGCACAGAACCTCAACTGGTTGATCACCAACTTTGTGGACAACACCCCAGGGGTGTCCCACACAGTCGTCGTGTCCGCCGACGGTCTGCTGCTGGCGATGTCCGAGGGCTTCCCGCGCGACCGTGCCGACCAGCTGGCGGCCGTCGCGTCCGGGCTGACCTCGCTGACGGCCGGTGCCTCACGGATCTTCGAGGGCGGCACCGTGGCACAGACGGTCGTCGAGATGGAACGGGGTTTTCTGTTCCTGATGTCCGTCTCGGACGGCTCGTCGCTGGCCGTGCTCGCGCACCCGGAGTGCGACATCGGCCTCGTCGGCTACGAGATGGCACTCCTGGTCGACCGCGCGGGCGCGGTGCTCACGCCCGACCTGCGCGCCGAGCTCCAAGGAAGTCTGCTCCACTGACCGGCCCGTGATCCATACGCATCACCGAAAAACCGTCCGGCCGCCACAATCCCCCCACCGGCCCCGTCCGACGGCCAGCCCGACCGACTTGCTGTCTCGCCCGGAGGATCCATGACCCCGCCCACCGCCCATCATGATCCGTACGCAGGGTCGTACGAGGAAGAGGGCGACCAGCCGCTGGTCAGGCCGTACGCCATGACCGGCGGCCGGACCCGGCCGCGCTACCAGCTCGCCATCGAGGCGCTGATCAGCACCACGGCCGACCCGGCTGCGCTCATGGGGTTGCTCCCGGAGCACCAGCGCATCTGCCATCTGTGCCGTGAGGTGAAGTCCGTCGCGGAGGTCTCCGCGCTGCTCAACATGCCGCTGGGCGTGGCCCGCATTCTGGTCGCGGACCTCGCCGAAGCCGGTCTCGTCGCGATCCACCAGCCGGGCGGCGACGAGGCCACCGGTGCTCCGGACGTGACGCTGCTCGAAAGGGTGCTCAGTGGACTTCGCAAGCTCTAGCGGTCAGGCGACGGCCGCGGGTCGCTCGACCACCTCGGCGAAGATCGTGGTGGCGGGCGGCTTCGGCGTGGGCAAGACCACGTTCGTCGGCGCCGTCTCGGAGATCAACCCGCTGCGCACGGAGGCCGTGAT